>JBGTIZ010000267.1:0-15739 GCA_041745395.1 Promineifilaceae bacterium (SeqCode) | reverse complement strand
TAGCCGAGCCGCCGCATGCGGCGAGGCGTGCCAAGCTACGATTTTTTGTCTGAACAATTTGTGACCAATACACACTTTTTACTTCTTACTTTCCACTTTTGACTTTCCCAAAAAACCAACAATGAACAAACTCATCACCATCGTCGGCAATGCGGGGGTGGGCAAAACCACATTAGTGCAGGCCTTGCAGGAGATGGGCGGCTATTTTGTAGGTCTAGAAGAACACGCCACACGGCCGTTTCACAACCTCTGCGTCACCGACCCCGCCCACTACGCCCTGCCCAATCAGCTCGATTTTCTGCTCTTTCGCGCTGAGCAAGAGCAGGTTCTGCGCCAGCAAGCCCGCCCCGCGCTGGTAGATGGCGGCCTCGACATAGATTTTTGGGGCTTTACCCATCTGCTCCAGCACCACGGCCACCTCACCCCAGCCGAGTTTGCTTTATGTCAACGTTTTTACACCCTCACCCGCATCCATCTCCCCCCGCCCGACCTCATCCTCTTTTTAGACGCGCCCCCCGCGTTAGTGGCCGAACGGTATCGCCAGCGCAATCGCCCCGGTGAATTAACCCAGTTAGCTGACTTGCTCACACTCGACAATCTGTTGCGCCGCTGGTTGGGCCAAGTAACAGAAAAAAGGGGCGCCACGGCCGTGGTTCATCTCGATGCCACCCGCAACAACTACCTTCAGCCCCCACACCTACACCAACTCCACCACACCATCCAAACCCGCATTGCCTAAGCCCCCACTCATCTAGCCCCGCTTCAAATTGCCCCAAATGTTAGAATAACGTCGCTCAGCGTTGGTTTTGAGTGAATTACGTCCCAACCAATTGAAAGTACCTTCGTTTCCTCGCACAATTCAAAGTAATCGATGGTCACGCAAAACGTGATCCATCGTGCGACTCATTCTAACTACATAAGGTGCAACCAAGACCACCAACGAAGCCAACCTCATGAGCAACGCCACCATTCTGATCATTGAAGATAACCTCATCAACCAACAGCTTATCAGCCACTATCTGGTCGGTGAAGGCTACTGCGTCGACAAAGCCAGCACGGGTGAAGTAGGCATTGACCTAGCCGAGCAAAAACAACCAGAGCTTATTTTGCTCGACGTTATGATGCCCGGTATCAACGGCTTTGAAACGGCCCGTCGTCTCAAGGCCAATCCCCGCACCAGCCAAATCCCCATCATTTACATCAGTGCCCTCGACCACGTGGAAGACAAGCTGGCGGGGTTTGAGGCGGGCGGGGTTGATTACATTACCAAACCGTTTAGTGCCTCCGAAATTTTGGCGCGGGTGCGCACCCATCTCAAACTGTATGCTCTCCAGCGCGAGCTAGCCGCCAAAAATGACGCCCTAGAGGCGGCCAACGACAAAATCAGCGAGCTAAACAACCAGCTTTATAAGCTATTTGGACAATTTGCGACCCAGCCCGTCGCGGATGAACTGCTGGCACATGGCCTAACTTTGGGCGGCAATTATGTCAATGCCACGGCCATGTTCTGCGACATCCGCGACTTCACGCGCATCACGGAACAGCAGGGGCCAGAGGCGACAATTCAACTGCTGAATGATTATTTTTCTCATATGTTTGAGGCAATTGGGCAGGAGGGGGGGGTGGTCAACCAGATGGTGGGGGATGGGCTGATGGCGATTTTTGGCGCACCGGTGCCCCATGCCGACCATGCGGAACGGGCGGTGCGGGCGGCTCTGCTCATGCGGCAGAGAATTAAGTTGTTTAACAAGGAGCAGATTGCCCACGGCCGTGCGCCCATCGAAATCGGCATTGGTATCGCCTCTGGCCAAGTTATCGCGGGCTATCTAGGCACCAACGCCCGCGCCACCTACACCTGCGTCGGCGACACCGTGAACATCGCCGCTCGGCTGGAAGCATACACCAAATACGTGCCCTATCGCGTTCTGCTCGACGCCAACACGCGGCGCGCGCTGGGGCAAGAGGTGCGCGTCCACATCAAGGATTTGGGGATTCGGCAATTCAGAGGCAAAATAGAGGCGATTAACGTCTACGCTTTGCTTACTGGCTCGACTTCAACCGTAAAAGTGCCCCATGACTCCCCAGCCCTCTCTCATTTTGTTTAATGGGCGTATTTATACGCTCGACGCGCATCAACCGACCGCCACGGCCGTGGCTATCGAACACGGCCGTGTGCTTGCCCTCGGCTCCGACGACGAGATTACCCAACTCAATCTGCCCCACGCCGAAAAAATCAACCTCAACGGCGCCACCGTCACCCCCGGCCTCGTAGACGCCCATTGCCACTTCCAACTCTACGCCCTCTCCCTGCGCCAAGCCAACCTGCTCGACGTCCCCTCCCTCGCCCAAGCCCTCCAGCGCATCCACGCCAAACTGCCCACCCTCTCCCCCGGTGAATGGCTCCAAGGGTATGGCTGGAAAAACCAAATTTGGCCTGAAAACCGCCTGCCCCACAAAAGCGACCTCGACCCGCTCATGCCCGACCGCCCCGCCCTGCTCAGCGACAAAAGCTACCACACCGGCTGGGCCAACTCCCGCGCCCTCCAGCTAGCGGGCATCACCCGCGCCACCCCCGACCCCGCCGGCGGCCAGATTGGGCGCGACGAAAACGGCGAACCGACGGGCATCCTCTACGAAAACGCCATCCAGCTTGTGCGCCAGCACATTCCCTCGTACACCCACGCCCAACTCGTCGAATCGATGCAACGGGCGCAAGAAAACTGCTGGCGCGTCGGCCTGACCGGTTTGCATGATTTCGACGGCCGTACCTCTTTTGAAGCGTTGCAAACCTTGCGGCGCAATGAGCAACTCGGCCTGCGTATCTACAAAAACATCCCCGCCGCCCTGCTCGACCACGCCATCGCCCTTGGTCTGCAAACGGATTTTGGGGATGAATGGCTCCGCATCGGCGGCATCAAAATCTTTGCGGATGGGGCACTCGGGGGCAAAACGGCCCTCATGGTCGAACCCTACGAAGGGGAACCAGACAATGTTGGCATCGCCGTCACCGACAAAGAAGAGATGTACCGCATCGCCAGCCAAGCGAGTGCCCACGGCCTGTCGGTCACGGTTCACGCCATCGGCGACAAAGCGGTGCATGATATTTTGGATGTGTATGAAGTGGTGCGGCGAGAAGAAGAAGCGCGGGGAGACACGTCCCAATTGCGTCATCGCATTGAGCATGTGCAAATTTATCACCCCCAAGACCGTCACCGTTTGGCCCAGCTTCAGGTCATCGCCTCGATGCAACCGACCCACGCCGTGTCTGATATGGAGATAGCGGATGCGTATTGGGGCGACCGCGCCCAGTACAGCTATGCGTGGAGGGATATGCTGGCGAGTGAAGCATTGCTCGTGTTCGGCTCTGATTTTCCGATAGAGGAAATTGACCCTCTGCATGGCCTGCACGCGGCCGTGACGCGCCAAAAACGGGCAGGTTCTAACAGCTATGCGCCAGAAGGATGGTATCCAGCACAACGGCTGACGATGTTGGAAGCGGTGCGGGCGTTTACCTGGGCCACGGCCGTGACCAGCGGCCAAGAAAACCAGCTAGGAACCATCACCCCCGGCAAATTCGCCGACCTCACCCTCTACGACCGTGACATCTTCACCATCCCCCCCAGCGAAATCCTCGAGACCAACATCCTCGGCACCATCGTCGGCGGCCAGTTCAAATACCGACAGTTTTAGTGAGAAGTGAGAAGTGAAAAGCAGGCTCTCGCAAAGGCACAAAGAGCGCAAAGTTTTTCTCTTTGCTTCTCTGCGTCTTAGCGAGAGATTTTGACCTTTTTTCAGGGGACTCAGAAGTGAAAAGTGGTCGGTCAAACAGCCCATGATTAGAACGCCAACCACCTCGCACCTCGCCCTTCGCCCTTCGCACTTATTATCCGGAGCAAACCCATGAAAACCATCGGCCTACTCGGCGGCATGAGCTGGGAATCCTCGCTCGAATATTACCGCCTCATCAACCAAATTGTGCGCGAGCGGCTCGGCGGGCTACACTCCGCCAAAAGCATTCTGTACTCAGTCGAATTCGCCGAAATAGAAGCGTATCAGCACCAAGGGGAATGGGACAAAGCGGGGGAAATTCTCATTCATGCCGCGCAGGCCCTCGAGCGGGCAGGGGCGGATTGCCTGCTCATCTGCACCAACACCATGCACCTGCTCGCTCCCCAAGTCCAAGCGGCCATAGATATTCCCCTGCTCCACATCGCTGACGCCACGGCCGTGGCTATCAAAAAAGCTGGCCTGACCCACATCGGCCTGCTCGGCACCGAGTTCACCATGACCATGGATTTCTACAAAGGGCGGCTCATCGACCAGCACGGCCTCCATGTCCTCATCCCCCCTGACGCCCCTCGCCAACAAGTCCACCGCATCATTTACGATGAGCTATGCCTCGGCAAAATCCTGCCCGATTCTAAAGCGACGTATCAGGCCATTATCGCCGATTTGGTCACGGCCGGGGCGGAAGGGGTGATTCTCGGCTGTACGGAGATTGGCTTGCTGATAAAGGAGGGGGACACGGCCGTGCCCCTGTTCGACACCACTTATCTACACGCGGCCACGGCCGTGGATTTCGCCCTTGGGGATAGCGACTAACGACCCCCCCTTTCGTCCCGTCTCGTCCCGTAGGGTCAAGGCAAGCCTTGACCCTAAGGGACGGATGCAGAGCCAGCGGCGTGTTGTTGTTCGATATTGCGCAACACGGCCGTGTTATACGCCGTGCGAAACCCCTCATCCTGCGTATAAAGCTGATACAAACTCAAATCCTGCCGCCTCTGCTGAAGCATCACCCTCTGCATAATCCGCTCAAACGCCATCAGCTTATTCTGTCCATCTGGATTTTCCAGCACCTGCGTCTGCAAATCAGGATGCGCCGCCGCCTCCGTTTGCGACTTCATCATCTTCACCCGCGCCTCCTCCGGCGTCGCCTGCCACGCTTCAAACCACCGCTCATTAAACGCCGCGATAATCTCATCCAGCGAGTCCCGCTCTTCCTGCTCATCATGCACCCCCCGCATACGCGGCGCGGCCGCCTCCAGTTCACTGGCTCCCTCATCCAGCCCAATCGGCTCATTCAGCGTCTTGCGCTCCAGCCCATACGTAGACAAATCCACGCTCTCCAGCAAATCATCCAGCGTCTCCCGGTCCGGGTCATGGATGACCAGCTTGGGGATGAGGAACTTGAGAAACCAGAACAGCTTCTCCCACGCCAGCACATCAAAGCGCAACATACATGCAATCTGGGCGTACACCTTCAAAAACTGCTTCGCCTTAATCTTGAAATCCGCCTTATCCTCTGGCTCCAGCCCCAATCCATCCGCAAAGCGGGCGGCGCACAGGTCAATGAGCGGGCTAAGCTGGTCAGCGGGCGCATTGCCAAAGTAGAGCGTATTGAACTGCTCCACCTCTGGCCAATCATAGACGCCCACCCCATCTAGGGCGTCTTTCAGGTCGTGCAATACGTTGGGATTGGTAGGCTCGACCAAACTGGTTGCCGTATAAAACGGGTCAAAGCCTGCTTTAATGTCGGCGGGCGTGTTGAAAAAGTCCAGCACAAACACATCCTCGGTGCGCTTGCCCAGAGACAACTGGCTCCGATTGAGGCGGCTCAGAGCCTGCACCGCCAGCACGCCTTGGAGCTTTTTATCCACATACATGGTGCAGAGCTTGGGCTGGTCGAACCCCGTCAGGAACTTATTAGCCACAATGAGCAGGCGATACTCGTCGCTGTCGAGCCTATCCTCTATCTCTTTACTGGGGAAGCCGTTGAGCGACTCTTCCGTATGCTCGATACCGTCCACCACTTTTTTGCCCGAAAAGGCGACTATCGCCTGAAATGGGGCGTTTTGTCGCCCTAGCTCTCGTTTGACCGCTTGAAAGTAGCGAATGGCGGAGACGATGTTGCGGGTGATAATCATCGCTTTGGCCTGCCCCCTGAGCTTTTTGGTGGCGACCACTTGCTCCCAAAAATGGGCGACCATGATTTCCGCCTTGGTGTTTATCGTCTGCTCATGCCCTTCGACATAGGCGCGGAGCTTTTTTTGCGCTTTGGCGGAATCAAAGCGGGGGTTATCGGCAATCGCCTTTTCGATTTCGTAGTAGCTTTTGTAGGTGGTGTAGTTGGCTAACACATCGAGAATGAACCCCTCTTCTATCGCTTGTTTCATCGAGTAGAGATGGAAGGGGTGAAAATTTTTGCCCTGCTCATCGGGCACGCCAAATTTTTCGAGAGTGGCTTGTTTGGGGGTGGCGGTAAAGGCAAAGTAGCTGGCGTTGTGCCCCATTTTGCGCCGCGCCATCAGTTGCAAAATCTTCTCTTGCACATCTTCTGGCTCTTCGTCTAGCTCCCCATCCGCGCCGAGGCTCATGTTGAGGGTGTCCGCCGCACGGCCGCTCTGCGAGGAGTGCGCTTCGTCAATAATCACCCCAAAGCGTCTGTCCGAAAGGTCGTCAATGCCATCCACAATGAAGGGGAACTTTTGGATGGTGGTAATGATGATGCGCTTGCCGCTTTCCAGATGTTGCTTTAGCTCGGCGGCACTGTAGGCGGGGGCGATGATGTTTTTGACTTGGGAAAATTGGCCGATATTTTCGCGCAGTTGCTTGTCGAGGACGCGCCTGTCGGTTACGACGACGACGGAATCGAACAGGGGGCGGTCGGCTCCGGGGCGAAATAGCTCAATGAGTTGATACGCCAGCCAAGTGATGGAGTTGGATTTGCCCGACCCCGCCGAATGTTGGATGAGGTAGGTTTTGCCCGCGCCGTTGACCTGCACATCTCGATAAAGCTGGCGCACCACGTCGAGCTGGTGGTAGCGGGGGAAGAAGAGGTCTTTTTTCTTGAGCGGGTCGCGTGTTTTGCCGATTAGCACCACAAAGTGCTGGATGATATTGGCTAGGCTCTCGCGGGTTAGCACCTCTTCCCACAGGTAGGCGGTTTTGTGGCCGTGTGGGTTGGGTGGGTTCCCTTGGCCCTCTTTGTACCCTTTGTTGAAGGGGAGAAAGAAGGTGCTGGCTCCCGTGAGCTTGGTGGTCATGTACACCTCATCGGTGTCTACGGCAAAATGAACCAGACAGCGGCCAAAGTTGAAGAGCGGTTCGCTGGGGGAGCGGTCGCGCCGGTATTGCTGTTGGGCGTGCCACACGGTTTGCCCTGTCCATTGGTTTTTCAGTTCGATGGTGGCGATGGGCAGGCCGTTGAGGAAGAGCACGATGTCCACGGTGGGGTTGTTTGTACCGGTGCTGTACGCCACTTGGCGGGTGAGGGAGAAGATGTTGTGCTGGAATCGCTGGCCGATAAGGGGGTTGAGGTCGTTGATGGGGGGGCTGTAGAAAAGGGTGAAGTGGGCGGAGTCGATGCCGACCCCTTTTTTGAGTAGGGCGAGGGTTCCGTCCCGCTTGATGAGCCGGTCTATGCGTTCGAGGATAAGCCGTTGCCAGTCGGGGCGGTCGTGCAGTTTGGCGAGTTCGGTGGGTTGGGTGGCTTGCAGGAAGGCCCACAGTTTGGCGGTGTCGAGGGCGAGGTGGGGGTCGTAGTCGCTGGGGTCGCCGGGCTGGTAGTTGGCGGTGGTGAGCCAGACGGGATTGGGTTCGCCGAGTTGGCGTTCTTCGCGGCTACTGCCAGTGAGGGCTTGTTCGATAAGGGCTTCGAGGGCTTGTTCGTTGGTTTGGCTGGTCATAGGGTTTTAATCATTAGGCAATTCAACAATTCAACAATTAAGCAATTCACCAATTTTTTTAATTGTTGAATTGTTGAATTGGTGAATTGTTGAACGGTTAATTTGATGATTGTTTCGCGGTGTGGATGCTGGCACTGATGATACGGCATAGCTGGTCACATTCACCTAACAGGCCATTAAGATTTTTTTCCGAGAGCATTTTGGCACGAATGATGATTTTTAGCCAGATGCGGGTTTCGTTGAGTTCTTTGAGGACGATTTTGAGCTTGTGAATAAAGTCGTTGCGGCTTTCTGCGCCACGGGCTTCGCCATAGTTGGGGGCAGGTGATGTGCCGGAGCGGAGGAGTTGCCCGCGTATGTGTCTGGCGGCGGGTTTGTTGGGTAATGAGTCGCAGACGTGGATGATGCGTACGGCGAATTCGACGAGTCTTTCTTCAATGTTTTCTCCTTTGCTCATTATTGTTGCTCCTTATTCATTCAACAATTAAGCAATTCAACAGTTCAACAATTAAGCAATTTTTTTAATTGATGAATTGGTGAATTGTTGAACGGGTGAATGGGCATTACACCGCCTCCATAGCTATATCCGACCAGTCAAAGGGAATTTTCAGTTTATTCAGGTGACTGTACTTCACATGCCCGTCGTGTTGGAGCCGACCCACAACGATGCCTGGCGCGATGTTGCTGCGCTCGGCAAACTCTTTTACCACCGTGGTACTGAAATACCCCTCACTCATCTCGATACCAAACACAAACGACTCATAGTCAGACTGAGGAATGAGCAAATGACGGGCGAAATTGTCCGCCTCCCGCTCTTTTTGGCTGGGAGCTTCCCCGTTTTCTCGCTCATACTCAATGAAGATGTCCCGCTTGCCGTGCAGGAGGATGTGCCCCGCTTCGTGGAAGAAAGAGAACCAGAAATAGTCATTTGTTTTGTAGCGCAGGCTAAGCTGGATGAGGGCTTTATCTTTGTGGAGCCAACGCGCCGCCCCGCTGACCCGTGCGCCATCTATTTGGGGCACAAAAACCACGGCCGTGCCCACCGAAGCACACAGCGCCGTGAGTCTCTCCATGATAAAAGCCAAATCCGTTTCCAGCGTCAGGGCGCGACACTCATGGCGCAAAAGTTGGCGAAAGGCGGCGGCGTCATACGGTTCCGTGTACACTGCTTGCGCCTCAATTTCCCCTTGGCGCAACCAAGCGGCCAACGCATAGTCGCTACTGCTGTAGGCGGTCGTGCGACGATAATCTACCAAGCAGGCTTCCCAGAGGTCATTAAAGCTGTCGGGGTGGGCGATGCCGAAGAATTGGAGCAAGTCTACGAGTAATTGGTGGCGGGATTGCCCTGTGGGTAGCCAGCCCAGTTGGCGCATTTTGGCAATGGGGAAGTTTTTGACCCATGCTTGATGCATTTGCAGGGCTTCGTCTTCGACCTGTCGCGCTAGGGCTTCGCGGTAGCTTTGTTCCAGATTGAGCCAAAGTTGGACAGGCACAGTAAAAACACGTTCTAGCTGTAGGGCGGTCTCGGCCGTGATGGCGGTTTTGCCACGAATGATTTCGTTGATGGTTTTGACGGGTCGCCCCATGCGCAAGGCTAACTCGGTTTGGGACATGCCGCGCTCTTCGAGCATTTCTTGCAGGGTTTCGCCGGGGGGGATGGCGAGGAGTGGATCTGGTTCGTAGGGGTAAAGGATGCGTTCGCTCATTAGTGGTAATCCTCCACGGCAAGAATGGTCACGCGGGTGATTTCTTGCCAATTGATGCCCCCATCTTCTTTGCGCGGGGTGGGGTCGTGCTCGGGTATGAAGATGAGGCGGTAGGGGTGATCCAAATCGAGGGCGAATTGTCCAGCGCGGTCGCCTGTTAGTTCGTGGCAACGGCCGGGTGAATGGCGGATATCAGCTAGGGTGCTGGCTTGGATAAGAACGTTGAGATGGCGCAGGATGCGGCG
Source organism: Promineifilaceae bacterium (SeqCode) (assembly GCA_041745395.1). Classification (GTDB taxonomy): domain Bacteria; phylum Chloroflexota; class Anaerolineae; order Promineifilales; family Promineifilaceae; genus Hadersleviella. Next base: position 6,103 of record JBGTIZ010000267.1, on the reverse strand, counting down.
GGCGCGGGTGATTCCGTGTGCTTTTTGTAGGGCACGGGCAGATTGGCATTGCTTTTGCAATTTGCGGTCAGCAAAGAAGATCTCCATGATAGGCTGGCTCAGTTTCTTTAACGGTAAAGGTTAAAGGAATTGTACAGTAGTGGTGCGGGATTGTACATAGCGAAACGAAACTGTTCAACAATTAAGCAATTCAACAATTCACCAATTTTTTAATTGTTGAATTGTTGAATTTGTGAATTGTTGAATGGGCTAATCGAGGTAATGGATACCCGTGAGTTCCTCCGAAACCTCCCAAAACCGCCGCAGAGCCGGGCCATCATCCAGCATCTTGTTACACGATTGCTCCGCTGGATAGCCACGGATGCGGAACGTTTTGGGGCCATAAAAGACCCCGCCCTTCGCCTCTGGGGCGGTGCTGGCGTAAAGCTGGGGCAACACCCCCATGCTAATGTCTTGGGCAATGAGGGAGCCAAACGTGCCGTAGAGAATGCGTTCGCTGAGCGGTGCGCCTGATTGCGCTAAGCTGTTGGTTTGCAAGTTGGTCATCACCAAACCGGGGTGGGAGGAGTTGGCGATGGTGTCGTGCCCGGCCGCTTGGAGCCGACGGTGCAGTTCGGTGGCAAAGGCGGCGTTGGCGAGCTTGCTTTGGGAATAAGCTGACCAACGGCTGTATGACTTTTTGCCCATCAGGTCGTCGAAGTTGATTTGGCCTTGGAAGGCGGCACTGCTGGAGGTGCTATGCACACGGCCGTGTGGCGTCTCTATCAAAATATCCAACAGATGACCCGTCAGCGCAAAATGCGCCAGATGATTCACCCCCAACTGCATCTCAAACCCATCCTCCGTTTCCGTGCGGGGAATCGCCATCACGCCCGCATTGTTGAGCAGGATGTCTAAACGATCATAGCTGGCCTTGAACGCTTCGGCGAACTGTTTGACCGAGGCGAGGCTGGCGTTGTCTAGGGCCATGACCGCCAGTTGCGCTTGGGGCGTGGCTTGCAATACCTCCGCTTTGGCTTCCTCTGCTTTGCGCAGGTTGCGGCAAGCCATGACCACGGTCGCCCCTTTTTGGGCTAACGCTTTGGTGGATTCGAGGCCGAGGCCGCTGTTGGCGCCGGTGATGATGACGACTTTGTTGGTCAGGTCGGGGATGTTGGTTTGTGTCCATTTGTTGCTCATGTGTGTTTCCCTCCGGGGTTTAGGTGATTAAGAATTAAGCAATTCAACAATTCACCAATTAAGCAATTCAACAATTTTTTTAATTGTGGAATTTGTGAACTGATGAATTGTTGAATTGTTGAATGAGGGGCTTCTCTGCTCGCTATAGCTTGAGTTGGCCGGTGACGGCGGCCGCGATGAGGACTTGTTTGTACTCATGTAGCTTGTCAATGTGTAATTGAATTTTGCCTTGCATGTTTTTGAATTGTTGTATTGTTTTTCCGACATACTCAGCAATTCTGATTTGCTCATCAATAGGAGGAAGGAAGATGGGTGCATTTCTCACATCACTCAGGTTTAAACCTTCTTTAAGGCCATATTGAGCTAATGAGAAGTGCTGCTTCCCTATATGGGAAGATAGAATGTAAGCCAAATAGTCTGCGTACATAGATTTGTTTGGACGAACTAACGAAAGGTGCTGATTGATGTAAACTTCCTGACCGTTTAATTTTGCAATGCCAACGCGACCCGTATTTGCACCTGTAACGCATACAAGGACATCATCATTTTCTAGACGTGTTCTAATACCTCCTGCTCCTCGTGGTGGCGTTACCCGATGTGCATTTTCTAATTCAATACCAACGTCATTATTAAGGTTGCCACTTTGCAAAAAATAACTACCACTATCGGAATAATATTCAGCCCAACCTCTCGGTCCAGAAGTGATGAAATCAGCAATAAACTTGATCCGCTTAACTTCCCAGTGGGCAGGGATTTTGCCGAGCCAAGGAATGCCGCTCTCTTTGAGAGGCACATGGGGATTGAGGCCGCGCGTCACGGCCGTGTTTATCATAATCTCCTTCTGCTCTTGCAGGAGGTCAATGAGGCGTTGTTTTTGAGCCACGGCCGTGGTTATCTCCCCCACCTTCTCATCTAAAAACCCCGCTATCCGCTCCTGCTCCTCCAACGGCGGCACTAATGTCAGCACTTGACCAAAATCTTCTGTATACATCCTCCAACGTGAAGGAACAACACCTGTTGAACGGCGTGCAAACTCTGCTAAATAAATTGATGTTCTGTACAGGTAGCCAAAGTATTTTGAGTTGTTGTTATCCTTTTGACGATAAACACTATACGCGGGGCTAACAATTCCATTTTGCTCTGCAATTCCCAAACCGCCCATCCATGCAAGCATAATGTTTATGACCAAATCATCTACAGAACATTTTTTGTAGTTGGCTAAATTATCACTCCTCGAGTCTTCTTCACGGGGAATAACTCCAGAGTATTGAGAAACAGACAGTAATTGTTCGTTCCCATCTACCGATCGTTCTTCCAACTCTTGCCACAAAAATTTTGCTTTTTTAATCTCCCAATGCGCGGGAATCTCCCCCAACCACGACATACCACTCTCCTTATATCGCGCATACCTCGAAAACGTCATTCTGCTACCTCCTGCCAATAGGGTCGTTCCTGCCAATCAGCAGGAAAGCCCATTGGCTCCAAATCTATTTTGTGGGTGTCCAGCAAATGCCATAGCTGTTTTTGCCACGCAGTACGGGGGCTAATGACCCGCAGAAAATGGGCAATCATGACCAAGGAGTTATATATTTTGCGGGTTTGGGTTAGGTTTAGGCTCTGGTGCAATGAATGGGGTTTTGTTTTGGGGAGACGGGGAGTAACAACGAGGGATTTGTTCCAAACACGGCCGTGGTGGGCACAAACATTACGCAAATAGACAAAATGTTCAAGCAAGCTAGGTAAAACACTTTTATCCAAACCATAGTTCTGAGCAATATCTGCCTGAACACTTGCAGGACGCAAATTGTTGTACCATTTTGAAAACAGCCCAAAAGACATAATTTCACAAGCCATCCAGATAGGAGGATAGTCGTGACTTGTATACTTGCTCTGAAAATGTTTGATAAACACTTCATCTGAGCGATCTAACTCACGCCGTAGGCTCACTTTATTTCTTCTCAGCCAATCTGGCTTACGATTATAGGCTGGCTCTAAATAAGCGAAGGCCCCATGTGCCAACGAAAAATGCAACGCCCATTGTGTCCGCAAAGACACTTCAATTTGTCCCAAAGCATCCAGTAACAAAAGCCGTAACTGCTGGTCAAATTGATAAATATTGAGAACATCTTCAAACCGAGCATCTGGTTTGAAAAGATGTGTGGTGTTGTTTTGTTCAAAGGGATACCAATAGGCGCGTAAACGATAATAGTTCAGGTGGCCGAGGGCATGTTCGGCTTCAACAGCATTATCCACAATCATGCCGCGTGTTATTAGCCTATCTAATTGGTCAATCAGAGGGAGGGGGGGCTTATTGTATTTCATAGGCAATTTCCCATATAAAAAAGCAACCCGCCTCTTTGAGGATACTCGGGGAGAGCATAGCCTTGGCGGGTTTTATTAAAAGTAGTGTACACATAACTTTATCCAAAATCAAGGCCTCATGACTATTTATAATGAAACTAGCCGTTTGAGTAACCCTTCCGTCTCTTCTTCCAGAGCCAAAATCTCCTGCGTTACCTCTTCTAAAGAGCGCAGGGGCGTATGCTGGTAAAAATATTTGTTGAAGCTGATTTCGTAGCCGATTTTGGTCTTGCTCATATCCAGCCACGCCTCCGGCAAATGGGGCCGCACCTCCCGCCGAAAATAAGCGTGAACCCCCTCCCTCAGCGGCACATTCTCCGTATCCCGCAGGTCACTATCTGTCTCATACTCCACATAAACACCCTCGTGAGAGGGGAAATAGCCATAATCAGGCAAATCCGCTTCCGTGCAACCCAGTTCCGCCAATAGCTTCGCCAACCGCTTGCCCGTCAGCTTATGCATTTTCTTGACCACCCGCGCCCCCTCGGGGTCAGCCCAGCTAATCGCCGCCAAAATCTTCCGTTTATCCGTGGCGTACAGCCCCAGCCCCAACGCCTCATCCGCCTCATCCAGCCGCTCCGCCAGTTCATTCACATCCGTAAACAGCTCTTGGCCGAAATAGCCCCTCAGCCTATCCGCCGCCAGCCACAGCGCGTACTCCGTCTGCCACGCTTCCCCGTCCAGCAATTTACGCTTGCGCCCGGCCGTGAGCCGCGTCTCCCCCTGCTCCGCATACGCCACAATCGCCTCCCCGTGCGTCGCCAACTCATGCCGCACCTCAGCCCCCCACTCCGCATACGCCCACGCCATCACCTCCTCCAAATAGGTCATGTAGCGCAACGGGGCGATGCGCTCCGGCGTAAACTGTGCCTTTTGGCGCAACGGCCGCTCCACCGTCACCTTGTAATAGCCAAAATCTTCATTCGCAAAAAGCTGGCTAATCTCGCTCTCCCCCATGCCCAAGACCAACTCCATTATCGTGGCGATATGCTCAGGAGCCAGCTCACAATTTTTCGCCCCCAAATTTTTGCGCAACTTGCGGTACAAATTAGAGCCATCCACCAGTTGCACCTTGCCCCGCCGCTCCGCCGCCTTGTTGTTGCTCAGGAGCCAAATATAGGTGGTGATGCCCGTGTTGTAAAAGAGATTGTTCGGCAATTGGATAATCGCCTCCAGCCAATCATTCTCGATGATATGCCGCCGAATATTGCTCTCACCGCTCCCCGCATCCCCCGTAAACAGGCTGGAGCCATTATGCACCGAGGCGATGCGGGAGCCATACGGGCTGTGGCTGAGCGGCTTCATCTTGTTGACCATCTCCATCAGGAACAGCAGTTGCCCATCCGAGGAGCGGGGCGTGGCCGCTTCCTCCTGCACCTGCCCCTGATAATCCGCCAAATTAACCACAAAACGGCTGTCAATCACCTCCCGCCCATCCATGATGTACCGCTGGTCTCCCTTCCACGATTTGCCATAAGGCGGATTGGAGAGCATAAAGTCGAAGCGCAAATGGGCAAACTCATCCGTGGCCAGCGTGGAGCCGTTGCGGATATTCTCGGGGTCATCCCCCTTAATCATCATGTCCGATTTGCAGATGGCGTAGGTTTCGTCGTTGACCTCTTTGCCATACAGATGCACGGCCGTTTCACTCATTTGGAAAGGGCCGTCGGGGTCAATCAGGTAGATTTTCGATTCGGTCAGCATCCCGCCACTGCCGCAAGCGGGGTCGTAGAGCAACATGATGGGCGGCAAGTTGCCCTCCACGGGGTCAAACATCAGGTGGGTCATCAGCCGAATGACTTCGCGGGGGGTGAAATGTTCGCCCGCTTCTTCGTTGTTTTCTTCGTTGAATTTGCGGATGAGTTCTTCAAAGACATACCCCATGCCCAGATTGGTGAGGGGGGGCAGAACACGGCCGTTGGGGTCAATCACCTCACGCGGGGTCAGGTTCATATCAGGCGAGGTAAACGCCTCCAGCACCCCCAGCAAAACATCTTTGTTCGCCATGTGGCGCACCTGCGCCCGCAGGTTGAATTTGTCCACAATCTCCTTGACGTTGTCGCTAAAGCCGTCCAGATAGGCCATAAAGTTACTGGTCAAAATCTGCTGGCTGTTGGTCGCTTGGGCGGCCAAGCTCTTGAGCGTGAAGGGGGAGGTGTTGTAGAAAACGTAGCCGGAGGCGTATTCGAGGGGGCGCGGGTCGAGGTCTGCGAGGTTGGCCTCTTGCCGCTGGAAAGCGACTTCGGCCAAAACCGCTTGTTTTGTTTCTTCGAGCAGGGCATCAATGCGGCGCAGGACGGTCAGGGCAATATCACGTCCCGATATTTGCCGCGCACATACACGTCGCGCAAATGGTCGTCGGCAATGCGCCAGATGAAGGAGATGAGTTGGTTGTGGGTGGTGTGGTTCATATTACTCCCGTGGGTGGTTTTATAGTGGGGTGTAGGGTATCAGGCACGGCCGTGGTGCGCCACGCTCCCCCCCTTGTAGTAACGGCTTCAGCCGTTCTCCTCGTGACCGCAGGTCACGACACCCTAGAAAGGGGGTATTTTTGGTTGGGGGG
>JBGTIZ010000266.1:0-17690 GCA_041745395.1 Promineifilaceae bacterium (SeqCode) | reverse complement strand
CTTAAGCGTATTGATAGTGAAAGCTATGGACTTTTAGTCCCTCAGCTTTCAGTCGGTGCGAAAGTCACCGAAGGCACTTTAGTGCCAAACCTATGCACTTGCAGTGCATAGTATTTTAGTTCTTACTTTTGACTTTTCACTCGATTAACGAGCAAACAGAGACAGAGAAGGTGTTTCCATGAGCAATCAACCAGTTCTTATTGTACGAGAAGGGCAATTGGCTGGACAGCGTTGGGTGATTGACATTACCCCTGAGCAGATGTTTTATATCGGCCGTGGTAGTGAGTGCAACATTGTTTTGCCCGAGCGACAGGTGTCCCGCGAGCATGTCCGCATTAGTTATGATGGACAGCTATACACCCTGCATGACCTGGGGAGTAAAAACGGGACGTTTCTAAACGGCCAGCGTTTATCTGGTTCGGCCGTTTTACGGGATGGCGACCAAATTCAGGTGGCGCTGTCGGTCACGATGATGTTTATCGGCACGGAGGCGACTTTGCCGCTGACCCTTGAGTTGCCTTCTCGGCGGATCGGGCTGATGTTAAATGAAGAATTGCGCACGCTCGAAATCCACGGCCGTGAGTTAGATCCCCCCCTGTCGCTGGCGCAATTTCGCCTGTTAAAATTGCTCTACGACGCTGATGGTGCCGTCGTAGACCGCGAAGGAATTATTGAGACTGTCTGGCCCGGCACAGACGGCTTGGGCGTTTCTGAGCAGGCTATTGACGCGCTCGTGCGCCGTCTGCGCGACCGCCTGACCGAGCTAGATGATTACAACTACATCGTGACCGTGCGCGGACATGGCTTCCGGCTGGATAATACCGTCCATTAGGGTCACACCAGACGCAAGAAAAAAACGGCGGTCTCTCTTATCAGTCAGTTTGATCTGACTGATAAAGAGAGGCCGCCGCTTTTGTTACCGCTAGTTAACTACCCAACAAGTCCGTTGCCTGAGCCTGTCGAAGGCAAAAGGACAAGCTCTCGACAGAGCTTCAGCCCCCGACTGCGGGTCTGGGTGAGCCGTGTTAGGCCAAAAGAGCTTGCAATTTGGCGATGCGCCCCTGTAATTCTGGGTCACTTTCTTCATTGTCGCTTAGCTCAGAGGTGACGCTGGCTAGCAAGTTGGCTAGCTCCGGCCGACCTTCGGCGGGAATCTGGGCGATGAGTTCCCGCTGGGCTTGCTCATCTTCAAGGCGCAATAGCTGGTTTAGCAGACGGAATTGGGGCGGCATGGCGCGTTCCGCTTCGGCCATAATGAACGCTTGCACCGCCTGCAGTTCTTGCTGGCGGTTCACGTCTTGCCGTTCTTCGGCCTGTGCCAGTTCGGCGGAGAGATAATACATAAAGGCTTCGTCAATGCGATCCACATTTTGCTGGATGGCTTGGCCTTTATCGGGGGCTTGCAAAATGGCGTCGAGCGTTTGTTTGGCCTGTTGCAAAATTTCCCGCGAGGCCGTTTGCATTTCGTCGTAAATCGCTACCAAGCGGTCGCGCAACGCTTCGATTTGAGCCGCTTTGGCCGTGTCGCCCGCTTCGTTGGCCTTTTCGATTTCGGCGGCAACTTGGGCAATAAGCTGGTAGTTGATGCCTTGTTGAGCCATGTTTATCAAGGCGTCTGTGGTGCCTTCGTCGCCAGCGTGTTCGACCAAGTAGCTGACGAATAGCTCATAGCTCAGGCCGCCTTGTTTTTGCGCTTCTTGGCGGAAGCGGTGCAGAATCATCTGCCGTTTTTCGATTTTTTGGCCGAGTTCGGTGTGGGTGTAAAGCCGTGCCTGAAGGTTGCTGAGGGCAATCATCTGGCTATCGTTCTCGGGCATTTGCTGGATATTTTGGATGGTGGATTGCAAAATGGCGAAGAAGGTTTCGTCTATCAATGCTTGGTTGTCTTGGATGAGGGACACGGCCGTGGATTTATCCGCTCCCAACAAATCTTGTAGCAACTTCATCTGGTCTTGCTGACGCTGAAGCATCTCGGGCGTAATGCCTTCCGTGGCATACACCTTCTCCATAAATGTTTTCATCGTTATAATCGTTTGCGGCTGAAGCATGTAAGCGCGGAACTGCGCGGGCGGCGTGCTGTCGGTAATCGCCTTGGTCAATTGACCAATCAGCTTTTCCTGTTCCGCCATCGGCAAATTTAGCTCCATGGGCACATACACCATGAGCAAGGCGTGTTCAGCGTCGTGATAAAGCATGGGAGCGGCCAACTGCGTGCCCGTGCCGCAATTAGGGCATACGGCCACATTGACCTGCCCATTTAGGAGCATGTGCTTCAACTGCGGTTGTTGCTGGGCATCAATAATTTGCGTGATTTCAGTTTGGAACGGTGTCTGGCACCGTGGACAGTTAATGGTTGTTTGCATGAAAACTCTCTTGAAAAATTAAAAACAGTAAATGTAAGCGTTCAGCGCCTCAGCCAGTCAGCACTTCAGCTTGTTTTTCTTGACACAATTTGGTCATATCGCTGACTTCTTTTTTTATTTATTTTCTTCAGTTTCTTCTGCCTCTTGGTCACGGGGCAGAGAAAAGGTAAAGGTTGTGCCTTGCGGCGCGTGGGGGTCATTGTCTCTGTTGTCGGCAAACCAAATACGGCCGTGGTGAGCTTCAACAATCGCTTTGGTCAGGTAAAGACCCAAGCCCGTCCCTTCCGTTTGGCGGCTGAGGGCGTTATCTAAGCGAGAAAACTTTTGGAAAATGCGGTGACGTTCGTGGGGGGGAATACCAATACCACTATCACTGACGGAACATGTCACATAGTTTGGCATGACTTCCCCAAAAATGCGAATTAGACCGCCGTCTGGTGAATATTTAATGGCGTTGCTTACCAAATTGTTAAAAACTTGGGTCAAACGACGTTCGTCGCCCATTACTTCCGTGAAATTGGGCGAGAAATCTATTTTAAAGGTGTGTTTTTCCGTTTGGGTTTTGAATTTGCGGGCGGTGCTACGCGCCATGCTGGGCACGCAAATGGCATCAGTCAGGTCAAGCTTAAACGTGCCAGCTTGGAGACGTGACGCTTCTAGCAAATTGTCAATCAGGTCGGTAAGCTGGTCGGCTTCTTCTTCAATGGTGTTGAGATATTCGTCCATTACCTCACGCGGCCAGTTGACATCATGACGGCGCAGGGTTCCTGCGTACCCCTTTATGATGGAAACGGGCGTTTTGAGTTCATGGCTGACCACGGAGATAAAGGTTTTCTGAAGCTCTTGCTCCTCGCGGTAGCGGGTGAGGTCGCGCACGTTGGCTAGAATGTTAATCATGCGCATCCGCGCATTAAGTAGAGGCGTGTAGGTAATGCCGAGGCTAATTTTTTGCCCGTCTTGACGCATCAGTTCGCCTTCTACGTAAAGAGGCGCGGCCGTGGCACTATTAGGCGGCCAGCCATTATTGATGGCGTCGCCCAAATCCCCATCTGTCTGTAAATCGACCCATTTGATAACGTTGTCGTGATGACGGCCAATGGCTTCGTTGGCTGACCAGCCGGTGATGCGCGCTAGGGTTTTGTTAAAAATTTGAATATGATATTGCGGGTCTAAAATCATGACGCCATCCGCACTTTGCTCCAAAATGGCATCGAGCCTCTGCTTTTCTGAGCGGACTTCTTCGTACAGACGGGCGTTGCGCACGGCGATGGCCGCTTGGTCGGCAAAGCTTTGCAATAACATGGGGGCGTCACTGCTGAAAACGTAGCTCCGCGACTGAAAAACGTAAATCATGCCGATAAGCGTATCCCCACTTTGCATGGGCAATAAAATAGCTTGCGCTAGGTCGAGGTCAATTTGTACCGCTTCGGCTAACTGCTGAATGTGTTCGTCAATTTCAGGGATAACATCTCTTTCTGCGCCCTCTTGGTAGGCAATGCCTTTGAGCAAAAGAGGATATTTATGAAAGGTCTCCCCAGGAATACCGAGGGCGGCGGCCACGCGGAAACTGAGCTCGCTGGGGTCGGCGAGGACGACGATACCGGCGCGGCCGGCAATAAATTCGACCGAAGCTTGCAGGATAATACGCAGAACGTCGGTCAAATCTAACTCGGCCGTGAGGGCGCGGCTGATAGCTAGTAAAAATTCGCGCTGGCGAATACGGATGTCAACAAGTCCAGTGGGGGGGATGGGTTCAGTCATGGGTCAACGGGTAATGAATGAGTAATGAATAATTAATAATGAGTAAAAGGGTGGTTGGTGAGAAAAATTCGCGCTTTTTGGGCAAGAGATAGTATCGCTAGTCAAGTTAGCTATCTGTTTGCAAAGTTGGTTAAGGCGCAGGGTTTAAACTGTTTGTGGGTGTTTCGTGTAGAGTAGAGACGGCACTGTCGTAACGGCTCAAAATGGGTGGAATTAATCATACTGTCTGGCAATATATAACGCATTAGCAGTTATATTTGAACCACGGCCGTGTGGCGTGCGTATTGTCTACCTGAGACAGCACACCAGCCAACTGGCTGAATGATTACAAACAAAAGAGGTAGTAACATGTCAACAGATGTCATTGTACGACGCATTACTGAAGCCGATTTGGGAGCGATTCAAACCTTGTTTTATAACACATATGGGGATAGCTATCCGTACAAAGAGTTTTATAGCGACCATTGGCTCAAGCGGAGTATTTATCAGGACAGCTATCTCTCTCTGCTTGCTGAAGTAGATGGACAGGTGGTGGGCACAGCCTCTGTTTATTTTGAGGTGGGGGCTTATGCTGATTTGTGCGGCGAGTTTGGACGATTGGCCGTTGACCCAGCGGCGCGGGGGTACGGTGTGGGCGCCGCCCTGATGGCGGCGCGGCTCGAGTTTGCCGAGCGACGCCTGCATTTTGGGCTGGCTGAATGTCGCTCGGTGCATCCTTTTGCGCAACGTATTTCCCATAAATTTGGGCTGATGCCCCTTGGGTTTTTGCCCCAAAAGGTGCTTTTAGACAAACGAGAGAGCTTGGTGATGACCGGCCGCCCGTTCGGCACGGCGCGGGAGCTACGGCGTAATCACCCGCGCGTTATTCCTGAAGTGTATTTGCTGGGGCAGGCCGTTTTGCAAAACTTGGGTTTTCAGGCTGATTTAATCGCGGTGGATGAGCCAGATGGGTACGAGATTGGGCGAAATTTTGACGTGGCGGAGCTAGAAGAAGAGGGTTTGCCATCGCTGTTACGCATAGAGCGGGGGAGGCTCTCACGACGCGAGGTGTTTGGCAATTTGCAACTGACGTATGGGCTGTTTATGTTGCAGAGCAAAAATTCGCGCTATTTGGTGGCGAGTGAAAAAGGGCGCACGGTGGGGGCGATTGGCTTTGCGGTGGATACGATTGGCCGCTCGATTAAGGTCGTGGAGCTGATTAGTTTACGCGATGATGTGTCGGGCTTTTTGCTGAAAGAGTTGGATATGCGGGCGCGGCAACAGTATGCGGCGGAGTATGTCGAAATTACGGTGAGTGCGTATGAGCCTGATATTCAGCGCACGCTGAGCAACTTGGGCTTTGTGCCCGTGGCTTACTGTCCATCGCTGGTGTTTCATCAGGTGGAGCGGCTGGACACGGTCAAAATGGCGAAAGTGTATGTACCGCTGGATATTGATGATGTGGTGTTGACGGAGGAGTCTGAGGTTATTTATCATCTGGTGCGGCAGGGGTTTGAGGACAAACGGCTCGGGATGCAGGTCACGGAGGCCACGCGGGCGATGAGCGTGTTTCGGGGGCTAGAAGAGGGGGAGTTGGATAGGATTTCTAGTTTGTGTCAGATTCAGCAGTATGGTAAGGGTGAGGTGTTGGTGCGGGCGGGGGCGCGGGGTGAGAATTTTTATATGGTGCTGGAGGGGTCGCTGGATATTTTTGCAGAGCGGGGGCAGTTATTGGGGCATATTCATCAGGGAGATTTTTTGGGGGAGATTTCGCTGGTGTTGCGCCAAGCGTATGGGGCCACGGCCGTGGCTCGAACCCCCGTGAAAATTGCCGCCCTGAAATACGACGACTTTGAACACCTGATAAATCGCTATCCACGCATTGGGCTAAACGTCATGCGCAACATTGCCACATCGCTGGGGCAACGAGTGGGCGCGGCCAACGAGCGTTTGGTCACGCTCACGGCCGTGCCGGACGTGAGGGAGTAGGGTCATGTGATGGGCATAAAAGGGTCTTTCAAATTTCGTATCATGTTTCACGTGTCATGTGTCACGTAATTTTTTCTGGATGTGGCTTGTTTAGCTGAGACGGAAGTGACTCCCTGAATTCTCAAAGAGCCGCATAAAAAAGAGCCTGAGCAAGTTAAATCTTGCTCAGGCTCTTTTTGTTTTCTAGCCTTCGACAGGCTCAGCCTGCCTGATTTTTTTAGATGTCAACAGTGGACGGGTCAATGCCCGCCGCTTTGAGGGCTTTCTTGTAGGACGAAACGGCTTTGGCGTTGGCGATACGCGCCTTGCGCACATCGTTGGGATCCATGTCATCACTGATTTCCACGAGGTCGGGGCGGGGGATGTCGTTGGGCACGGCCGTGGTTTTTTGCGCGGGCGCGGGAGCCTCTTCTTGCACGGGAGCTGGAGCCACCTCTTCGGCTGACGCCGACGGGTCAATACCCGCCGCTTTTAACGCTTTGTTATAAGCGGATTGTGCCTTGGCATTGGCAATCCGCGCTTTGCGCACATCCGCTGGATCCATATCATCGCTGATTTCAATTAGTTGGGGTGGCTCAATGCCGACTGAGGCCGCCGCTTGAGCCGCGCTCGGTTTAGCCGCCGCTGGCTGGGCGGCCGTGCTGGCTGTGGGAGCCGCCGCCACCATATCTTGCCCAGATTGTTTGAGGGCTTTATAGGCCGCTGATTTGGCTTTGGCGTTGGCGATACGCGCCTTGCGCTGGTCGGCGGGATCCATGCCCGCCGTGATTTCGACCACATCGTAATCTTTACCAGCGACCAATTTGCGTTTGACGGGGGGACCAGCTTTGGACACGGCCGTGGTTCCCGTTTGGGTCGCCGCCGAATCACGCACCTTGTTAAATTCGCCTAGCCCCTGCCAGCCTTGGAACTGCGCAATTTTCACGGCCGTGAGTGGGTCATTGTCTAAATTTTGACTCGCGGTTTGGAGGGTCTCTTCACCCAGACGGCCAATATTCATGTTGGCACCTCGGGGCAGAGCCGCCGCCCGTCGCGCCGCCTCAAGCTGAGCATCCTTAACCTGTTCCTCTTTATCACCACTTATCGCAATTTTGTGACCCTTGGTCACATTTTGTTTGTAGCGTGTTTTGGATGCTTCCAGTTCAAGATTGTTATTGGTAACGGCTTTACTCAAGGTCAGCATGACCCCCGCTATAATCAGGGTCGTGACCACCATGCTAATGCCAAGGATGCCTGCAAAAACAAAAACATTCATTGAAAATCCCTCAGAACTGGACTTGGGTCACACTTAAGCATTTAGCCACGCGAGTTTGTTTCCGTATAAATAAAAGGACGAAACGTGGTGGCCTGCTTGCAGTGACACATCTATGCTGTGTTTACTAACAATTATTTTGGAAAGCGATGCAATTATAACGTTTGTGCCAATTTTCTCAAACGGGAAATTGGGGGAATTGGACCGGAGGGGGTAGATTGCCTAGATGAGATGCTTATCCACGGCCGTGGGTCAGGCAATAAAAAAGGCTTCGAGTTAGACCCGAAGCCTTTTTGTGCCGAAGGTGGGATTCGAACCCACACGGGGGAACCCCCACTACGCCCTGAACGTAGCGCGTCTGCCTGTTTCGCCACTTCGGCAGGGACAAACTACGATTGTACACAGACAGGTTTATTTGTCAACGTATGTTTGGCAAAAATTAGCAGATAACAACTCAATCCCCGACTGCCCACGCGCTTACCTTCTCTTTTACATAAATTTCCACTTCCTGTATAATTCAGCCCATCAAGCTGTTCGTGAACGGCTTCGCCCCGCTACACGCTATTCAATTATGTAGGGGGGCTGAGTGGCTATCTTTTTTCCACTTTGTTTTGTAAAGTATGATACATTTAAGACCTTGGGGCTGACGCAGATGTGACATGCCCATTTTGGATACACCTGTATACGTTTATACATTGGATGGATACAGGCGATACGTGCAAGAGGAGGCGAATTAACGCCATGATTTCATTGCTCAAGAAAGTTCACCTGTTTAACCAACTGACCGAAAGCGAATTAGCCCAATTAGCTGGCATCGCCTATGAGGAATCTTATGAGCCAGGCGATATTGTCGTGCGGCAAAATACGACAGGCAGTGAGATTTATGTCGTCGCCGAAGGCGCCGTAGATGTCTTTGTAGACGGCTTAGATGATGAGCGCGTGTTGGTTGTGTTGGGCACTGGGCAGGTATTTGGCGAGATGGCTCTAATTGGGCACGGGTATCGCTCCGCCTCTTGTCGCGCCAGCCGTGATGGGTGCAAAGCGTATGTGATTCTGTTTGGCGATTTCAATACGCTGTGCGAAAACAACAAAAATATTGGCTATGTCGTCATGCGTAATATCGCGCTCGATTTAGCGTTTAAGCTACGCCATCGCAACCTTACCAATATGTAGCTGTTGGTGCGGTTTTTGTTTGGCTGTTTGTAGGTAGAAGGAGGCTCATATGTCTGACGCAATTTACTACAAAGTTAGCTACGTGGTTGAAGGAGGGGGACACTCAGGGGCTATCATCAATGTGGATGAGGAGCCAGTTGTGGGTGAAGAGGTGGTGTTTGATGGCAAAGTGTTTAAGGTGACGGAAGTCACGGAGTTGATGCCGCCTATGGGTGATTTTGGTTTTCTACATGCGGCGTGTCGCTATCTGCGTGACGCCACGGCCGAGGAAATTTCTTCTGCCGCCTAGCTTGAACGATGGCGCGTTTATTTATTCCTATTCATTAAGAAGTATCATTTATTCGTGAGCAACAAATCATAAAAATAAAAAGGCCAGCAGTGTATTTGCACTGCTGGCCTTTTTTGTGGCCTAACCTGTTCGCCTGCGACAGGCTCGGGCAACGGTCTAGGAATCTTTTTCTATTTGGGCGGCCGTGGTGGCTAGCTGGCGGGCTTCGTCTAGAGCGGGGGGGAGTTCGGGCAGGCTTTTGGCGTTGAGCCAGCGGATGGGTTGACCTGCTTGCCCACGGCCGTGGATAGCTTGCCACAAATCCGCGTTGGCTATCGGTTGCCCCCCCTTCTTTTGCCAGTTGCGCTTTTGCCACCCCTTAATCCATTCGGTCGCCCCCTGATACACATAATCTGAAACGGTGATAATTTGCACCGCCCTGCTTTCGGCCACTTGGTTTAACGCCTCCCACACCGCTCTTAGCTCCATGCGATTATTCGATGTGTTGGCTTCTGAGCCGCTAAACTGGCGCGTTTCGCCAGCGTCTAGGGCGCCTTCTTCCAGCACGACGCCCCAGCCGCCGGGGCCGGGATTGCCGAGGCAGGAGCCACGCACATAAAGGCGAGGCAGGCTGGCGTTGATTTCATTTTGCGGGGTGATTTCGAGCCGAGCGGCCGTGGCGAGTTGGTCTACGCGCTCATTATGGGTGTTGCCTGCGTGCCCCTTGACCCATTGCCAATCAATCTGGTGGCGTTCTGTTTCGGTGCGGAGCTTTTGCCATAAATCAGCGTTGGGGATGATCTCTCCCTTGCCCTTATCTTTGCGCCAATCGTTGGCCGCCCAGCCTGCGAGCCATTTGGTAATACCGCGCTGGAGGTATTGGGAATCGGTGTGCAGGGTGACGTGACACGGCCGTGTTAACGCCTGTAAAGCAGTCAGGGCGGCCGTTAGCTCCATGCGATTATTGGTCACATTGGGCGCGTTGCCCGTCAGCACCTTTTCATGCGCCCCCAAGCGCAACAGAGCCGCCCAGCCCCCATAGCCAGGATTGGGATCGGCCCCGCCGTCCGTATAGATGATGACGTCATCTAGGGTGCTGTCATTCGCCAAAAATCACCTCCAGCATTTCGCGGTTCGAGCCAAACTTAAACTCCTCTAGCTTGGCTTGTTGGGCTTCGGCTAACTCGATGGTCGTCAGTTGGGCTAGCTCGGTTTGGGTGACAAAGGCGACCTGTTTGTGGGTGAGTAGCTCCTTGACTTGGGCGACGGTGGGGCAGGGTTGCGCGGGGGCGGGCGTGGTGGCAATGTATTGCAAAACGGCTTGCGCCCCCTGTGTGCCATCTTTACGCGCCGCACCGACTAGGCCCGAGCTGGCTTCGCGTGCCCAGCCCGCCACAAATACGTCGGGCAGAACATCGCCGCTGGCGGGGTCGTACACTTCATAGGAAAGGCCGTCCACGGGGAAGCGGGGCTGAGGATTTTTGGCAAAGTCGCCCCATTTGTCAGTGGGCAGGCCAAAACTGGCGTCTACGGTGTCGCCAATGGCAAAGATAACGGTGTCTAGGGGTAAAATCTCGGTTTCGCCCGTATCTTTGACCCCCGTACTTCCGTCGCCACGGGGGACTAAATCGGTTTTGGCAAGTTCAAGTCCAGTGACGAAGCCCTCTTCGTTGCCCAAAATCTGGCTGGGAGAGTGGCGGAAGAGCAGGCGAAAACGGGTGTCGGACACGGCCGTGTCCGACCGTTGCAGGCCAGAGAGAATAAAATCGTGCGCCTCTTGCGGGTCTTGCCCCGCCGCTTCCATTTGGGCACGGGAGCGGTCAATCTCATTTTGCAAAAATTCGAGGTCGAGATTTTGGGCGACGCCCTGCATCTCTTTCTTGGTGAATTTAACGTCACCGGGGCCACGCCGAGCCACGGCCGTGACCTCAGCCACTTGCAAATCCCGTATGGTCCAATGGGCAATATCGAGCATGACGTTGCCCACCCCGATAATGGCTACACGCTGGCCGATGTGGAATTCTTGTTCGCTAAAGGGGGGGAGTTTGTTGTAGTGATAAACCAAATCTTTGGCGTGATAGACGCCTTTTAGCTCTTCGCCGGGTAGCCCTAGCCATTTGGTACCTTGCGCTCCGACAGTCACTAACACGGCCGTGAAGCCCATCCCCTGCAACGCTTCCAGCGTCAGATCCCCGTTTTGCCCCACGACCACATTGCCTAAATAATGCAGATTTTTCTGCGCCAAAATCTTGTCAAACTGGCGGCGCAACCCAGACTTCATCTTGAATTTATCTTTGTAAATCCCATATTCGGCCAGCCCTCCGGGCTTGATGTCGCGGTTGATAAGGACAACCTCCACGCCATTCTTAGCCAATTCATCAGCGGCATATAACCCAGCCGGGCCAGCCCCAATCACAGCTACAACCGGCTTCTGTTCAGTTTGTATACTCATTGCGTTGTTAAACTCCTTTGTTCGTTTCATGGGAAGTAAATGTGTCAGGAGTTACGCAGTTGCGCTTGTAGTAACGGCTTTTGGACTTTAAGAAAATAATTCGGTACAGAGTGAAAAGTGAAATGTAAAAAGTAAGAAGTGCCTTGCGTTCAACTCAAGGACCGTCAGACTGTCCCAACTTTTCACTTCTTACTTCTCACTGCGGTTATTACCGAATTAAATTTTCAAGCCTCAAAAGTCGCTACTACGAGCAGATACTCTGCTTCTTGTGCGTAAGTCCTATCTGTAAATAGTTCCCATCGACAAGCTCAGGGAACGGTGCGACCAGATTATAACATGCAATGATGCGTTGCGTTATGGTGGGTAAATGGGGTGCAGGGGATGACGGTTTGCGTGTCCTCTATGGGGAGCAATTAGCGGGAATTCACGGCGTAAATTACCAACCGCTCAGCTAAACAACCCACGTCCAGAGGAAAAAGCACGTGAAACATGACACGTGAAACATGACACCGTCAGACCGTTAGCCAATCAGCCAAGGCGGGCGTTCCCCGCTGGCCTGTTGCTCCAGCAGAGAGGCGGGCAGGTCGGGCATTTTGGGTGGGCGCACGGGCAAAATAACCGTAAAGGTACTGCCCGGATACCTCTGCTTGTCTTCCCCTTCTGATTCGACCCAAATCCGCCCGCCGTGCCCTTCGATGACCCCTTTGGCGATGGTCAGTCCTAGGCCGGGGCCAGCCCCCATGAACTTGGTACTGCCCGTTGAATGAAGCTGTGGGTCGCCAATGCGAAAGAATTTTTCAAAGATAAGCGTCTGGTAGCGAGGGTCAATACCAATGCCCGTATCGTTGATAGCGATTTCGATATATTGCTCCCCTTCGTTGCCAATGAGCTTGGCGGTCAGGGTGAGTTTGCCGCCGTCGGGCGTGTATTTGACCGCGTTGCCGAGCAGATTATTAAACGCTTGCACCAGTCGCTTGAAGTCAGCGTAGATTTCGGGCAAATTTTCGATCCCTTGCCGCTCGATGCGGATGCGCCGTTCGCGGGTCGCTTTCATGAGTGGCTCGAGAGCGAGGCGCATGACCGTTTCGGTTTGCGTCTTCATGAAGGTCATTTGCATTTCGTCTACGTCAATTTGGCTGGCGTCGAGCATGGCGGAGATGAGTTGCTCGAGGCGCAGGGTGGCGCGGTTGATATGGCCGACGATTTGGCGGGTTTGGTCGCGGGTAAGGGCGTTTTCTTCGTTCATGGCGGCCAAAATGTCGGCGTACCCTTTGACTTGGGTGAGCGGGGTGCGCAGTTCGTGTGAGGCAATGGTGATGAAGTCAGATTTAACGTGGTCCATCACTTCTAAACGTTCGTTTTGGCTAACGAGGTCTTCGTTGAGCAGGCGCACTTTTTCGTTTTGCTCGCCGAGGGTGCTGTAGAGGCGGGCATTTTCGAGCGGGGCGACGGTTTGGTCGGCCAAAAGCTGGATGAGTTCGAGTTCGTTGGCGAGGTAGGTGCGGCCCGAGTTTTTGGGGCCAAGGGCGATGAAGCCGACGAGGCGATCCCCAGAGCGAATGGGGGCGTAGACTTCCATTTGCCAATTGGCTAACCACGGCCGTGTTTCCTCCTTCACCTCCTGATAATCTGGGTTGAAATCAATCTCATACTGTAAGACGGGTTGCGCCTGCCGCGCCAACGTTTGCACAAAAGGACTCACGGCCGTGAGGCTCTGCTTGCGGCGGGACATTTCCCCTTGGGCGGGGATGGGTTCAATGATATACCCAGTTGCCCCTTGATTATTGCCCGTCCCGTTTACCTGACTGCTATCTCCCTCTGGTGCGGGAATAACCAGCATGAGTGCCCCGCGACTGACTTCAAACAGATCGCTGAGCGTGCCGATGATGACCGACGAGAGCCGCTCGACATCAAGCGTGCTGGAGACGGCTTGGGTGTAGTCGCGGATGACTTGGTTGGTTTGGAACTGACTGCCGATGAAGTTGCGGTAAATGAACTGCTCGAGGAAGCGGCGATAAGGTTGGTAAAAGAGGAAGAGAACGCTGGTGGTGAGCAGGAGCAGTCCCACGGCCGTGATGGCCGTTATATTGTCGTCACTCTGCCACAAAAACCAGAGCAGAGCAGTCGCGGGCACGGCCGAAAGCAAGGTCACCAAACTGAGGGCGATGATATTGAGAAAGCGACTGCGCACATCAAAGCGAATGTAGCCCGAGACGGCGTACACCAGACCTAGGGAAGCCAAGAGGCGCGTCAGGTGGCCGATGACGATCCATGCGGGATTGGTAAAAGCGAGCAACATTTCCCCGCCCACAATCAAGATGAGCATAATCGCCCAAAACAGATACCGGTTAGCGTGCCAAGGGAAAGGGGTGCGGCGATAGTCGTGCCAAGCGAGTCTGATGGTGAAGAGGCTCAAGAGGAGCCACAGCAGGAGAAACAGCACGCCCCCAGCCGTGGCGGGAATTTGGATGTCGGTTACGGGGTTGACAAAGAGGGTTTGGGGCAGGGTGTAGCTGAGGATGAGGGTAACGCCAATGAGGATGGCGCCGAGGGGAAACCACCAGCGTTGGGGGGTGCGGGTCAGATACACGGCCGTGGTCATGAGTAAAACGAGCTTGCTCGCCAGCAAAACCAGCATGGCTAACGGCGAAAGGAAGCCCTCTGAGGGGCTAAACAAAAAGTCAACGAGTTGCCAAACGGCCGACGCGCCCAAAAAGGTCAAAAGCCAGTAGAGCAAGGGGTTTATTTCGCGTCGCCGCACGTACAGCACCAGCGAGAGGACAAGGTAGCTCGCCGCCATGATGGCTGAAATCAGGGCAAAGAATTGAGTGGGCAACGGTAGTTGTGTGTTCAAAAGTTAGCCTGCTAGGGGTTAAGGGCGATCTGTTAGGGGTAACGCGGTTCGCTTAATTGTAACGGTGGTTGGGAGGCGGGGCAATTGACGCGCGGCTAAGATTGGTTCCTTGTGGCAGGTTTCTTCCAGACCCAATTTTTCATAAAAAAGCCCGACTCCAATTTATCTGGAAGTCGGGCTGAGTGTGGTGGTGCTAACTGGATTTGAACCAGTGACCTAAGGCTTATGAATCCTCCGCTCTACCACTGAGCTATAGCACCAAAGCGAAGGGGATTATAACCAACTAAAATGAGCCATGCAAGAGCCGTGCGACCCTTTCAGCAATTGCTCACGATTTTGGGCAATGAGCAAGGAACAAGGAACAAGGAACAAGGAACAAGGAACAATGAACAAAGGAGAGTGTGTCTGGGAGTTTGGGTTGGTGTGGGACTCACTTGATACGTGAAACATGACACGTGAAACATGACACGTGAAACATGACCCCCCTATTTCCCCATGTACCCCATTGCCCGCAGGCAAAACTGCGTTAAATCTTGCACGGCCGAGGGAGCTTCTGTGGTGCGGCGGGGCTGGGTCAGCAGGTGCAAGATGACTTCATCACACGCCCCCGTCAACGCTTCCGCCAGACGGCGCGTATTTTGCGCGGGCAGAAGACCATCATCCACCGCCTTGTCTAGCGGCCGTTGCCATAGCGTGACCAAGCCTTCGCGGAACTTGGCGCGGCGCGAAAGCAAGGAGGGCATCGCCCCAATTCCCCCCACCAACAGCAAATGCACCACGGCCGGTTCATACAGAGCGATATTGATATACGCCTGCACAACTGCCCACACTTGCTTCCGCAAATCAGTCTGCCCATTCACCGCTTGTTGCAACGTTTGCAACAAAAAATCAGCCGTTTCTTCATATAAAAAGACGAACAGTGTCTCTTTGTCGGGGAAGTAGAAGTAAAAGGTGCCGATGGCGACCTCGGCGGTTTGCACGATGTCGCGTACGGTGGCCGCGTAGTACCCTTTTTCGGCAAAGACGCGCAGGGCGGTTTGCATCAGGGCGGTGCGTTTGGCCTCTTTTTTCTGGCGGGTTTTGTCTGTACTGCGATAGGACATGGGGGGAGCCGTTGGGTGGAAAGTGGGGGGTGAGCAGTGAAAAGTAAAAAGTGAAAAGTGAGAAGTGCATTCTCTGCACAAGGTCAGATAGACTGTGGAGAATGCGGCGTTTTTCTTCCTTCTTCCCTCATCCTTCTTCCTTCTTCTCACTCCCTATCTTGTGATAAGACCAAGAATGCATACGGGGCGAGGCGCACGTTGCCCAAATAAGGCAAGCCATCTGCGCCCGCACCGTTGCTGTTAGCGGCAATAATATCGGGACAATGGTAATTGCCAAAATCGGGACTGTATTGCTGGTCGTCGCTGTTGAGGCGCACGCGCCATAGGCCGGGCTGGGGCAATCCAATGGCATAGGCGGGCTGGGGTGTATGAGCAAAATTGGCGATGATAATCACATCGTCCTGCGGGCCGCCATCGTACCAGCGGTGGAAGGCGACCACCTTCGTGAGGTTGTTTATGTGAAAGACGTTGACGTGTTGGCCAAGTAGGCCGCGACTGTGGTCGTGTAGGTTGCGGCGCAGGGCGATGAGGTCTTTATAAAGGCGCAGGATGCCGCTGAAGGTGTCGGTCTTTGTCCAGTCGAGCGGGGTTTGGTCGCTAAACCAGCCGTTTTCTAGGAACTCTTGCCCCTGAAAAATCATGGGGATGCCGGGGCTGGTGAACACCAGAGCCGCACCGAGCGTGGAACGTTTCCGGGCAAAAAAGCCCGCCGCATCGCCGGGAGCGATCTCTTCGGGTACGCGAGCTTTGCCGTTGGCAACTTCGTCGTGGGATTCGGTGTAGATGATGCGCTGGAAGGCGTCGTTGTTGTAGCGGAATTGGATGGCTGTCCCCACGGCCGTGATGTCGCGCTCTTCATCGTTGGGGGTGATGACCGCATGGCGTACGGGATGCACAAATTGGGCGTCCCATTGGGAACCAAAGCCGGTGCCGCCTTCGTCACACGGCCGTGTGAGCCACTCATTGCTTTGTAAATCTTCCGCAATCATCAGTTTCCACGCCTGCTTTTCACGCACCTCCTCGTTGATTTCCTGCATCACCTGCCAGCCTTCGGTGATATTTGACCCCGCATCCCCGTCACGGCCGTGGGCGTTACGAATATAGTTGGTTGCATCCCAGCGCAGGCCGTCCACTTGAAACGCATCCAGCCACATAAAAACGTTGTCGCGGATATATTGACGCACTTCTGGCCGGCCGTAGTCGGGGCGCGTGTCGCCCCACGGCGTTTTTGACCGCCAATCGTTGTAAAAATAGATGCCGCCAAGGTCGTTTTTGTGCCAGCCGTCAAAACGCCACAGGTGCAAATCTTGGGGGCCAAAATGGTTGTAAACTACGTCCACAATGACGGCAATACCGTGCTGATGCGCCGCTTTGACCAACTCCTGAAACGCCTCGCGTCCGCCGTAAGTGCGGGTGATGGCAAAGGGGAAGGCGGGGTTATAGCCCCATGAATAATCCCCGCTGAACTCTTTGAAGGGCATGATTTCGATGGCGTTGATGCCTAAATCACGCAGGTAGGGCAGTTTGTCTATCGTTCCCTGAAAGGTGCCGACCACGCTATCGGGGTTTTCGTGGAAGGTGCCGATGTGTAGCTCGTAGATGACGAGTTCGTTCCAGGCGGGCATTTGGAAGGGGGCGTCCTCTTCGTTGCGTGTCCAGTCGAATTGGTTGTCGGTGATGACGCTGTTGAGCCACACGGCCGTGACTTCTCTGCTGTAAGGGTCAGCGCGGAGATGGCTCTTCCCCTTGTGGTGAATGACATATTTATACTCGTCGCCCACGGTCGCTTTGCTAACCATGCCCGACCAGATACCCGTCTCGGTAGATTCCAACCTCAGCGGCGTGCGCCACGGCGACCAGTTGTTAAACGTTCCCGCCACAAACAGCTTGTCGGCGTGGGGTGCCCAGACGCGAAAGACGACGCCTTCATCGTGACTCTGCGCGCCCAAGCTTGGATAAACGGCAGGTTGGGGGCGGCGAAACGGCCGTGAGAGGTAATACCAAAAGCGGTCTAAAGTGTCGCGCCACTGATTTAGTTTTGGTTCTGTCATGAGATTTTCTCCTGACGCGGCTGGGGAAAGCTGTCAATTGTCAATTGCTAATTGCTAATGGTCAATGGTCAACGTGACCTCATTGACCATTGACCACTGGCTATTAACCATTGATCATTTTTAAGGCATAGCGGAGGTCAAGCGGGGTAATGGGGGCTTTGTGAGTGTGGTCGCCGATTTGCACCACGGGGATGATGTACCGGTAGCGAGCATAGAGGTCAGGGTCGGTGGTTATGTCAACTTCTTGCAAGGTGTGGGGATACCGCTCCGCAAGGTCGGCTAATTGGGCTTTGACGATGTCGCACAGGTGGCAGTTTTCTTTGGTGTAGAGGATGACAGGGCGCATGGCTAAAAACGGAACAAAGTACCGAGAGTGGTGGCGAGCATGATGGCGACCAACACAATGACCAAATAAATGTTGGAGGCTAAAAACAGGCTCCGCGCA
>JBGTIZ010000265.1:0-19868 GCA_041745395.1 Promineifilaceae bacterium (SeqCode) | reverse complement strand
CTTAAGCGTATTGATAGTGAAAGCTATGGACTTTTAGTCCCTCAGCTTTCAGTCGGTGCGAAAGTCACCGAAGGCACTTTAGTGCCAAACCTATGCACTTGCAGTGCATAGTATTTTAGTTCTTACTTTTGACTTTTCACTTTATTATCGACCTAAATAAGTACCTGACCAATAACACGACAAACAATGAAACCCCCTCTTTTAAGAAAGCATACGGCTCTCGCTCTATGGTTGGTGGCTGTTTTAACGCTGGCGGGCTGGCTCTGGTCCACCAATGAGGTGGCTCAGGGGCAAACGCAAGCGGCGGATATTCAGGTGTTGTCCACGGCCGTGGACGAACAAGATGAGCAAGTTGTCCTCAGCACCTTTTTCGTTGCCCGTGATGGGGGTGGTGCGCCTATTAACAACCCGCGCCTCTCCACGGCTGAAATTCAGCTTTTGGGCGCAGACGGCGCCATCTTTCCCGCTACGATTAGCGACCCCCAAACGCCTCTTTTCATCGCCCTTGTGCTAGACGCGAGCGGCAGTATGCGGGCGGTGATGCCCCAAGTAAAAACGGCCGCGCAAAATGCCATAGACCAAGCGCCGCCCAACGCCTTTTTTACCGTCATTGGCTTCGATGAAACATTTAACATCGAGATAGAAGCCAGCAACGACCGTAGCTTGGTTAAAAGTGCCATTGACCGCATTACGGTTAATGATAGAGGAACCTGCTTGTATGACACGGTAGACAGTGCGCTCGGCATCGTAGAGCGACAAGCGCAAAATCCAGGTGACCGCACGGCCGTGATTTTGTTTACCGATGGCAAAGATGAGCGCGTGCAGGGGGGTGGGCAACTGTGTAGCATCCGCGCCAACCCCACCAGCCTCATCAACCGCGCCAACGCCAGCGACACGGGCCAGCCCACACCCATCCACACCATTGGGCTGGGCACAGATGCCAGCAACAGCAACCTTAACGTCGGCGAACTACGCAATCTGGCGGAATCAACGAGAGCCTTTTCCGCTATTGGCGGCACGGCCGAGTTAAGCAATTTGTTTCGACGCATCATGGCTGGTCTGAACAGTCAACTTGTGGCCACGGCCGTGGTTTTTCCCCGCGCTGGTGAAAACAGTGCCGCCCTCAACGTCCAAGCCGAGGGCAACATCACCCTAAGCAGTACCTTCCGCTTCCGCGTCAGCCGTGACCACCAAGAACCGCTTGGAACCCCCCGCGTCAACATCTCTCCCCTTCGTTTCAATGAGGCCTTACGCCAGTACGAACTCCCGCTCAGCATCGCCAATGCGGCCGCCGTTGATACCATTATCCTCGAGATTTCGCGCAACAATATTTTAGTGGAAAGCATTGAGCGACCCGCCGCCGACACGCTTGTCATTCCATTCCCTATCACCAACCTTGTCACCAACGAGGATTACCTCATCCAAATCAAAGGGGTCGCGCCCAACGGGCAACTTGTCGAGGATGATAGAGGCGGCGTCATTCTGGCTGACTTGGCCTTCAAACATGAAGTCGCCCCGCCCCCGCCGCCCAATTTTGTGATTCAGTCAGCCAATGTTGACCACGAGACAGACACCCTCATTATCACCCTTAATGTGCCTGAAATAGAGCGCATCGAAACCTATGAAGCGATTTTGATTGATGAGGGCAGTGGGGCACAGGTGGGCGTGATAGCCACCACGCCGCTCACCGACACAGTCATCGTGATTTCCCTGCCGCCAGAGATTCAGAACAGCGATGGCTCACGCAAATACGCGCTGACCATGGAGCTAATCACCATAGAAGGGCAAAGCGTGACCCAGACCTACGCCTTTCAACCCTCAGCCGCGCCCACGGTCGGTCGTTTGGCGCGTATATGGCAAGGGCTTGTGGCTCAGCCGTGGATTTTGGGGCTG
Organism: Promineifilaceae bacterium (SeqCode); assembly: GCA_041745395.1. GTDB lineage: Bacteria > Chloroflexota > Anaerolineae > Promineifilales > Promineifilaceae > Hadersleviella. The sequence goes on along the minus strand of JBGTIZ010000265.1, from coordinate 17,975 downwards.
ATTGTGCTTATTTTTGTGGGGGTGATTGGGGCACTGGCGTTGCGTATCATTTTGGAACGGCGCAATAAACCCTTACCCATTCGGCCACCAGTCAACGATAAGTCCATCATTTTCGAGGCTCTTGCAAACCCGGTTATCGCCCCTCCCCAGCCAGCCATGCGGCGAGGTTTCTCACCGCCTGCTGAGCAAGATGACGATCTTTTTGTTGACCCCTTGCCCAGTGGCATTGAGGGCGGCGCGGCTCAGCATGTCCGCCTGACTTTTGTCAAAACACCTCGTGAACAACCGCAAGAAGAGGTCATCATCGAATCGTTTCCCTTTGTCATAGGTCGTGAAGGAGGCCGCGCAGACTTGAAAGTGATAGGTGACCCGCGTATTTCCCGCGAGCATTTGCGCTTAGACCGTCGCGGAGCAAATCTGACCATGACTGATTTGGGCAGTGGCAACGGCACGTTTTTGGCGGATGGGCAAAGTTGTTCGCCCAATCGTCCAGTTAACCTGCATGGACAACAGCAGATACGCTTGGGGCCAAGCACGACTATTTTCCTGGAAGTAATGTAAATAAGCTGAGATGCTGAACGGCTACCACAAGGGGTTTCTTTATGAACCATCCAACCCAAATCAGCCGGTACGAAATCAAGCGTTCCGTGGGGCAAGGGGGCATGGCGCGGGTTTACTTGGCGCATGACCCTCACTTTAACCGCGATGTGGCGATTAAGGTGCTGGCGCAACGCTCGATGAGTAGCCCCATTATTCGGGAAAAATTTGGGGCGGAAGCGAAGCTGATTGCGGGGCTAGAGCATAACGCGATTGTGCCTGTGTATGATTATGGCACGCATGAAGACCAGCCCTTTTTGGTGATGCGGTTGATGACGGGGGGCACGCTGGAGGAGCGTTTGCGGCAGGGCGCACTGAGTTTGGAGGAGATTGACTTGGTTTTGCGCCGCATCTGCTCGGCTCTGGATAAGGCACACGGCAAGCACATCGTGCATCGTGACCTGAAGCCGGCTAATATTTTGTTTGATGATGGGGGCATGCCTTATCTGGCGGATTTTGGCATTGCGCGGCTGACGGATGCGACGCAAACGACGACGGTCATTGGCACGCCGAGCTATATGGCACCGGAGCAGGCGTTGGGCAAGCCGCTGGATGCGCGTACTGATGTGTACCAGATGGGGGTTGTTTTATTTGAGATGTTGACGGGTCAAGTGCCGTTTAAGGGGGAGCATTCCACGGCCGTGGTTTATCAGCATGTCCACGAGCCTGTGCCCGATTTGCGCCAGTTCTCGAACCAAATCCCCTTTTATTACCAGCAAGTGGTTGAAGAAGCGATGGCGAAACAGCCTTTACAGCGACCCGCCACAGCCGGCGAGCTATATGAGCGGTTCAAGAAGGCTCCCTATACCCAAACCGCCATTTATGAACCGACGCTGGTGGCCAAGCCTTATGAACGAACGGTGGTTGCGCCTGAGTCCGAAACCAAAGCACCCCCACGGAGCAATCTGCTTGTTTTTGGCGGTATAGGGGCGGTGCTGGGCTTGCTTCTTTTGGCCGTGGGGGTGTGGTGGCTGACTTCAGCTACGGCGTCTGAGCAGATGAATGTTTTGTCACCCGCTGTCACAGAGACGCCCACACAGGTATTGATTATGGCCAGTGAACGGGATACGCCGACGGTCACAGCGGTTCCTGTGGTGGTAGCGGAGGAAGAGAACACGGCCGTGGGCAACCTGCTCGACCCATCCCCGACGAGTGAACCAGAGGAAGAAACGGCCAGCACAGAACCGACTGCACCAGACCCGCCGACCGCTGTTCCCGCCACGCCTACCCCGACCGCACCACCACAGCTTTCTGGCAATCTGGGCGGGGGCGCGGGGCAAATCGTTTTTGCGACCAACAATGATGGCAACTATGACATTTTTGCCGCGCCGTTGGCTGACCCGCGCCGTCTTGTTCAACTGACGAACCATATCGCCAATGATTTTGGTCCCCGCTATTCTCCAGATAGCTCAAAAATTGCCTTTCATACGTATCGGGATAACAACTGGGAAATTTATATTATGAATAGTGACGGGACGGGGCTTTATAATTTGACGCAACACGGCGGTGATGACACCTTTGCCTCCTGGTCGCCAGACGGCACGCACCTGCTTTTTCACTCCAACCGCGACGGAGATTTTGAGATTTACCGCATCAACGTGAATGGCTCTGGCCTGCAACAATTGACGTTTAACAACGTTGATGACCTCAATCCCGCCTACTCACCCGATGGTTCGCAAATCGTTTTTCACCGGCGTACGGGCGGAGATTATCAGCTTTTTATCATGAATGCGGATGGCACGGTTGCCCGCCAACTCACCAGTGAGCCGTATCATCATGAAGCAGCGCGGTGGTCGCCTGCTGGAACGCAACTTGTTTTTATGGGTAATCCGGGGGGCGTAAGTACCGTTTTTGTGATGGATAGAGAGGGGCAGAATCGTCGTCGTTTGTCGCCAGCGGGGATAGAATCTTTTTATCCAGAGTGGTCGCCTGATGGGGAGTGGGTGGCTTTCCACGGCCGTGTGCCCAACACTGAAAACCGAGAAATCTACATCGTCAATGTGCAAACGGGAGAAGAACGCACCATCACCAACAGCAGTAACATCGAAGAGCGTATGCCTGCGTGGCAACCATAATTTTATCAGCCGTTGCCTGAGCCTATAGTCAGCAACAGTTTTCTTCCTTCTTCCCTCTTCCTTTTTTCAGTAAGCTCACCTCTCACTGCTCTTCCCACCATCCAGCGGACTAGGCCTATGTGATACAACATCAATCGTGGGGGCTGGCAAATCATCCGCCAGCCCCACCCGCACAAAGAGCATAGGCAGATAAAACGCCCCCACAAACGCCGTGATAAAATAGCGCAGGAGTCGCAAAGCCATCTCGAGCAAAATGGGCGCGTCAGCGGGCAACAGCTCGCCCACCAACCAGCGTAACCCGTACAAAATCGCCAGCGAAACGGCCACCCCCACCCCAAAACGGATCAGCCGCATCCACCATTCCCCGCTAATACTAAAACGCACTCGGCTCCCTTCCAGCACAAATCCCGTGCCCAACCCTAGCAAAATGCCGAGCGCGGCCATCATTTCGGCCAAGCTCGATAACTCGGCCGTGGGGACGGCCTCGCCCCAAGCCACGGCCGTGTCCGCCACCCCCAGCAAGAGCAAACCCAAAAAATAAAACAGACCCAAACCTACAGGCACGCCCACAGCTGTCCAAAAGCGACGCCCCAAGATTTGATTGCGAAAGCGATGGTGGGCGTAACGCATCCACACCTCATACCCCAGCAAAATGGACACGCCCAGCAAAAAGCCAGCCAAAACGTCATGCCAAAAATGTTGCCCCAAATAAATGCGGCTAAAAGCCATTACCAAAACGCCCAGGAGAGCCAAACTCCACGCCCAGTTGCGTTTGACCGTATAAGCTAAGTAAAGATACGCTACGGTCGCGGAGGCAGTATGCCCACTGGGCGCGCCATACCCCGTTGTTTCAGACGCATTGAGACTGGCGTCGAGCCAAAACGGCCGTGGCTCGCGCAAAAAATGTTTGCCCAAGTTCAGCAAAACATAGTTCAAGCCCAATAAATAGGCCAAGTGCATCCCCGCCCGCTTGTCAAAACACCAGTAAATGAGCAAAACAAGCACCAGATAAATCTCGAACTCGCCTAAATCGCTTATCAAAGTCATCGCGCCGCGCAGACCGGGATAGGCGGTCTGGAGCCACGCGGATAAGGCTAAACCTGACTCTAGAAGTGCATCCATGGCAACGGTTCCTTTTTATGCTCTGGCTAAGTGCCTGCTTTCATTCTAAGCTTTACACTTGCCAGAGGTGGGTCTATAATCGTTCTATGATTGGTGGGCCAAACCCGACATTTTGCCGTGTCGTTTTCATTAACATCGCGTAAGGAAAGGCAACCCACGGCCGTGTTACGGCGTCATAATCACGGCCGTGTGGTCATCCAACTCACCAATTAGCCCAGTATTGTATACTGTATCAGTATTGTATACTGTATACTGAAACGTCAAAACCTGAAACGAACAAATAGCTAGCTGACTGGCCCAAATGCGGGCCAGCTAGCGAACCTAATTACCCAACGAAACACGTTACGTCACCCAAACACAAGGAAATATAACCATGAACAATAGTGCCAAAATCCTAATTATCGAAGACGAAGAACGCATCCGCACCTTTCTGCATCGCGGACTCACCCTCGAAGGCTACGATGTCGAAGCGGTCGGCGACGGCCAAACGGGCCTCCACTTCTTTGAAGACTTTCAGCCTGACCTCGTCTTGCTTGATGTCATGCTCCCCGGCATAGATGGGCTAGAAGTGTGCCGCCGCCTGCGCGAAACCACCAACGTGCCCGTGCTCATGCTCACTGCCAAAGAATCCATCGAAGACCGCGTCGCCGGGCTAGATGCGGGCGCGGACGATTATCTGGTCAAACCCTTTGCCCTCGATGAGCTAATGGCTCGCGTACGCGCCCTCCTGCGCCGCGCCCCCAGTGCGCCACCGCAAGTCTTTGGTTTTGCTGACCTAGAGCTAGATACGGGCACGCGCCAAGGTCGTCGGGGTGAATACAGCTTTGACCTGACGATTAAAGAGTACGAGCTACTTGAACTGTTCATGAAAAACCCCCGTCGCGTTCTTACCCGCGATGTCATTTATGATAAAGTTTGGGGGTATGATTTCGGTCGTGAAAGCAACATCATCGAAGTGTACGTGCGTTATCTTCGCCAAAAAACAGAGCAAGGCGACATGAGCCGCCTGATTCACACCGTGCGCGGCGTCGGCTATGTCATGCGCGAAGCAGACGAAGCGTAACCATTCGCCAGGGCTGAACAAGCTGTAAGCCATAAGCTCTAAGCTGTAAGTCTAGCTTATGGCTTATGGCTTATGACTTACAGCTCACAACTCTCAGCCCTCTATGTCTATTCGCGTTCGTTTTACCATCTTCTACACCCTCATCCTCACTGGATTTTTCCTCTGCTTTGGTGTTTTTAGCTATATCATAGCGCGGGCGACACTGCTCACGGGGCTAGACGCCACCCTCGAAAACACGGCCGAGCAGGTCATCGCCTCCGCCGAAGTCTTCAACCAAGGCGACATCACCCTCCTCCGTTTCCCCGAAGACATGGACGTCTTCCAGACTGCCACCCTGTTCATGATGGCTATCAACGAACAGGGCGAAGTGCTGGCTCACTCTTCCAATCTGGAAGATTTTGATGGCGTACTGGACGCCAGCACCCTCACCACGGCCGAGCCAACCTTTAGCGACGTCTCCCATTTTAACCAACCCATCCGCGTTTACACCTACCCCCTCGTCCTGCAAAACAGCGATACCCAAATCCGCATCGGCTATCTGCAAGTCGCCCAACTGCTGGACAGCTACTACGAAGCTCTCTATCAACTGGGTCTGGTGCTAGGGCTGACGGGGGGGATTGTCTTCTTTTTCTTCCTCTTTTTGGGCATGATTACCACGCGGAGCCTGCTCCGGCCGCTGGGCGAAATCACGGCCGTGGCCCTGCAAATCAGCCGCGCCGACGACCTCGGCCGTCGCCTGCCCGATGACGGCCGCAGAGACGAAATCGGCCACCTGACCCTCGCCCTCAACCAAACCTTTGAACGACTCGAAAAGCTATTCAGAAACCAGCAACGCTTCTTGGCCGATGTCTCCCACGAACTGCGCACCCCGCTGACCACCGTGCGCGGCAACATTGACCTGATGCGCCGCATGGGGGAGTACGACCCTGAACTGCTCGACATTATTCAGGATGAGCTACAGCGCATGACCCGGCTCGTGGGGGATTTGCTCCTGCTGGCTCGCGCCGACGGCGGCAGTTTGCCCATTAGCCGCTTGGCGATTGATTTGGAAACAACGATTTTGGATGTGTATCGGCAGGTGCAACCGCTACAAACAGAGAAAAATGTGCAGGTACGGCTGGGACAACTAACGCCGATGCGCATCATTGGCGACCCCGACCGTATTAAACAGCTTTTGCTGATTTTGGTGGATAATGCGATTAAGTATACGCCTGCGGGGGGCGAGGTGTTGGTGTCTCTGGCGAGGGTGGGCAACACGGCCGTGGTTTCTGTCACAGATAACGGCCCCGGCATAGACGTCCAGCACATCCCCTTCATTTTTGACCGCTTCTACCGCGTGGACAAATCCCGCACGCGGGCGCAGGGTGGCTCGGGGCTAGGGTTATCCATTGCCAAATGGATAGCGGATGTGCATGGCGGCTCGATTCGGGTGGAGAGTAAGTTGAGGGAAGGGAGTACGTTTATCGTAACTCTGCTGGCTGTGCCGCAAGCCATGACGAGTGAGGCCAGCCCGTACGATTATGATGATGATGCAGAGGATTTGGTTGAGGGGGAAAACACGGCCGTGGTTGGCTAGCTCTGTATAGTTTGATTGTCATTGTGATGATGCCCCTTTACTCTCGATTTATCCTAATGCCACACCAATATATGACACGTGAAACGTGACCCCCTCAAACATTACTCCTCATCATAATACGAACTCAACACCTCGATATAGTTAACGCGCAGTAGCTCGGTGGGACGCTGGGCGCGGGCGTCACGCCAGTGACGGCGCAGAGCGTTGGAAGAGTCGTAGTCGTGGTCGTTGAGCCATTGGCGCAGGGCAGTCAGGGTGTGACTGACATGCTCGGGGCCTTTTTGTAACACGGCCGTGGCCATCATCCCCACCTGCGCTCCCGCCACCAAACTCTTGACCAAATGTTCATGGTCATGCACCCCCCCCGTAATCCCCAAATGCACCGGCACCCGCTCCGCAATAATTGCCGCCCAGCGCAAACGCAACAGCAACTCCTCCGGCGTACTGTACGTGATGCGCGACACCAATTTGCCCGCCTCAAGGTCAAAATCAGGCTCATAAAAGCGGTTAAACAGCACCAGCCCATCCGCTCCCGCGTCCGCCAGCCGCTGGGCCATATAGGGCAACGAGCTGAAATACGGATTCAGCTTAATAGCCACGGGAATCGTGACCTCTTTTTTGACCGCCTCCACCAGCCGCAGATACATATCCTCGATTTCGGTACCGCTGATATACTCCTGCGTCGGCAAATAATAAATATTTAGCTCCAGCGCATCCGCCCCAATCCCCGCCAGCATCTTGGCATACCGCACCCAGCCGCCTAGCGACGAGCCGTTCAGGCTGGCGATAATGGGAATATTCGCCTGCTTTTTTGCCTGATACAGCAGAGCCAAATAGCCGCCCACGCCCTTGTTATATTCAGTCAGCTTCGGAATCGTTTTGAGGGCTTCTGGTTTATTAAAGCCATCGTGGTCACGATACCATTCGGTGCCCGAATCCTCTAACGCTATTTGCTCTTCAAACAAAGAGGGCAGAACCACCGCGCCGGCTCCTTGCTCCGCCAACTGCACAATCGTCTCAGGATTGGCACACATAGGATTAGATGAAATAACGAGCGGGGATTGTAGGGTTAGTCCCAGATAATTTGTGGTTAAGTCAATCATGCTTTCCTCCAACTTACAGCTTAGCAATTAGCAATTAACAATGAGCAATGAATAAAAGGGTTGGTTGCTATGGAGGCTTCATTCACCCTTAGCTATTCACCATTCACCATTTACAATTCAAACCAACAATACCAGAGAATCCGCTATCTTAGCAAAATCAATTCGGCGCGGGATACGGTTCACCGAGTTCATGGCCGAGCTGGCGCAGGTAGTCGTGCATGAAAGCGGTGCGCCGCGCCGCCTCCGTGCGCCCAGCCTCGGTTTGCATCGTCTCTTGTAGCTTAAACAGTTTCATGAAAAAGTGGTCTACCATATAGTTTTTGTCGTCGCGGGGTCGTTCTGCCCCAAAGGGGTCATGGGGTTCATACAGGTTTGAGTGGAATGATGCCCCGGTCAGAATACAGCGGGCAATCCCAATCGCGCCCAGCGCATCCAGCCGATCCGCATCTTGTACCACTTTAGCCTCGATGGTTCGGGGCACGATGCCCGCCGAAAAGCTGTGCGTCGCGATGGCGTGCTGAATGGCGGCCAGATGCTGGGCAGGATAGCCTATTTCCTGTAAAAAATCGCCTGCTTTTTCCGCCGCCAGTTGGGAGGCAAGCTGACGGTCGGCTGAATTTTTGGGCAAGCTGACGCAATCATGGAGCCAAGCGGCGGGTATAACGACTTGCAGGTCAGCCTGTTCGGTCTGCGCTAACTGCGTCGCGGCGGCCACAACGCGCTGAACATGGGCCAAATCATGTGCGGCGTCGGCGTCATGCAGAGCGGTCTGCATAAAGGTGCGAAAATGGGTTATCCAAGGGCTAAGGGGCATGGTGGTTCAGGGTTCGGGGTACAAGGTGCAAGGTACAGGGTAGTCACGGCTTGTCGAGGCCAGCTTAGCATTCATCGCTCGTTACTCAGCACTCAACAAAACGCGCATGAAAGTGCCGCTACCGCGAGCAATCTCAAAGCCGTCTTCATCCACGGCCGTGGACTCAGCCACAATCACCCGCCGCCCCATCTTCACTATCCGCCCCACAGCGCGAATCTGACCAGACGAGACAGGGCGCAAAAAATAAACGTTAAACGTCGAAGTCAGCGTGGCATGTTCCTCCATCAGCGACATCCCCGCAATCGTGGCCGCATCATCCAACGCCTTGAAAATAATAGAGCCATGCACCACCCCACCCCCGTGAAGCATATCTGGCCGAATCTCGATTAAAACCTCCCCTTCACCATGCCGCGCCGTGAAAACAGGCGACAAATGCCGATTACACGGCGCGTCGGTGAAGAGGCGTTCGAGGGTGCGATAGTGGGACATAAGTCTTTCAGTCTTTCAGTCTTTCAGCGACGTGTACGCAAACTATTGATGAGCGGTGCTAGCATTCGTTTCACTTCTAGCGTTTGTCGGGTCAATTGTTCATAGGCTGGCTTATCGAGGTAGTCAAGGTCTTTAGCCAGAAACAGTTGGTACTCTAATTCACTGGCAGACCCCATGCTGATTTGCAAAAAACGTACCAATTCAGCATCACTACCACGACCACATCCTTCGGCAATATTAGTCGGGACAGAAGCACCTGATCGACGCATTTGGCTAATGAGGCCATATTTCTCCTCATTCGGAAACATGGCCGTGTGCCGATAAACATCCAATGTCAACTGATGCGCCTTATGCCAAACCTTTAACTCCCGAAAATCCTTCATCTCAACACCTCATCCTCTCATCAAACTGACGGACTGACAGACTGACAGACTTCTCTACCAATGCGCCATGGGTAAGCCCGCCACGGGCGACTCGAATTTGAGCAAGTGGGGCATACCCAGCGACCCCATCAGCACCGTTTTCAGGTCTGGCCCAGCAAAGGTAATGCTGGCTGGAAATTGCAGGCGTGGCCCCATACAGGCGAACATGTCTTCTGGTGTCAGGCTATTGCTCACCACTTTAGCCTCTGCGTTGGCAATGGCCTCTGGGCGTATGTCTTCAAAAACGGTGTGGGCGTGCTGGCCGTCAGCCGTAATAATCATCAGCCCATTGCGCAAAATCGTCGTAACCCAAACATTACCCTCCTCATCCAAGGCAAAACCATCTACATAGCCACCTTCAGCTAAAGCGTCTGGCCCAAAAACTTCTTGCTCACCCAGCGTACCGTCTGGGTTGACGGGGTAACGCAACATACGCGCTTTCATCGTTTCGGCCACGTAAAGATATTTTTCGTCGGCGTCGAGACGAATCTCGTTGGGGAAGTAGATGCCATCGCCCACAATGCGGGGGCCGTTTTCGTCAATTAAAATGATGTAGCCATCGGGTCGGGGGGCGGCGCAAGCGATGAACCAGATGGGTTCACGGGTGGATATAGAAATCCAGAGGCGGTCTTGGCTGTCTACAAAGACGAAGTTGGCCGCGCCCAAAGGCTGACCGTCTAGCTCTTCCAAAATGACCTCGGCCGTGCCGTCCCGCGCCACTTTATAAATTTTGCCGTCGCCAATGTTGGCATTGTAAAAGTTGCCTTTGCTGTCCATCGCCAAGCCGTTTGGCTCATGGCCGATGTTGCCCAGCGTGGTTTGCGTCCCGTCAGGGTCGCGGCGAGTCATGACACCGCGCTGGTCGCTAATCCACAGCGTGCCGTCTTTTTCAGCAAGAACGCTCTCGGGGCGAGCAAGGTCGCTGGCAAAAAATTCGATGTCGTCGAGGGACAAGGTGAAATCTTTGATGCTCATGGGGTCTCCTTGGGGTTTGAATTGTAAATGGTAAATGGTGAATAGCTAATGGTGAATGGTAAGCATTCACACAAACGCACTCTCGCCCGTTAGTTCACGGCCAACAATGAGCAAGTTAATCTCATTCGTGCCTTCATACGTATAAATGACTTCCGCATCGAGCAGGAGCCGCGCAATGTGGTTTTCGATGAGAATGCCGTTGCCGCCCAGCGTTTCCCGCGCCAGCAGGGCGACCTGTCGCGCTTTACGCGCATTGTTGTATTTACCTAGCGAAATTTGGGCACTGGTCAGCTCATCTTTGTCCAGCAGAGCCGCCATACGCCAGCAGAGCAGTTGCATCTGGGTCACGTCGGCCGTCATTTCTACCAGTTTTTGCTGAATAAGCTGGAAGCCGGCAATGGGGCGACCAAATTGTTCCCGCTGGCGCGCATAATCAAGGGCGATTTCTAAACAGGCGGCGGCTATGCCTGCCGCTTCCCAGCAAATTGAGTAGCGAGTGTAGGCCAGCACTTGGCTGGTATCGCGGAAGGAGGTGGCGTGGGCGAGTCGATTTTCGGCGGGGACGCGCACGTTTTCGAGAGTAATGTCAGCGTTTAGCACGGCGCGTTTGCTGATTTTGCCGCCGATGTTGCGCATGGTAACGCCTTCGGTTTGGCGGGGATTTTCGATGACGAAACCGCCAAATTGCCCTTGGTCGTCTCGCGCCCAGATGATGAGCAGGTCGGCGATTTCGGCGTTGCCTATCCACCGTTTGGCTCCGTTGAGTAGGTAATGATTGCCTTGACGCACGGCCGTGGTCAAAACATGCGCCGCATCCGAGCCACGCTCTGGCTCAGACAGACCAAACGCCCCAATCTTCTCCAACCGCGCCATCGCCGGAAGCCAGCGGGACTTCTGCTCATCCGACCCCAGCTTGCCAATGCTCCCCATGGCCAAGCCCGAATGCACACCATAAAACGTGCCAATCGAGCCATCCCCCCGGCCGAGTTCATAACGCACCAGCCCATTGCTCAGCGCATCCAGCCCCGCGCAGTCATAGCCAGACAACATGCCGCCCCAAATGGGTAAGCTTTTCATCTGGGTGACAATCTCGTGCGGAAACTCGGCGCGTTCCCAATAGGGGTTAATCTGCGGCTTGACCACTTCTTCTACAAAGCGGCGCACCTGCTGGCGCAAAGCGCGTTGGTCGGGGGTTAAGGTGTCGTCTAAGGTGAAAAAATCCATTTTTCTCAATGAGTCAGGAGCAATGAACAAGGAACAAAAGAATCGCTTACGAGTCTCCTGACAGAATTGATCAGGACAATAAGTAGCGGCCTCATTATGCCTGATTTTGCAGGTTTGCCCAACTACAAGATGAACCCGGCTAGCCGCCAAAATCAGCCGTGCGCCGCTGGTCGGCCGTGTTGGATAGATAAAGCAACAGGCCAACCATGAGCGCACTAACAAAAATTGAACTGCCTCCATAGCTGACAAAGGGCAGGGTTACGCCTGTCAGCGGCAAAAATTTGGAGACGCCGCCCATAATTAAGAGACTCTGCGTGGCTAACACGGTGCTGATGCCCGCCGCCAAGTATCGCTCAAACGGCCGTCGGGCCAGCAGGGCAATACGCAAACCGCGATAGGTCAGCATCATAAAGCTAAAAATGATGCCCGTGGTGCCGATTAGCCCCCACTCTTCGGCCACGGCCGCGAGCGCAAAGTCAGAATGCACCACGGGAATATAAGTGGGGAAGCCTTGCCCAATGCCCTGACCCAAAATTTGCCCAGCGGCAATGGCGTACAGGGATTGCACAATTTGAAAGGCGCGATTATCGGCGTCTGGCCACGGGTTCCACCACGCTTCGACCCGTAGGGCGACCACATCGAAGGCAAAATAGGCCAACACGGCCGCGCCCAACAGCAACATCGACCCACCCAACACATACCACCACTCCCCCGTCGCTAAATAAAGCAGGGTCAGAAAGAGGAAAAAGAAGAGAGCCGCCGCGCCCAAATCACGTTGCCACACCAGCAAGACAATCGAAAAGCTCCACATGAGCAACAGCGGCGCGAGATAGGGCAACGACCCAAAACGGCCGTTGGGATGCTGGTTTAGCTTGAGCAAAAACTCGCGGTCAGCAAAGTAGCTGGCCAGAAAAACGCACATCAACAGCTTGAGTAGCTCAGAGGGTTGAAAATAGATGGTGGTCAGGAAGGGAATGGGCACGGGTAGCCAGAGCCGCGCCCCAAACCCAGAGGGATTGACGCCAAAAACAAGGGTGAGGGCGAGCAAAATTAGGCCGAGGAAGAGCCATGTATACCGATAGCGGGCGAGAAAGTTGAGCTGGCGGGGCACGGTCGCCACAGCCAACAACACGGCCGTGCCCAAAGCAACCCACAGCAGTTGTCGCCACAAAAAATTAACGGCCAGCCGGTCAACCAAGAGCAACCCCCAGCCAAATAAAAGCATGACCAGCGGCAAAATCAACGGGTCGCGGCGCGGAGCTAGCCGCCGCAAGGCCGCATGAGCCACGGCCGTGAGCAACAGCCACGCCCACGCTGGATACAGATGCACCCAACTCAGCTCTCCTGCCGCCACCAAGCTATACCCCACCGCATTGACCAAAATAAAGAGAGCCGCTAATCCCAGCAAAAGCAGTTCGCGCCGATTATGAAGTTGAATAAGGTCGTCTGTTATAGTAGAGTTCATAGATGTGTGATAGTGTCATGTTTCACGTGTCATGTGCTAGGTGGCTTCTCCTCTAGACATGACCTGTCTAGTCCAAAAAGCCGCACAAAAACCGCAATTCTAGCATAGCAACCATTTACATTGACCATTAGCTATTGACCATTGCCCATTAGCTATTATTAACCATTTTGGAGGACAAAATGAATACAGAAAATATCACCGAAAACGGCACGCATTCTGAAGCCGTGCCAGAAATGATGCAACTGAAAGAAACGGGTGTCGGGTCAGTCTCGGCCGAAATGATGACCATCTCTGAATCGGGCATCGGGGCGGCTACGGCCACAACGATGAACATTCGGGAGGCGGGCGTCGGCGCGGCGGCGGCGCAACAGATGACAATAAAGGATTCCTCTATCGTCATGGCGGCCGCTAACACCATAGAAGGGGAAAATGTGAGCATTTTGTTCACGCCCCAAGCGGCGTTAGTTTTTGGTCTGGCCACGGCCGTGGGTCTGTTCCTGCTCGGCAAGCTGTTTGGCAAAAAGTAGAAAAGTATACAGAGCAAGGGGCGAGGTGTCCGCCACACCTCGCCCTGATTTATAAAACAGCAACCCCCACGGCCGTGGCCTCGTCAGCGCGTAAGGTCATGCAGTTAACGCCTTGCACGACGCCCGTTTTGGGAGGCACATCGTCCACACTAAAGCGGATCATCTTGCCCAAGCGGGAAATAGCAAAAATATCGTCCCCTTCGTTGACCGCCACGGCCGTGACCACGTCCTCACTTTTAATCGCCACCTTACCCCCCGCTCCGGGCGATTTGTTTTGGCGGAAGCCACTCATCAGCCGCACCGTGCCCTTGCCGTCGGCCGTGAAGAGAAACACGCTACCCGTAGGCGACACGGCCGTGAGAGCCACAAACGCATCCCCTTCATCCAAACGCATCCCTAAAATACCCCCCTTCGGCACCTGCTTCTCGACGAAGCGAATCCCCTGACCCTGTCGCGTCACCAAAAACAAATCATCTTGTCCACCCGACCAGCAGGCGGCTACGGGGGGGCCATATTTGTTCGTGTCGTAAAGCTGGACGCCATCTTTGAGGAAGAGGCGGCTCTTGGTAAAGACATAGCCACGCGGCGACAGCAGAGCCATATACGCTTGCTCCCCACTCATCAGCCAACTCACGCTCTCTTTATCGTGCAGACCGGGTATTAAATCGCCTAGCACCTGCCCCTTAGCCCGCACCTCGCTGGCGGGCAACGCGCTCACGGGCAGGCGAAAAACGCGGGCAAAGTTGGTCAAAGCGATGAGTTCCGCGCTTTCATCCGCCAGCAAAACCTGCACGGGCTGGTCATCGTCACTCATCTCGAGGTCAAAAACGCCCATGCCGCCTCGCTTTTGGCGACCGTAAAAGTGGCGCGGCGTGCGCTTGATGTATCCCTGCGCACTGCGCGTCAACACGTTAATCGTGGTGGGGTCTTCGCTTGGCTCGGGCGCAGAACGGCTCTCCTCACTGCTCAGTTGCTCCTCTAAATATTCGATATAGGCCAATACAGTTTCGTCTACGTCGGCTAAATCAGGTCGTTCCATCTGTGAATTACCTCTGGGGGCTAAGGGCAAGGGGCGAGGGGCGACGAGTTGATTGACGCCGCATATTGCCCTTGGCAATTGTTCATGGAAAAAGCGTGGTCCAAACCAAACTCGACCAAGGGGCCGAGCAGATAGTTGGCGTATCCTTGAAAAAGCTGATGATAGCCTGCTTCGTCGAGGGGCTGACCAACGAGGGCGGGGGTGGGCAAAACAATGATATTGCGAATAAACGGCCGAGTGGGGGTAACGCCCAAACCAGCCATTAGAAGCAGGGCGCGGGGGTCATCGGTGAAGGTTAACTGCAGAAATTCCCCTTCAGGGCAGTACATATCAAAGCCACTGCACAGCTCCGCGATGGTTGTGTCAAGCTCTTGGGCAATACGCGTCGCCATTTCGTGGTCTTCGACGGGGAAGGTGGCCAAGACGTGTGTGCCGCTGTACCGATTGGGGGCACGCTGGGCGGCGTCACGGAGAGGGGGAGCGAGTAACCAGCGATTGTCACCGCGCCGATAAATGAGCTGGTGCTGGTAGATGAGTAAGTCGTTGTCGGCGGTGTTGGCGTTGGGGTGGGAGTCGGGGTTGAAATAGGCCACGGCCGTGGTCAAAACCGCCGCATCCAGTTCCGCATTCAGCGTAATGGTCGGGGTCATACCAGGTTGCACCTCAGCCGGTATGAGATCCCACTGGGGGCGAGCAAAGAGCATGTTTTGTTGCAATAAATCAAGTTGGCTATCAGTCCAGGCCAAATCACGGCCAGAAAGCAGGTTGGCAAGTAGCTCGGTGTCGCCCGCCGCACTCGCTTCGATGAGCAGGTTGTGGCTAGTCATGATGTCCGCCTGAATAATGGCTTCGGCTTGCGCGATGCTGGCTTGGGCTTGGCGATAAAAGAGCCACACGGCCGTGGTCAGCAGCCCCACCAGCAGTAAAGCGGCCAGTAGCCGTACCCAAACACGACCCCCTCGCGGCGCGGGCGGCGGCAGAGGCTCTTCCCAAGAGTCGTCCTCAGTTTGCCATTTTAGGGTCATGGTGGCAGGGTGCAAGGGTCATGGTTCAAGGTGCAGGGTGCAAGGTTTTTTGTTCCTTGCTCATTGCTCATTGATCATTGTTCGTTACTCAATGGTAATCTGGGACAGGTCAAGGGAGACGGGTGGGGTTTGAGGGTTCATATCGCGCAAGGTTTGGACGAGGATGCGGCTGATGGCTAGGTTGCGATACCATTTTTGGTCGGCGGGAATGACGTACCACGGCGCATTGGGCGTGTTGCAATAGGTCAGCGCATCGTTGTATGCCGCCCGATATTGCGGCCATTGCTGACGCTTTTCGAGGTCGCCCAACTCAAATTTCCAATTTTTGGTGGGGTCGTCTAGGCGAGCCTGGAGCCGCTCTTTTTGCTCTCCGAGCGAAATATGCAGGCAAAATTTGAGGATGCGGGTTCCCGTCTGAGCCAGCATTTTCTCAAAGTCGTTAATCAGTTCGTAACGCGCCTGCCACACGGCCGTGGGAACCAACTCATCCACCCGCACCACCAGCACATCTTCATAATGGGAGCGATTAAACACGCCAATCATGCCCTTACCGGGCACGGCGTTGTGAATGCGCCACAAAAAATCATGGGCGCGTTCCTTGCTGGACGGCACTTTGAACGACGTGATTTGCACCCCTTGCGGATTGACGCCCTGAAAAACGCGCCGAATGGTGCTATCTTTGCCGCCCGCGTCCATGGCCTGCAACACAATCAAGAGCTTCTGCTTATCCTCCGCATAGAGCTTGTACTGCCACTCGCGCAACTCTTTGCGCAGAGCCTTAAACTCCGCTTCGGCCTCGCTTCGGTCGGGGTGCAAATCTTTGCCCCGCGTGGTGATTTGATCCAGATTGACCACCTGTCCCGGTTGGAGGCGATGTTCGTATGGTTTGGGAATATCTCTCATGTTTTTCTCCTTTTTGGTCTACGTTGGGACTAGTTCTTTATCACGGGGAAACTTCTTGCAAATTGCCGAAGGCATCGCGCACGGCCGTGTACTCGCGCCCACGCTCAAACTGTTGCCACACCGCCAGCGGGAACTCCTGTTCATAACGATTGCCCTCGCTATCTTCAAAAACGAGACGATATAACTCCGTGCGCGTCCCTTCACGCTCATTATCGCGCAAATTTAGCGACGGCCAGGCGGGATTTTGGTCACGGCCGTCTGCGCTAGCGGTGCGCGTCACCGACCATTTGTCCACCTCGTATCTGTATTTTATATCATACACGGGCACTTGTTCATAGATGGGCACCTCCACATTTTCCGTGCGGAACTGCGTCTCATATATCGGTTCCGAACACATCACGTCTTCAAAAAAGCCGTTGCCCAAATCTCGCTGGCCGCACACATAATCTCGTGAGCCGCTCTGCACCTGCTCCGACACTTGGCGCGATTCGGTTTCGTAACCGATGACGACGCGGTCATAGCGGCGAAGCTCCTCCTGTTCGGACAAAACACGCCCGTCGGCGGGCACGTCCCAATCTTCTTCGACCACGGTTTCGTACGCTTCGACCTCGACCGTGCGCTCCCAACCAAAATCCACGGCCGTGACCGTCGTCTCTTGGTCAAACAGGCTTAGACCCAGCGGCAAGGCACAAAAGCAGAGAAACAGGAAGAGTAATACGCCCGCCACGCCCCACAGCCACGGTGGTCTACCACCTGGGGACGCAGGTTGGGGGCGGGGCTTTTCTGGCTCCGTGAAATCCATGTCCCCCGTGCGCGGCGTTTCACCCAAGGCATACTCTTTGACCGCCTGTTGGGGTGAGGTGCCTTCACGCGGGGCAAAGCAGTTATGGCAACTGCTGGCATTTGCGGGGTTACTGCTGGCGCAGAACTCGCAAATCCAGTCTGGTCCGATTTTGGCAAATTCAGCGACCTTGCCATCTACCAACGGTGGCTCATCTTCGGGCAGATAAAATTTTGTCCCCTCTGGTCGAGGTGAGGCGCATACGGGACACTTTTTATGTCGTCCCAAAATGCCCTGGGTCGCACAATATTGACAATCCCAACGCCCTTCACGAATAGTCATAGGTTATCTCGCAGAGTACAAGGTTCATGGTGCATGGTGCAGGGACAACGATGGTTAAGTTTGTCGAAGCCACTCATCGCTCAGCACTCGTCGCTCAGAACTGCTTTATCCCCCCAACCGATACATTTCCGCCCCTTTTTCGGGCAGTTCGGTAAAGGTGGTGCGTAGCTCTGAATAGCGGTCGGTGCGGCGACGCCACACCCCGCTGATTAGCTCTAATAGCTCGTCATCGCTGGCTCCAGAGCGCAGAGGGGCACGTAAATCAAGGCCGTTACTGCCAAAGAGGCAGGTGTAATATTCGCCCGCACTGGATACGCGGGCGCGGGTGCAGTTGCCGCAAAACGGCTTGGTCACGGAAGCGATAATGCCCACTTCGCCCGTGCCGTCACGGTAGCGGAACCGGTTGGCGACTTCGCCGACGTAGTTGGGGGCA
>JBGTIZ010000264.1:0-33086 GCA_041745395.1 Promineifilaceae bacterium (SeqCode) | reverse complement strand
AATTACGTTGGAGGGATCTCCCCCATCTGTACTACTTCTCTCGAGAGGGTTAGTAGTTACGCCAGATAAACAGAACGTGATACATGATATGGGTCACAGGCTACTTTGGTTATACTCACGGCTATGTCTAACTCATCCCCTCTACGCTGTTTTTTCCTGGCCCTATTTTTGCCGCTGTTGTTTGTGACCGCCTGCACGGCCGTGGACGAACCCACCCCCACTATTCCCCCCACACCAACCACCAGCCCGACCATTCAGCCAACCATTCAACCCACCACTCAGCCCACAGCCACGCCCCCAACTAAGGTGCTGGCCTCACCCACGCCAGCGGTCGAGCCTGTCGAACGGCCCCTCTACTACCTCGGCCATTTGCTCGATGAAACCACCCGCGACTTCGTTAGCAGTGGCGGTTTTGTCACCTATTACGTCCAAGACCTGACCACGGGCGAAACCCTCGTGCGCGACCCCCGTGTGGCCGTCTCCGGCACCAGCTTGGTCAAAATCCCCATCCTCATCGAAGCGTACCGCACCTTCAACAATGCCCCCAACAGTTACCACACCAAGCTCATGACCGAAACCATCGAGCTATCGAGCAACTACGGGGCCAATCTTCTGCTCGGTTTTATCAGCGGCGATGAAGACCCGTATCACGGCACGGACGCGCTGACCGCTCGCCTGCGTCAGTTGGGGTTGTACAACACGTTCATTGCCGCGCCTTATGATTCTATTCCGCGTGAGGGTCGCCCGCTGACCTTTATCACGCCAGCCAACAGCCGACTTGACATAACAACCAATCCTGACCTCAACATGCAAACCACGGCCGAGGATTTGGGTCAGTTGCTCAGTTGGCTTTATGCTTGTGGGCAGGGGGCGCGGGAGACCCCGCTGGCGCAGGTTAATGGAGAATTGACCAGCGGCGGTTGCACGGCCGTGATTGACCTCTTGGCTCGCAACAACCTCGGAACCCTGCTCGAAGCGGGCGTGCCCGAAAACGTAACCGTCGCGCATAAACACGGCTGGATTGGGGATACGCACGGCGATGCGGGGCTGATTTTGGCTGAAGATGCGCCCTATGTGATGGTCGTGCTCTTGCACAAGCCGGGCTGGCTCGAATGGGGCGAAAGCTCGCCGCTGATAGCGGAAATGTCGCGGCTGGCTTATGGGCACTTTACGGATCCGCAGAGCCTTTATCCAGCAGATTTGTTCGTGGCTGAACCCACGGCCGTGGGTCCCGCCAACCCCCTGCCCGACCTGCCCCGCGCCATCGTGGTCGGCACGCAGGGCATTGGCCTGCGCTTGCGCCAGTCGCCAGGCGGCGCGGAAATCGCTATCCTGCCCGAAGGGTCAATTGTGGTTTTACTGGATGAGAGTCCCCGCGACGTTAATGGCACGCCTTGGCGTGAGGTTCAAACCAGCACGGGGGAGACGGGCTGGGTGGGCGCAGATTATTTGCTGACCGATTGAGTTCCGGCAGAAGTTCAACTTTTTAGAAAAGTTGAACTTCTAAATGGGCACAAGTTAGGCTGGCCCAGCATTTTTGGAGGGTGAGGGGGAGCTGGTGGTGGCGGGCAGTGGTGTGGGTCGCAGGCTAAATTGGGCGCGTTTGTTTGTGTGGGTGTAGTTTAGGTTGATGCTGGCGGGCACGGTGTTGGTGGGCAAATAAATGGTGAACGTGGTTCCTGCGCCGATGGTGCTGTCTACGTGGATGGTGCCATGATAGGAGCGAATAATGCCCCAGATGGCGGAGAGACCTAACCCACGGCCGTGTCCTTTTGTGGTAAAAAAAGGGTCAAAAATCCGCTGAACCGTCTCCGGCGACATGCCGATACCTTCATCCCGAATGGTTAGACAAATATATTGCTCATCGCTCAGCTCGGAGAGCGGCTGATGCGCCTCAGCCATGATGGCCTCTAATTCAGCTTGATCGCACAGGTTGGTGCTGATTTCGATGTGGGCGTCTGGCTCGGGGCTGGCTTCGGCGGCGTTGATGATGAGATTCATGACCAATTGCTGGAGTTGCCCTTCGTCAGCGGTGATGAGCGGCAGGTCGGGTGCAAGCTGGAGCTGGATGTTGACAGGTCGAGCCAGTCCCGCCTGTAGAAAATCAGCATTTTCATCTAAAAGCTGGTTTAGATTGACTTGGCTCAGTTGGAAATGACCCTGTCCCGTGTAGGCCAAAAGCTGGCGAGTCAGATGGGCGGCGCGTTGCATGGCCGTGTCCGCTTTTTGTAGATGTCGCACGGCCGTGTGTCCCTCCTCTAATTTGCGCATAGCCAGCGTGGTTTGAGTCATCATACCCGTCAGTAAATTATTAAAATCATGGGCAATCCCGCCCGCCAGCAAGCCCACACTCTCCAGTTTTTGCGTCGCCAATTCGATTTGTTCACGCTCCTTCTCACCCGTTATATCCCGCATCATAACCAGCACACGCTCTTCGTTCAGGGACATAATGCGCGAGGCAAAATAGCGCCATTCCCCGCGAGCCGGCTGACGTTCTTCATACTCCAGCACCTCACCCGTATCCAGCACCGTAGCGATACGCGCCAGCCGTTGCGCCGCCATCTCGGGCGAAAGCAGGTCATGCACGCTTTGCCCGATGACCGATTCGGGCGGGTCTTCTGCCCGAAAATAGCTGAGTGCTTTGTAATCCAGATAAACCCCCTCTCGCGTGATAACCGCCATCATGTCGGGGATGGAGTCGAGAATGGCTTGTTTGGTCTGTTGGCTCTGACGCAGGGCGGCATTGCTGTTTTGCAACTCCTGGGCAAATTTTTGCAGGGTTATCTGGGTCTGGGCCAAATTATCATAGCTTTTGGTCAGCCGTTGGTAATTGCTGTTCATGTCAGACGTTATCAGGTTAATGGTGACGGCAAAGAGAATGATTTGGGTACTGGTCAGCAGGACATGAAGGGGATAGTGATTATAAAGCGTGGGCAAGTCGGGGTAGAAATGGTAAAGATAGATGCCGATATTGCTGATGAGGGCGGCCACGGTTATAACCCAAACCGCCCGTTTGCCCAGCAAAATACCGACCGCAACGATGGTTAAGCCATAAAACCCAGCCGCCAACGCATAATAATGGGGAATGCTGAACCCTGATAGAAAAATACCAACAAAGATACCGCCAGGAATCAAGAGCGTCGCCCAGTAAATTTGTTGCTGTCGGACAAAAAATAGGGCGATGATTTGGGTGAGAAGAATGCCCATCGTGGGCACAAGCAAGCGTGAATCACCCAGAGCCAGCATGAGCAAAATAAGGGCTAGCGAAACGACAATAACTAACACGATGGCCCGGTAAAGGGCTTGCTGGATAAACGCTTTATCGTGTCTCTGCAGGACAGGTGGAGAAAATGCTGTGGCTGGTGGCGTGGGTGTGAGGGGGGGCATAAGGTTTTATGAGATGGGTGAGCCTACGGTAAAAAGGTCTGGGTCTAGCGGATTTTGATATGCTGTTGGGCGCGTGGGCGCATCGCCAGATGGGCGGGAAAGAGGTACAATAAAACCGTTTTATATTTTGTTTAGCTTGTTAGTTTGACCCAATGTAAGAACGCAAGAAGGCAAGTGTGACTGCCTATTCTATCAAATATTATAGACTGAAATTGAGGAAAGATGAGTTGGGAACCCAATACCTTAGAACAAACGCGTTTAGATAAACTAACTGCCCTGCGCGCAGCGGGCATTGACCCGTATCCGTTACGCTCGGCGCCGACGCACACCACGGCCGTGGCCATCACCACCTTTGAACAAATAGAGCAAGATGACCACCCCGACGCCCCTGAAATCGAAGTCACGGTGGCGGGGCGTGTGGTTGCTATGCGGGACAAGGGCAAGCTGATTTTTGCGGATATAGAGGACGAACACGGCCGTGTGCAACTCTTTGTCCGCCAAAACAGCATCGGCCAAGAAAACCACACCACGCTCAAAAAATTAATTGACCTCGGCGACTTCATTCAAGCCAGCGGCCCCGTTTTTCGCACCCGCATGGGCGAGATAAGCATCAACGTGCAAAGCTGGGAGCTACTCGCCAAAGCGGTCAGCCCCCTGCCCGTCGCCAAAGAAAAAGAAGTAGACGGCGAGCTTGTGCGCTATAGCGCGTTTAGCGACGTCGAAGAGCGGTTCCGCCAGCGGTACGCCGACTTGGCCGTCAACCCTGAGGTGCGCGACATTTTCAAAGCACGCGCCAAGCTCATCAACGCCCTGCGCCGCTTCCTAGATGACCACGACTTCCTAGAGGTCGAAACCCCCATCCTGCAACCACTCTACGGCGGCGCGGCGGCACGGCCGTTTGTCACCCACCACAACCAGCTCAAGCAAGACCTCTATTTGCGCATCTCGTTTGAGCTTTACCTCAAGCGACTGCTCGTCGGTGGTTTTGAGCGCGTGTACGAAATCGGCCGTGATTTTCGCAACGAAGGGGTCAGCTTCAAGCACAACCCCGAATTCACCCAGCTAGAGTTCTACGCCGCCTATTGGGATTATAATGACGTGATGGACTTCACCGAGAAGCTCATCGCCTATGCCGCCGAGCAGGTCGTCGGCGCAACCACCATCACTTATGGCGACCACACCATTGACCTCGCCCCGCCGTGGCAACGCCTTACCCTGCGTGAGTCCATCCAAAAATATGCTAACATTGATTACACCCAATACCCCGACGCCGACAGCCTGCGCCAAGCCATTCGCGCCCTCGGCGGCGACGCGCCGGAGCAGGCTAGCTGGGGTAAATTGGTAGATGGTTTGCTGAGTGATTTTGTCGAACCCAATCTCATTCAGCCCACCTTTTTGACCGAATACCCGCGTGATATTTCACCGCTGGCCAAAAAAATTCCCACCGACCCCGCCCATGTGGAACGGTTTGAATATTTCATCGCGGGCATGGAAATGGGCAACGCCTTCAGCGAACTAAACGACCCGCTCGACCAAGAGCAACGCTTTTTGGACCTGCAAAAAATGTACGCCGCTGAAGATGACGAAATGAACCCCATTGACGAAGATTATTTGCGGGCGATGCGCTACGGTATGCCCCCCAACGGCGGCTTTGGCACAGGTGTAGACCGTCTCGCCATGCTTCTGAGCAACAAAGCCAGTATCCGCGAGGTGCTACTTTTCCCCCATTTGCGGGAAAAGTAAGGTTTTTAGTCGGGCTTCGACAAGCTCAGCCAACGGCACACCGTCGCCCTTCGCCCCTCGCCCTTCGCACCTAAAAACGGAACCCACTCATGGACACACAAACATTCGGCCGTTATGAAATCAAGAAACAGTTAGGCAAAGGCGGCATGGCGACCGTTTATTTGGCGCATGACCCCAACTTTGGGCGGGATGTAGCCTTGAAGGTGTTGCCGCGCCAGTTTCTGCACGACGAACAGTTTCGCGGACGGTTTGAGCGGGAGGCGAAGACGATTGCCGCCCTCGAGCATAAAGCGATTGTGCCCGTGTATGATTTTGGGGAGCATGATGGGCAACCTTATTTGGTGATGCGCTACATGCCGGGCGGCGCGTTGGATGGCTTGATAAAAAAGCAAGGCGCGTTGTCCCCCGCCGAGGCGGCCAAGATTATCACCCGCATCGGGGCGGCTCTGGATGCGGCGCACCAAAAGGGCATCGTACATCGTGACCTGAAGCCGGGTAATGTGCTGTTTGACGGGGACGGGGATGCGTATCTCTCTGATTTTGGCATTGTCAAGCTGTCGGAAGCGACGGCCAATTTAACGGGCAACGCCATTATTGGCACGCCCGCTTATATGAGTCCCGAGCAGGTGCATGGCAAGCATGATATTGACGGCCGGAGCGATATTTATACGCTGGCGGTGATGTTGTATGAAATGCTGACGGGGAGCGTGCCGTATCCGGCTAAAACGCCGACTCAGCAGATGATGGCGCATGTGCTGGAGCCTGTGCCCGAGGTGACGACGGCGCGGCGGGATTTATCGCCGCTTTATAACGAGGTGGTGCATCAGGGCATGTCGAAGGAGCCTGCTTTGCGGTATCAGACGGCCGGCGCGTTGGCGCAGGCGTTTAACACGGCCGTGTCCCAACACAGCAACCCCCACGCCCCCCTCTACATCCCCCCCGACCCCGACGCAGACCAAACCACCATCATGCCCACCCCCGTGCCGCTTGACGCCACCGTGGTCGAGCAGAGAAATATCATAGAGGCCGAGGCCGAGGCCGACGACGCCTCCGATACACAACTCACCCCCATACCGTTTGGGGTGTTGGGCACGCCCGCACCGACACCCGCGCCCACGTCTACGACCGAGACTGACCCAGTCGTGGCGGAGGCTCGCGCCTCTTTTTCGGACGTAGCGGGCGAAGCCGAAAGAGCCGCTAACGAGGGCGGTCAAAAAGGGGGGATGGGTAAATTCATTATGTGGGGCTGTGGGTTGCCTGTGGTCGGGTTCGCTTTGCTTGGAGTGTGTGTTCTGGCGTTAATCGCTTTGGGATCAGCTTTGGGTGGCGAAGAGGCCGTGACGCCTGTGGCGCAGGTCACGCCGCAGGAATCTTCGGTGCGGCTGGATGAGGTGGTGGCCGGGTTGCGGGATGAGCCGACGCCTGCACCAGAGCCAGTGGTCGAGAACACGGCCGTGGTTCAACCAGACCCCGACCCAACGGAAGAGCCAGATGAACCTGTTGATGATGAAGATCTCTTAGACGAGCTGTTTGTCACCTTTGACGCCGAAGACGACTGGGCCGTGGGCGAAATTACCAGCGCGGAAGGGGAATTTGAAGCGTCAGCCGTCATTGCCGAGGGGCAAATGATTATGACCGCCCAACTCCCTAACTACATCTTTTGGGCAACGGGTGGGGTCACGCTGGGCGACGGTTACTACTTCGTGGACACCATCGCCCTAGAAGGGCCACTTGACAACGGCTACGGCCTCATGGTCTTTACCGACATGGAGCTAGACAATTTTTATCGCTTCCAAATCAGCAGTGACGGTTATGCGCGCATGGATTATTGCGAAGATGGCTGTGAGCGCGTCACCTCGCTGACCGAAGACGGCTGGTTCCCCTCAGACGCGATTAACTTAGGCTTGGGTGAACTAAACGAGCTAAACGTGGATGCCGTGGACGGGGAGTTCTTCTTTTATATCAACGAAGAACTCGTCGGTATCGGCGCGTATGACGCCCCGCTATCGGGTGATGTGGGCTTCATTATGGATACGCAATCGCCTGAAGGGACGGTCGTAATTGCCTTCGACAATTTTCAATACTTCTCCACGGACGACTAATACAGGGACGAAAGACGAATTACAAAGTACGAATGACCTCTGGACGCATCGTCATTTGTCCCTCGTAATTCATCCTTTGTGCAGGGCACTCAGTCCACTGTAAAAAGTAAACTCTCTCGCAAAGGCGCGAAGAACGCGGAGATTTTCTCGAGAACTTCCGCCCCTTTCGTCATTCATAATTCGTACTTCGTCCTTTTTTTCAGGTCGCTCAGCACTCGTTACTTTCCCTACTTCTCCACAGGCAACCCCGCCGCCTGCCACGACAAAATCCCGCCCGACATATTATGCACCTTATCAAAGCCATTTTGGCGTAAATAAGCGGTCACTTGGTCGCTCCGATTGCCACTGCGACAGGTGACGATGACCGTTTTATCGGTGGGGATTTGGTCGAGAACCATGGGGATGTTGTTCATGGGGATGTGGACGACGCCGGGAATGTGCCCTTCGTCATATTCCCACTGCTCCCGCACGTCCAGCACGACCACGTCGTCGCGCTCTTTCAACACGGCCGTGGTCGCCGCATCAATATTAACGGGCAGAGTACTCATGTCCATATCCGCGCTGGCTGGAGACACGGCCGTGTCACTCCCCCCACACGCCGCCAACGAAAACAACAATACCCCCAACAAACCTACCAGCAAAAATAAACGCTTCATTTTCTAACCTCGATTTTTATTTTTTGTCAGCCAGTTACTTTTTCGGCTAACCTGTCAGTTGATTACCAGCAAACACATGACACATGAAACGTGACACATGAAACAATTCAAACAGCGACCGTCACAATACGGAAAATCCCCCCACATTACAAGCCCTGCCAGCCAATCATTACCCTATCGTTACATCCCGTAAGAAAGCCCAGAGCCAAGCTATCTTGAAGTCCGTCAGTCAGACCAACTAATCGTCGCCCATCTTACCCTGCACCTTGCACCTTGAACCTTGCACCCTATGATAACCATCATCGGCGCGGGGCCAGCCGGACTGGCTACCGCTTACTACCTCCAGCAACAGAATGTACCCTACGTCGTCTTAGAAAAAGCGCGCATCGGCGAAGCGTGGCGCAACCATTACGACAACCTGCACCTGCACACCCTCAAAGAAGTCTCCGCCCTGCCGGGCCTGCCCATGCCCGACCATTACCCCCGCTTCCTCAGCCGGGCGCAGGTCGTGGCCTACTTGGAGCAATACGCCACCCATTTTGGCCTCAACGTGCAGGAAGGGGTCACGGTGCGCGGCGCGATTTATCACGCCTACCACAAGACGTGGCACATTGACACCAGCGCGGGCGAGCAAACGGCGCAAATTTTGGTGGCGGCGACGGGCATTTGGTCCACGCCGCATCGCCCCCATTTTGTGGATGAGGCGTTATTCAGGGGGGAGATTTTTCACGCTCAGCAGTACAAAAATGCTCAGCCCTACGCGGGTAAACGGGTGCTGGTGGTGGGGGGCGGCAACACAGGCACGGAAATCGCCGTGGAAATGGCGCAGGCGGGGGCGGAAACGACGATTTTGATTCTGAATGGGACGACCTTCGTGCCCTATCCGACTTCACCCACCTTGATGAAAACGGCCGCCACCCTTTTCCGCTACCTGCCCGACAGGCTCGGCCATCTGTTGCTCAAACCGATCCGCGCCGATTTTACCCATCTCGGTCTCCAGCCCCCCGACCAACTGCTGACGCAAGCGTATCCCGTGGTGGGGTATGAACTGCCGGAGGCAGTGGCGGCGGGGCGGGTGAAACTGGTGACGGCGGGGATTCAGCGGTTTACGCCGGAGGGGGTTGTGTTAGAGGACAACACGGCCGTGGCCTGCGATACGGTCGTGCTAGCCACAGGCTACCGCCCTACCCTAGACTTTTTGGAAGGGGAGGTAGAGGTGGATGACCACGGCCGTGTGCAAACTGACCGCCATTACCGCTCCCAGAAAAACCAACAACTCTACTGCATCGGCTACGACTACCCCGCCACCTCTGGTTGGCTCCAAGCCCTGCCCCGCGTCACCCGCCAAGCCACCCGCGCCATGGCCCGGGCGTATCAATCATGACTCCTGTAACAACGCCTGTGCCTCCGCCCACGAAACCTGCCTGTACCAGTTGGTGAAGATTTTTAAGCGGCCGTGAGGAGGAATTCTACTTTAACAGCCGTGTAGGGGAAGTGGATGCGACCATCTTCTGTCCGTTCCAGCACCCCTGCTTTCAGCAAGGCGGTAACATCCCCATGCACCCCTTTCACATCCCGACCCATGCGCCGCGCCGTTTCACGGATGGAGAGGGGGCCAGCCCCACCCATCGTTTTGAGCAGTTCCCACCGCTTGGCGGTCAGAGTCTGCCAAAGTAACTCGGCCGTGGCAAAGCTAATCCGCGCCGTCTCTTCAGGCACACCGCTACGCCATGCACGGGTAAAACCCGCCATCGCTTCTTCAGGGGATTGCACATCAAGAATAACCGTTGTCATCGTTCCACCTTAAATCTCCCGCGCCGCCCAGACCAGCCGCTGAACGATAGAAACCACAACCAGCACCACCATCCCCCCAAACCAGTAGGCCAACTGGCTCGGCCAGAGCAGAAAGAGGAAATAAATGAGAGCCGTTTCTGTGCCGCCTATCACGGCCGTGGGCATCGTCACCGTCGTCTTTTCCCCCGTGGCACTCGCCCCCAGTTGCCGCTTCTCCAAAATCGCCGCCAGATACATCCACGAGGCGGCATTGACATAATAAGCCGATAGAAGCAAGGCCAGCATGAGCCAGTTCACGGCCGTGGGCAACCCCCACACCAACCCCACTGGCACAGCCGCGTACACCACAAAATCCGCCACAATATCCAGATACCCCCCAAAATCCGTTTGCCGTCCCTGTAGCCGCGCCACCGTGCCATCCAGCCCATCCGTAAAGCGATTCAACGCCCACAGCAAGGCCGCCCACCCATACCATTGTTGCCCC
Organism: Promineifilaceae bacterium (SeqCode); assembly: GCA_041745395.1. Classification (GTDB taxonomy): domain Bacteria; phylum Chloroflexota; class Anaerolineae; order Promineifilales; family Promineifilaceae; genus Hadersleviella. Next base: position 22,920 of record JBGTIZ010000264.1, on the reverse strand, counting down.
GCCAGCCCCGCCGCGCCCAGCCCCAGCCCCAGCGACACCAGCGTCACCACGTTGGGATGCACCCCCGCCAACCCTTTCGCCAGCGGGCTTAAAACGATTTCTTTGAGTTCTCGGGCATACTTATCAAACATGGGGTCAATGAGTAATGAACAATGAGTAATGAACAAAGGGGTTGGGCGTCGGTAGGGATGATTGTGTGGTCGGGACTTGTTTTCCTCGAGAAGTTTTTCTCTTTGCTCCTCCGCGACTTGGCGAGAGCCTGCTTTTTGCAATAAGCAGACCGATGCGTGCTGAGTAGACCGACCCAAAGCTTACAGCTTACGGCTCATAGCTTACAGCTTTTCAAACAACATCTTCTTCATCGCCTGTTCCATCACGGCCGGGGCGAGGTGGCCGAGCGTGGCGAATAGTTTGGCGGCGGAGCCGGGGAGGACGTGCCGCTGGTTTTTGACCACGGCCGTGACAATCGCCTCCGCCACCCGTTCCGGCGGCATCCGCTTCTCCTCCCGACTATTATCCGGACTATACCGCCGAGCGTGCGCCGTGCGCGTCGGGCCGGGAAAGACGGTGTGCAGGTGGACATCTGGCGCGAGCGCGGCCGCCAGAGCGCGGCCATACGCCGCGAGGCCATCCTTGCTAGCCGCATACACGGCCGCTCCCGGATACCCCACATAGACCGAAAGCGATGACAGCAACACAACATGCCCCGCCGTGACCATGACCCCCGCCTCCAGCAGACGCGCCGTCATGACCAAGGGCGCGGTCAAATTCACGTCAATGACGCGCAACTGCTGGTCGAGCGGCAGGCGCACAAAATGCCCCGCCGCGCTGATGCCCGCGTTGTGAATCAATACATCCAGCGGCCGCCCCGCGCAAACTTCGCATAGCCAATCGTCCGTGTCCGCCACTTGGCTCAAATCAGCCACTTTGTACCCAATTTGACCGCCGCTTTGGGTGATAAATTGCGCCGTTTCCCGCGCCCGTGCCTCGTCCACATCCACGCCCGTCACCACATAGCCCGCTTGGGCAAACTGCACCGCCAACGCCCGCCCAATCCCATCCGCAAAGCCGGTGATGAGCGCGTGGCGCGGGTATTGCTGGGGGGCAAAACGGGGCGCGGGGGCGGGCAGAGCGGCGCGACCCATCGCCCATTCCAGCGGTTGGGGGGCGATTTTGCCCACGGTGCGCACCAGCTTGTTGCTCGTGCCGATGGCGATATTGCGCCCTTTGGCGTGGCTGATGGCCTGCCGCATCTCGTTCGCCACTTTGTCCACAGGAGCAAAGTTTCCTTTCTCTATTTTTGCAGACGGCATGCCCACTTTGGCGTGCATCGCGGTGGCGGTCGCGCCGGGATGTAGCACTTGGACGCGCCAATTTTCGCCCAGTTCGACGCGCAAACTGCGGGCGAAGCCGTCCAGCGCCGCTTTGCTAGCGGTGTAGGTGGCGTACACGGCCGTGGGCAAAACCGAGGCCACAGAGCTAACAAAGATGATGTGCCGCTCGCCGCGCAACAGCCACGAATACAGGGCGTGGGTCAGGGCGATGGGGGTTTTGAGGTTGACTTGGATGAGTTGCTGGATGTGGTCGCTGGCTTGGGCGGCGGGGGAGCCGTAGTAGCCGATGCCTGCGTTGTGGATGAGCAGGTCGAGGTGGGCAATCTCTTTTTCGCGTAGCCAATTGGTAACGGTTTCGACCACGGCCGTGTGGCTCTCCCCCAAATCCACCTGACAATAACTTTCTGGCGTAAAAACAGGGTCACGCAGGTTCGCCAGCGGCTTCCGCCCCAGCAAAACCAGCCGATGCCCCTCCGCCCCATACTGTTGCGCCAACGCCAGCCCAATCCCGCTGGTTGCACCTGTGATAAGGATTACTTTGCTCATAACTCTCCTTCTTTAGCAGTCAGAAGTAAGAAGTAAGAAGTGAAAAGTGAGAAGTATGGACACCTCCAACTTCTCACTTCTTACTTGCCACTTTTTATTTTTCACCAAACACCCATGCCGCAGACACATTCAGCATTGGGTCTACTGCAAAAAGGCCAATTTCACCGCAGAGGTCGCGGAGAACGCGGAGATTTTCTCGAGAAGACCCGCTCTTTTTTTCCTTCTTCCCTCGTCCTTCTTCCTTTCACACCACCACTCTTTCCCCCGTTTGCACCCGCCACAGCGCGGCATACAGCCCATTCAGTTGGAGAAGCTCCTCATGTGTGCCCTGCTCCACCAGCCGACCCTGGTCCATGACCAAAATCTGGTGCGCGTGCCGAATCGTGGAGAGGCGATGCGCCACCACCAGCGTGGTGCGGTCGGCCGTGATGTGTTCCAGCGAGCGTTGAATCGCCGCCTCTGTTTCATTGTCCACGGCCGAGGTCGCTTCATCGAGCACCAGCACAGGGGGATCTTTCAGAATGGCGCGGGCAATCGAGATGCGTTGCCGTTGCCCACCAGAGAGCTTTTGGCCCCGTTCGCCGACGATGGTGTCGTACCCTTCGGGCAACTGCTGGACAAATTCATGCGCTTCCGCAATTTTGGCGGCGGCCACGACCTCATCCATTGTTGCTTCGGGCGAACCGTAGGTGATGTTTTCGTAGACGGAGCCGTGAAAAAGGAACACATCCTGACTGACCAGCCCAATGGAGCGGCGCAAATCATCTAGCTTGAGATCGCGCACGTCGTGTCCGTCCAGTTTGACCACGCCGCCCTGCACATCGTAAAAGCGGAGCAAGAGCTTCATTAGGGTGCTTTTGCCAGAGCCAGTCGCCCCCACAAAGGCGGTCGTTTGCCCCGCTGGGGCGTGAAAAGTGAGGTCGTGGATGACGCGCTCCCGGGTTTTATAATGGAAGTTGACCTGCTCGAAGCGGATGTCGCCGGCGACCACGGCCGTGTCTAACCCCATTGGCCCATCCACAATCTCCGCCTCCGTATCCAGCAAATCCAGCACCCGCTTGGTCGAAGCCATCGCCCGCTGATATTGATCCAGCGTGTCCCCCAAACGGGTCAGCGGCCAGAGCAACCGCTGGGTCATAAAGACCAGCACGCTGTACGCGCCCACGTTCAGCGTGCCTTCCACGGCCAGCAGACCGCCCGCCACCATAATCGCCGTAAAGCCCATGGCGATAATCATGCGGATGACGGGCACAAAGGCGGCACTGAGCGAAATAGCGTGTTCGTTTTTCTCCCGATAGACGTTGCTCTCATGCCGAATGCGCTCGACTTCATGCGCCTCGGCCGTGAAGCTTTTAATCGTGGCGATGCCGCTGATGTTGTTAGAAAGGAAGCCGTTTAAGACGCTCACTTGCTCGCGCACCTGCGCATAGCGCGGGGCGATGCGTCGCTGGAAGGCATAGGAACCCAAGAAGACGAACGGCATGGGCAAGAGAGCCATCCAGGCCACGGTCGGGGTCAGATAGATGAACATGCCGCCGATAACGGTCACGGTGGTCACCAGTTGCAAAATCTCGTTCGCGCCAATGTCCAAAAATCGCTCAAGCTGGTTGATGTCGTCGTTGAGAATCGCCATCAGGCCGCCCGTGCTTTTGTCTTCAAAGTAGGCCAGCTCTAAATTTTGGATATGGCTGTAGGTGTCCAGCCGTAAATCATGCTGGATGCTCTGCGCTAGGTTGCGCCACAGCACGGAGTAGAAATATTGGAAGAGGGATTCGATGCCCCAGATGGCAAAGGTGGCGATGGCCAGTGCCCACAGTTGGCTGGGAATGGTCTCGAAGCCCAATTGGGATACCAGAGAATCTTGCTGGTTGACCACCACATCCACGGCCGCGCCGATGAGAATGGGGGGGGCCAAATCAAAGATTTTGTTGATCACAGAGGCCAGCGAAGCCACAGCCACACGGCCGCGATAGCCGCTAGCGTATTGGATGAGACGGGTTAGGGGGTGGGTTGGAGATGAAGAAGTCATGTTAGTTTCCAGGGTGCAAGGTGCAAGGTGCAGGGTTCAAGGATGCTACAGAATGCCAGACAATTTGTTCATTGCTCATTGCTCATTGTTGATTGTTGATTGTTGATTGTGCGAAGCACCTCTGGCAATAAGGCTTCGGAACAGGCGAGGGCTTCGCTGGCGTGGATGGTCACACGGCCGTGCCAATCACCAAAATACCCCCCCGCCTCCTGCAAAATAGGGGGGAACGGGGCACAATCCCACACATTCATAATCGGGTCGAGCATCACCTCGACGCGCCCCGTGGCGACCAGCAAATAGCCATACGCGTCACACCAGCCCGCATTGTAATAGCTCGCCTGTTGCAGACGCGCCCACTGCTCTCCCTTGCCCCAGCGGGCAAACGAGGCGGTGTCAATGTGGGCCACGATGCTCTCTTTTAGGCTCGTTTTATCGCTAACGCGGGCGCGGCGGCCATTCCACCAGCATCCGTGCCCCGTCGCCGCCGAGACCATCTCGTTCAGCGCGGGGAAATGGGCGACGCCGACGCGCACCTCGCCCTCTATCTCGAGGCCGAGCAGAACGCCATACAGGGGTACGCCCCGCATGAAGGATTTGGTGCCGTCAATCGGGTCAATAAACCAGCGATGGGTTGCGCCCGCCGTCTCGGTCACGCCGAACTCCTCGCCCACAATGGCGTGGCTGGGATAGGTTGCTTCGATGCGCTGGCGGATTAGCTCCTCCGCTTTGCGGTCGGCGATGGTGACGGGGGAGTCGTCGGGCTTGAAATCGGGCTGGACGCCTGCTTGGAAGTAGCCGAGCGTGAGCCGTCCAGCGTCCCAGGCAAGCTGGCGGGCAAAGTCGAGGTAAGGGGTTAAGTCAGACATGGGCATTTTGGGTTTTAGATTTTGGATTTTGGATGGTCGTCACTCATGAGCGTTGACACGCATCTCAGGCTGTTATCTGTTAAGGTTTCGATTATACTGTGTTTATGGATACTCAAAAGCTTGTTTATGTGATGCTGTTATTTCTGGGAAGTGCGTTATTAGCTGGGTGTGGCCCTTCAGCGGCTGGGCCGACGGCTACGCCTGCTTTACGAGCGACCCCCACGGCCGTGGACACCTCTCTGGCTGAACCCGCCTACCCCGCGTCGGCTCAGGCAGAAAATAGTGCCTATCCGTTACCGCTCGCGCCCACGGCCGTGCCGCGCCCCACCCTCTACCCCGCCGGAACCATCCCCGACGCCGATGCCGAAGTCCTCTTCGTCACCGCCACCGAAACCGCGCCCAACGTCTGGACATTTGAAGTCACCGTCGCCCATCCTGACGAAGGCGAGGCGCATTACGCTGACGGCTGGGACGTGGTGCTACCCGATAACACTGTCCTCAAAGTAGACATTGCCGACCAATTTACCCGTGTCCTACTCCACCCCCACGATGATGAACAACCGTTCACCCGTAGCCAAACGGGGTTGGTTATGCCCGCTGGCACGACGCAGGTGTATGTCCGCGCTCATGACAATGTGCATGGCTATGGCAACCCTGTGCTGGTGGATTTGACCACGGCCGTGGGCGACCGTTATGAAGTCATCCAGTTGGCAGAAGAGCAATAATAAGGAAGAGGGAAGAGGAACGAAGGAAGAAAAGGGCGGGCTTTTTGAGGAAATCCCCGTCAAACCAACCATCTAACTAACCACCCAACCACCCAAGGAGCAAACAATGGACAGTGCCAACAACCCCGAAACAACGATGCCAGAAGCCGAACAACCCATTGAAACCATCGGCCAAGAGCATGAACGCCCCCAGCCCTTGGGCGAAGTGTTACGCCCGGGTAAAAAACAGCCCAAGCTCAAGCGTAAAATCTACGAAGCAGAACTGGAGCGGCTCCAAGTCGAATTGGTCAAGCTCCAGGAATGGATTAAAGAGCAAGGGCTGAAGGCCGTGGTCATCTTTGAAGGGCGCGACGCGGCTGGCAAGGGCGGCGTTATCAAGCGCATCACCGAGACGCTTAATCCCCGCAACGTGAGCGTCGTTGCGTTGGGCACGCCGACCGAGCGGCAAAAGACGCAGTGGTATTTTCAACGCTACGTGGCGGAGCTACCGGCGGCGGGCGAAATGGTGCTGTTTGACCGCAGTTGGTACAACCGGGCTGGGGTCGAGAAGGTGATGGGCTTTTGTACCGATTTGCAATACCAAGAGTTCATGCGCTCTTGCCCCGAATTTGAGCGCATGTTGGTGCGCTCAGGCATCATCCTCATCAAATATTGGTTCTCGGTCAGCCCCGAGGAGCAGGAGCGACGCTTTGTATCCCGCATCAAATCGCCGACCAAGCGGTGGAAGCTCAGCCCGATGGATTTGGAGGCGCGGTCGCGCTGGGTGGAGTATTCACAGGCCAAGGATATGATGTTTGCCTATACCGATATTAAGCAGGCTCCTTGGTACGTGGTCAATTCAGACGACAAACGGCGGGCGCGGCTTAACTCTATCAGCCATTTGCTCAGCCTCATTCCGTATGAAGATTTGACCCCTGACGAAATCGAACTACCTCCGCGTCAAATCAACAATTTCTATATTCGCCCGCCGATTACGGACCAGACGTTTGTGCCCGAACTTTTCTGAGAGCAGAAGTTCAACTTCTTCCGAGAAGTTGAACTTCTTTATAAACATTTTGGGTTCTTCAGGAATTCAGGGGGTTGACATCAAATGATGCGCAAAACGCCATGTGCGTCCAGAGAGACCCGCGCATCACGTATTCCATTTCAGACCAAACCCCATGAGATCCCAAAGAGCCACATTTTGCAGGCTCAATGTGGCTTGTCATTCTGAGTGAAACGAAGAATCCCGCACAACGCCATTATCCACGGCGTTTGGCATTCCCAAGCGGATGGGATTCTTCGCCTTTGGCTCAGAATGACACTGTCATGGCTTTCCGTTAGAGACAGCTACCCGTGATTCACCCAACTCATCGGATAGCCCGCATCCTCCCACGCCTGTGCGGGACGCGCTACCTTGAGCGGGCGGAACGTATCCACCATCACCGCTAGCTCTAGCGTTTCTTTTTTGCCAATCGAGCCTTCGTAAGTGCCGGGGTGCGGCCCGTGGGGAATGCCGTTGGGGTGCATCGTCACCGACGCCCGCTTAATCCCCTTGCGCGACATAAAATCCCCTTCTACATAATATAGCACCTCGTCGGAGTCTACATTGGAATGGTTGTACGGGGCGGGAATGGCCTGTGGATGATAATCAAAGAGGCGCGGCACAAAGGAGCAAACCACAAAGCCGGGGCCGTCGAATGTTTGATGAACGGGCGGGGGCTGATGCACACGGCCGGTAATCGGCTCAAAATCCTCAATGTTAAAGGCATACGGCCAGAGATGCCCATCCCAGCCGACCACATCTAGCGGGTGATGATGATAAATGGCGCGGGTCAACACGCCGCGTGACTTAATGCGCACCTCAAATTCGCCCGTTTCATCATGGGTGCGGAGCGCGTCTGGCGGACGGATGTCCCGCTCACAGTAGGGGGAATGTTCCAAAAATTGGCCGTACCGATTGATGTATCGTTTGGGCGGCTCAATGTGGCCTATCGCTTCGATGACCAACATGCGCTGTTCGCTCCCCTCATCTGGTACGAGCCGCCAGAGGACGCCCGTGGGAATGACCAGATAGTCGCCAGGGCGATAGCGTAAATCACCGAATTGGCTTTCGAGAATGCCCGTGCCGTCGTGGATGAAGAGCACATCGTCGCCGGCGCTGTGTTTGTACCAATAATCCATCGCTTTATCGGGGCGGGCGGTGTAGAGGACGACATCGCTGTTGCCCATGAGGGGCACGCGCCCGGCTACGGCATCGCCGCCAGCGGGGATGTCGGCGGTGAAGAAGTGGCGGTGGCGCAGGGGGCCTTGTTCTTCGTATTGGATGGCGGTTTGGGCGATGGGGTCGAGTTGATGCACGGCCGTGGGTGGGTACAAATGATACAAAATGGATTGTATGCCCGCGAAACCATGAATCCCCATCACCTCTTCATGATGCAAGTCACCATTTGCTTTGCGAAACTGCGTGTGCCGTTTGTGGGGAATATCACCGAGTTTATAATAGTAGGACATGGGAAGAACCTCCGGGTTTGGGTGAGCATTGAGCTAGTGGGATGTTGAGAAATGGGTTCAGTAATAGGGTGAAAAGTGAAACGTAAAAAGTAAGAAGTGTCCTGCGTTCCATTCAGGGGCTGTCAGGCGGACGCACCTTCTCACTTTTCGCTTCTCACATGGTAGAATAACCATCTTCTGGACAAAATGAAAGCGCGAAGGCAGAGGTGAGCTTTCTGAAAAAGCGGCCTCTCGCTAAGACGCAGAGGGGCAAAGAGAAAAAGCTTCTCTAAAAAAACTTTGCGCTTTTCGCGCCTTTGCGAGAGATTTGACCTTTTTTCAGCGGACTCAGAGGTATTGGCTTATGAGTGATAATCGTCTGTTAGACACGGCCGTGACAGATATAGGTGGTCAAGAACGGCTCGAGATGGTGCGAGTGCGGCTGATTCGCACCACCATGCGCTGGACGTTTGGCGTGTATGTGGTGGCGATTTTGGCCGCCAGTTATTACGCTTGGACAACGGGTGATTTGTATCTGTGGCCTGTTTATCTGATTTTGTCGGCGGTGCTGGCGGCGTTTGTTTTTTGGCCGCGCATTTCGCCTCGCTGGCAAGGGTTTGGCCTATTGGGCATCATCTATTTTGCTGTGGTTTTAAATTTTGCGACAGAGGGGCGGGGGGCGTTGGGGCGTGTTTTTGTGTTGATGATGAGCTACACGGCCGTGTTGTTTCTCGGCGTGCGGGCGGGCCTAGCCGCGCTGGGGCTGGGTTTGGGAACCATGCTGGCCTTTGCCTGGCTCTACACCAGTGGCTACATGGTCGGCGTGCCTGATGTAGACTCGGCCAGCTTAGCGGGCTGGTTGAGCAACACCCTTTTTCTGCTTTTTATTGGTCTCTATATTGTACTGAGCCTGTATTATTTGCTGAGCAGTCTGTTGCAAACGGTACAGGGGAGCAACGCGCTGGCGCAAACGTTGCAGGCCACGCAGGAGACGCTTGAGGCGCGGGTAGCGGAGCGGGCACACACGGCCGAGCAGGCGCGTCAGGAGGCGGAGCAGGCGCGGGCTAATTTGGAAAAGAAGATATGGTTTACCACGGGGCAGGCGCAGTTGGGCGAGGTGATGCGGGGTGAGCAGGAGATTGAGGAACTGGCGCACAACATTGTGATCCATTTGTGTCGCTATTTGTCTCTACCTGTGGGCGCACTTTATCTGCTGAACAATCATCAAATGGTTTTAGAACTGCACGGCCGTTTTGCGTATCATCCTGCCGCACAAGCTGAAAAGAAGACGGGACAGAAGTTTCGCTTGGGAGAAGGGCTGGTGGGCGAGGTGGCGCAACGCAAAGAGGGCTTGTTGGTGACGGACGCGCCGGCTGGGTTGCTGGCGGTCACGTCGAGTCTGGGCACGGCCGTGGCTGGGCATCTCTTTTTGCAACCAATTTGGTATGAACATATGTTGTTGGGGGTTCTGGTACTGGGTCATTGGCAACCTTTAACTGACCAGCAAACGGAATTTATCACGGCCGTGACCAACAGCATGGCCGTCGCCCTACACACTGCCCGCACCCGCGATTATATTAACCAGCTTTTGGAGCAGGTGGGCTAAAGTGAGAAGTGAAAAGTTGAAAGTGAGAAGTGAGAAGTCCCCACGCCGGCTGAGCCTGTCGAAGCCCTGCACCCTGCACCCTGAACCTTGGACCTTGCACCTTGCACCATGATTACCACTGACAACATCACCACTGTACGACAACTGCGCTGGGCTGACCCGAGCGCAAGCTGGGGGCTTGTGCCCACGATGGGCTATCTGCATGAAGGACATTTGGCTCTGATACGGCGTGCGCAAGAAGATAATGAGTACACGGCCGTGACCATTTATGTCAACCCCACCCAGTTCGCGCCCACCGAAGACCTGTCCACCTATCCCCGCGACCTCGAGCGTGACCTGACTTTGTTGCGTGAGGCGGGCGTTCATTTGGTTTTCACGCCCTCTGACCAGTTGATGTACCCGCCTGATTTTCAAACGGCCGTGTCTGTCACCAAACTCTCCCAAAAGCTGGAAGGACACACGCGGCCGACCCATTTCGCGGGCGTGGCCTTGGTTGTGACCAAGTTGTTTAACATTATCCAGCCCACCCGCGCCTATTTCGGCCAAAAAGATTACCAACAAACGGTGGTGCTACGCCAACTAGTGCGCGATCTCAACTTCAACCTAGAGCTAATCGTCTGCCCCACCGTGCGCGAACCAGACGGCTTGGCTCTCAGTTCTCGCAACAAATATTTGCAGGGGGAGGAGCGCACGGCCGCGCTGGTTTTGAGCCACTCATTGGCCGCCGTCAAACTAGCCATCGAAGCGGGTGAACGGGATGCCCATCACCTGCGCCAACTGGTGCAAGACAAAATAAAAGCTGAGCCATTGGCTCAGCTTGATTACGTTAGCGTGGCCGACGCCACGACCCTCCACGAGTTAACCGACCTCGACCGCCCAAGCGGCTCGTCTCAAATCGTCGTCTCTCTGGCCGTGTTCATCGGTGGACGCACCCGCCTCATAGACAACATCTTGATTTAGCAGGGTGCAAGGTGCAGGGGGCAAGGGAGCCTTCTGGAGCGTTGGTAGTTACCAGTTGAGCAAATTAGTCCAATCCAAAATCAACTTACGGGTCTAGCCCTGGGTTAACACGTAAGATATTGAGACTACGCACGCTGGCGTAGGGCACAAAGCCTACGGTGCGTGCCTGGCTATACGCATCGGTGATGTTGCCCTGCTGATTGGCGTAATCAATAGCCAAAATCAGATTGCCCTGAGCACCAACTGCTTGGGCATTGTTTTGATTGCCTTGGCACCAGCTATAGTTACAGGGTGTGTCGGTGGCCATGTAAAACATCTCCTCCATCCCCAAACCATCCACGGCCGCTAAATAACGATTCGCATCCGCTTGGCTGTAACTGCCGCTAAGGTAGCCCGCTACGCCCAACTCGGGTGAGTTTTGGGGCACAACCTTAAAGTCGGGGTCAATGCTCTTCGCATATTGAGAAACGCGCTCAATGAGGGCGGTCATTTTGCGAGCGAGGTCGACGCGGTTCGTGCCCGCCGAATTGGCGGGAATTTCTTCATAGGTGACAATCATATCCAGATACGCGCCATCAAACCCGGCCGTGATGGCTTGGTCAATGCGCCCCTTCACGATGGGCCACCACCGTTCATCCCAGTATTTGACGTATTGCTCATCTTCCCAGCCGCTCACCGGTCCCAATTTCAGGTCATTGGGTACTTGGTTCCATTCAGGGCGGTAACTCTCAATCGCCCCAATTTCAAAATAGGCCAAGACATATTTATCAGTAGCCTTCACCGCTTGAATTTCACTATGGGTGAAGTAGTTCAAATAGCCATCGCGGGCAAGGTCAATGACCACGAGGTCAAAATTACTGTTTCGGATTTGGTTCAGGTTGCCGCCAGGATAAGTGCTGAGTTGATAGGCCCAGCTAGATACTTCAAGCCACGCTTTGCGCCCTGCAGGTGGAGGTGTTTCTGTCGGTAGAGGGGCGGCTGTCGGTGAAGGCATGGGGGTTGCGGTGTGGGTTGGAATGGGCTGGTTTGTCGGCGTCGCCGTAGGGAGGGGGGCCGGGGAGACTACACTACTGTCGGCGGTTACGTAAGGGAGATAAAGCTTCTCTTCGTTTTGGGCACGAGCTTCTTGGGTTGCTTCTAGAAATGCGCCGCCACCGATGCAGGCTAACAGCGTAAGCGAGATTGTAATAATGAGATGGTAACGTGTTCTCATGGTTTATCCTACCTTGGTACTATGTCTTTGGTACTAGTGAGTAAATTGAGCCAAAATATAAGCGCAGGTTCATTTGCCCTGATCCTGCGCTTGTGGCTTGTCTATAAGGTGTAGCATGAGGAAGTTGTCTTGATTGTGTACTTCCTTTCTATGCGGTATCTGCCTGCATTATCGTCCCCATCCCCCCTGCTGTGCTGTAACCTATTACACTGCCCGATATAGTACTTAAGTTTCAGTCTCCTTTGAGTGTGCGTGTTTTGACCACGGCCGTGGGTCATGCCATCCCCCAAATGAGCTATATTACAAGTTGAGAAGTAAATGAACAGAATCAAATGGTTGCTCATTGTTTTTCTTGCCTTTGGCCTGCTTAGCAGTGCCCTCGCCACTTCCATTACGTCAGCGCGTCCTGCCGAACGTGCCCTGTTGGCTGTGTACGCGGGGACATATGACGTTGATGGGGACTTAAGTGAATGGACGGCTCGCCAACGGATAGATTTGCCGACAACATTTTGGCAGAGACGCGCTGGATATACTCTGCATGGCACATTTGCCGACGGTCATTACATTATTGCTTTGCAATCAGCCGTAGCTATTGGCCCAGGCACAACGATCTGGCTGAACACAGATCAAGATCCGTCCACAGGTTTTTTGGTGTTTGGCAACACGGTAGGGGCTAGTGGCGCGGAGTTTAATATCCAATTTGATAGTTCTAGTGTTCCCTCTTTATATACTGGCGGGGCTGGCGCCAACATACAACCGTCAACCTTAGATTATGCTTTTGGCGGGGGCGGTACTATCCTTGAAATAGCTATCCCTGCTTCAGATATTGGCCTTGGTTTACCGAGGGATATTGATGTTTTCCTAGATGTTAATGGCACCAATTATATGCCTCGTGTTTACTTGAATGGTCAACCTTATACCATTTTGCATGAGCCATTGCCCGAGAAAATTTCGACAAATAGGCGGATTGGTATCGTTTATTCTGACGCTTCGGCACAAAATTTGTATAGTGAACGTGATTACACCCAGTTGTATGCGTCGGTACAGCATCAAGCGATGATGGCTGGTGTGCCCTATGATTTGATTCATGATTCGGAATTAATGACGCTCACTAATGTCATTGAGTACGACGCGCTTGTTTTTCCGTATGCCAACAATGTAGTCAGCACACAGTTGCCCCTAATCGAAGAGAATTTGATGCGAGCCGTCCATAATTATGGGATTGGGGTGATTGCGGCTGGCAATTTTATGACTTATGACGAAAACAATAATTTGCTTTCTGGTCCTTATGATCGGTTTACGGGTTTGTTTGGATTGGTGATCAATAGCTCCGCAGGGCCTGTTAGTGCGACTTTAACGGCCGATGATGTTTCTCATCCAGCGATGCGTGGCTATGGACCAGGTGATGAGATTCATGATTATGACAATGGGATTCATTACTACAATGCGTTTGTGCCTGAGTCATCAGGGACCATTGTGCAGAGTAGTGCCTCTTTGGTTCGTGTGAATGATGCGACTACGCCAGCGGTGGCCACGGCCGTGTGGGCAACCGAAACAGGTGCTCGTACCGTTCACTTTAGTACGATTCAACACATGGGCGACCGTAACCTGCTGTGGCAAGCCATTCAATGGGTCGTTTATGGCGATGAATTGGCTCCCGTGGGGCTAAAGCTAGGGCGGCAAAACAACCTGTTTGTCAGCCGTAATGACATGGACCAAACCCAGTTTATTGAGGAGCAACAAGGGTTAGGAGCTGAAGGCGTCACCAATAAGCTGTACCATGATTTCTTGTTGGATTGGAAACAACAGTACAATTTTATTGGCTCCTACTATCTCAACATTGGCTACGATTTTGATGACCCCAATGACCCCAATTGTTACACACCACTGGTTACTCCTGAGCCAGACCGGTTGACATTCGGCCGTGGTTCTAACCAAGAGGGGTTGGCTTGTACACGTTGGCACAATTACGGGGGGCCATCTAACCAACCCGGGATTGCGCCCACCTACACGCTGTATCTCAATGATGGCAATGAAATTGGCTCTCACTCTTACACCCATTTGGCTCCCCTAACAGGCACTATTACTAGCCCCATCGGCCTTTATGGTGACACCAATGGCAATGGCATTGTGGATATTGATGACCTAGACCCAGATGACCGTACCTTTGAATTTGCTGGCTCGATTGCGGTCATTGAAGCAAATCTGAATATTGACGTGATGGGGGCGGCTGGGCCAGGCAATCCCGAAAGCTTAGCGACCGCGCTGGAGCTGGACGCGGCCGGCTATATGGAATATTTCTCGGGCGGCTACTCGAGTATTGGGGCAGGTTTTCCCAGCGTTTTTGGCCGTCTGACGCCAGACTTTAACATGATTTACATGGCTCCTAATATGACCTTTGATTTTGCCATGATTAGCTTCTTTGGGTTGACGCCAGCCGAGGCAGAAATACGTTGGCAGAATGAGTACCTAGATTTGAACCAATGGGCGAACCAACCGATTCTGCATTGGCCGTGGCATGATTACGCTCTCGGCAGTATTTACGAGAGCCAGAATTACACCACCACCATGTTTACCAGTTTGTTGGGGATGGCCTATGGGGATAATGCGGAATTTATCACGGCCGATGACCTGCAACGGCGCATTCGGAGTTATGAAGCCAGTGAACTGTATCTGAGTGAAACGGGTAGTGGCGTCACGGCGCAGGTGTTGGGCACGGGGCTGGGTCGCTCCTCGCTTGAAGTAAATCCGGGTACGGGCAATGTCCTTGCCTCGGTGGATGGCTGGTATGCGTATAGTGATGATCATATTTTCTTGCCGAGCAATGGGGGCACGTTTACAGCCAACTTTGCGCCCACGCCAGCCAATGTGACCCGCATTACCAGCTTGCCTATGCGGGCTGATTTGCAGAGCGTGACGGGTAACGGGGGGGATATTCGCTACACGTTTCAGGGTGAAGGCTCTGTCTTTTTGGATGTGAACATCCCCGCAGACTTGACCAGCGCGAATGCGGTGATTTCGAGCACGGCCGTGTACACGTGGACAGGAAACATACTCGAAATGAACTTCGGCACCATAGACACCCACACGGCCGAGGTCTATTTCAATATCCCCAACCTGGTTCTGGACAAGCAAGTGAGCCCAGCGGAAGTGATTCCGGGGCGTGAAGTGACCTATACCATTACCCTGACCAATGATGGTCGTACAGAGGCCACTGGGATTCAATTGAGCGACAGTTTGCCTGTGTCTGTGACCAATGCCGTGGTCACTGCTAACGGGCTGACGATACTTAACCAAAGCGGCACACCACCCAACTATGTGTGGGGAATAAGCAACATGGCCGCTGGCACTACGGGAACTATCCAAATCGTGGGTACGGTTAATCCGCAAACCGCCAGTGGCAGTACCTTCACCAACACCGCCAGCGTAACCATCTCCGGAGTAGAGGGTAACTTGCTGGACAACATCGACAGCACGGCCGTGCAGGTCTCTAACACTCAGCGATGTGGTTTAGCAAATGGGCTGGACTATGCTTTTAACGCCGACGCCCCCGTCACCATGCACATCACTACGACAGGTAGCCTTGATTGCGTCACGGTTGAACCAGTGCTGGGTGATCACCCAGCGGCGGATAATACTGGTCTGCAAGCCAACGGACGCTGGTGGCAGTTAACGGCTGTGGATAGTTCGGGTGCGGATGCCAGCGGTACGTTTAGCCTGACATTAACCCTGCCCACGGATTTCGCGCCGACTGACCAAGATAAACTTTGTCGTTATCTAAACCCTGCCGCTCCAGAAGACCCAAGGTGGGATTGTGGCTATAGCTCTCATACCACTAACTCGATTACGCGCCACGGTGTATCTGAGTTCTCAGATTGGGTGGCGGCGCAGAATGTCAGTCCCACGGCCGTGACTGTGTTCGGTGTGCAGGTGGGGGGGAACACGGCCGTGGTTTGGCTCCTGCCCCTCCTCTTCCTCACCCTCCTTGTGATGACAGCTTGGGTATGGCAAAAACGCCCCGCGCGGGCGTAAAAACAAAGTGAAAAAGAACTGGGCAGGCTGACGTGACCAGCCTGCCCAGTGGAATCATAACGGGTTTTACTCGAGAGAAGGAACGTTCGTCTTAGCTGTTTGTCTAGGTGGGGAGGCCTATTGTAAGGGTTAACGTAAGTTAAAAGAGCAATAATAGGCAAAGTTAGTACCATAGTCACGTTCTGTTTACTGCTGTTGCGTCTGGGACAAAGCCACCACCTCACTTCAAACTCCCTACAATACTCGTGTAAGAGATGTCGTAAGCGATAATTGCTAAACTAGCGTTGACTTTAAATTGTATGATGTCAATGACATCGCTCTTTATACCAACTGGGTAACCAAGCCAAGGGGCCTGCTACAAATTATGACCACGACTTCAGAAACAGTCTCCCAACTCACCCACTACCAGCAACTCAATCAGCCGACCCGAGTCTGTTTGGTAACGATGGGGAGCTACCCTCACTATCACGGTGGGGTTAGCACTTGGTGTGACATGTTGATCAACGGCTTACCCCAAGTCACATTTGACTTGATTAGCTTCACGGCTAACCCAAGCGCTGATGTCGTTTATCAGTTGCCTAGCAACGTGGTCAATCTGCGCTCAATACCCCTCTGGGGCACGTCAGACGCGCTGGAGATGCGGCGCAGTTTGGGGTTTATGGATGTGGTGCGTCATAAAATGAGTACCAATGATGCCGCCATTGACCGTTTCTTGCCTCTATTCCGTCGTTTCCTACAAATTGTGTGGGGAGAGCAATCTCGTCCTAAAGAGTTTGGGCGCGTGCTCTTTGAGATGGCTTCGTACTTTAGATATCATAGTTACGATGAGACGATGCGCTCTTTGCCAGTTTGGGATTGTTTTGTAGAAGAAGGCCGCAAAGGTTACCGGGTTTATGCCGCTGAGGTTGGCCTAGAGAGCAACGTTACCCTGCTAGACATCACCGACGCCAAGCGTTTACTCTATCGCTGGTTAACCCTGCTAACGCTCCCCATTCCAGATGCTGATATCGTCCATACGGCCATGGCTGGTTTGTGCTGTATTCCTGGCATTTTAGCCAATGAAGCATACGGCACGCCTCTGCTATTAACGGAACATGGCGTTTATTTACGCGAGCGTCTGCTCTCGCTGGCGCGTCATAAAACCAATGCGTTTGACCAACTGTTTCAGGCGCGGTTTGACCAGCATCTGACCGAAGCTTGTTATCTGTATGCGGCCAAAATCGCGCCGGGTAGTAACTATAATCACCGCTGGGAACTGAAAAATGGGGCACGTCAAGAACAAATTCAAACCATTTATAACGGGCCTGACCCTGAAGAGTTTATGCCTGGCCCTTATAACAGTGACGACAAGCCGCCCAAAATTGTCTTTTTAGGTCGGCTCGACCCGCTTAAGGATATTCAGACGCTCGTAGCGACGGCGGCCGTGGTTAACCGTGAAATGCCCGAGGTGCAGTTCAAGATTTATGGCAAAGCACCCAAGGGGAACGAGGTCTATTTCCAGCAATGTTTGGATCTGCGGAGCCAGTTGGGCTTGGAAAAGGTGGTTGATTTTGCGGGTTTTGCCGACACGGCCGAGTCAGCTTATAACGAAGGTGACTTTGTCATTTTGTCTAGCATCTCTGAAGGGTTTCCCTATAGTGTGGTCGAAGCGATGATGTGCGGGCGCACAGTGGTGGGCACGGCCGTGGGGGGTGTTCCCGAAGCCCTCGAAGGCGTTGGTCTCGTCGTTCAGCCCCGTGACCCCGAAGCAATGGGGCAAGCGTGCCTCCAACTTTTGCGCGACCGTGAAATGACTCGTGAACTTGGCCGCAAAGCCCGTGAAAAAGCCCTACGTGAATTTAGCTTGCAACAGTGCAATACCGCTTATCTTGGTGTTTATTTGGAACTGCGCGAAGGGTCAGCCAAGAAACATATTCAGGCTGAGACTCCCCCGCCCTTTTCCGCGCCCCCACAAAGCTCCAAGCGGGTCGCTCTGCAACTGGCGAACAACGTGCTACAGGCCATTATCTCACTTTATCAACGTCAGCCATTACCATTTGGGATTTAATTTGTGACCCAAGTTATTCAGCCACAACCTGCCGAAACCGCCGAAGTCCAGCACGAAAGTCTGGACTTTTTGGTTCATGAAATCAGCATCCGCTGTCATTGGACGGTTAGCCCGTTGCAGGTGGCGGCTTTGCTCGAATCATTGGGCGTGACGGATACCATTGCCCAGCAAAAGTACGGCTATGGGGATGTGTTTGTGCTGGCTAATAAAATCATGGGGCGCCTGCCACGTAACTACCATGATGAACCTAATATGGGAGCCGTGCGTTTTGTGCCGCAACTGGAGCCAGACAGTTGGCGTCAAAAATTCCGCGACTATATACGAGGTGTGGCCTCCCTCGTGCCGATGGTGGTTATCTCTGCTGGGATTATCATGCACCAGACTTTGGGGAACTGGAACCCGTATCAGGTCTGGATGGTTGGGATTGCTATGTTGCTGAGCCTGCTGGTCACGGGTGGGTTTATGCAAGCCGCTAGTCGGCGCGGCTCCATTTATCTCAGCCAAGGTTATGTGATGGCGGCCCAGCGCATTATTTTTCGCATCATGGTGCTGTGCTTGCTGGTTGTGCTGATTGTGGACGTTTTGATGACCTTATTGGGTATTAGCACCAATTTACTGACCTGGACAGATGCGGCGCTCATGTCGGTTGCTTTTGTGTCGCTGTCACTTATTTGGTTAGGGGCGTCTTTGCTCTATTTGTTGGACAGGGCACATCTCTTTTTTGTGGCCTTGGTCGTTGGCGTGGGGGGGAGCATTGCCATTCTGATGTTATATCGTTATGGCTTACTTGCTTATGATGTGGTTGTCATGCCCGCGGTCGCCGTAGGGATGTTGCTGTTTATGGGTATCACGGCCGTGTCGGCGCGTCGTGGCCTGCAGAAACTTCATGAACTCTCGGCCGTGGGGAACCAAGTTGTACGTTTACCCACCAACGCCCACCTAACCGCCAACCTTTTACCTTACTTTATGTATGGAGCTATTTACGTCATGCTCATCATGTCGGGGCATGTGGCTGCTTGGGTAGGCAACACGGCCGGGGTCGAGCGCATCGTCGCCATTTTTGATACCGAGTTAGCCCTTGCTTTTGCTTTAGGTGGGGCGATTCTCACCAGCGGCGTCTCTGAACACACCATTCGCCGTTTCTGGAAGCATGTGCAAATTTATCAAATACGGGCTGAATCCGATCATCTCCAATCTTTCAGCCACATGTTAATGCGCTTTTACAAACAGGAACAAAGAGTTTTTTTGTGGGCACTTCTCGGTAGTTCGCTGGTTACCATCTTCATCACTTGGGGCTTTGTTAACCTGATGAGCACGACTGGCTTGCTCCTTATATCTTGGAACAGCTCGACTACCGTTCTGTTTGCTTTGGGTCTGGTGGGTTACGGGCTGATGGCGTGGGGGTTGTTTCAAAGCATGTTTATGATTACTTTGTCACGGCCGTGGTGGGTCATTCAAGGGCTGGCGATGGGCACGTTAACGACTTTTCTCGTGGGTATTGCGGCGGGTTTGTATTCGTATTATCCTTACGCTGGTGTGGGCATTATCTTGGGCAACGCCGTGTTCCTCTACATGACTCGCCAGCGACTGAACCAGCTACTGGCACGAGCCGACTATTACTTTTACGCATCCTTCTAACGCATCATCCACGCCATCTTTTTTGTTAGAAACCACCAGTAACGACAAAAGTGCAGGGCACTTCGTCCTTTGGAGTATCATGGCGCAAACAAGCGCGTTATTTCCCCACTTATTTAGCTAGCTGAAAAAAGCAGGCTCTCGCTAAGACGCAGAGAAGCAGAGAGAAAAACTTCTCGAGGAAAACTTTGCGTCCTTTGCGCCTTTGCGAGAGATTTAATCTTTTTTCAGGGTATTCATAATTCAACAATGACAGGAGAGATTTAATATCATGAATTGGTCTGGAAAAAATGTTTTAGTCACCGGAGGGGGTGGTTTCATTGGTAGCAATCTGGTCGAAGAATTGGTGCGGCGCGGCGCGAACGTAACCGCTTTCTTGCGTTATAACTCACGCAATGACCCAGGTATGTTACGCTATAGTGACCCTGAGTTAAAAAAGAACATCTCCTACTATTTTGGTGAATTGGCCGACAACGCGGCCGTGCGCGAAGCCATGCGCGGGCAACAGGTCGTCTTCCACTTGGCCGCCCTGATAGGCATTCCTTACTCCTACGTCCATCCTCACCACGTCGTTGAAACCAACGTCGTAGGCACGCTCAACGTGCTACAGGCCGCCAACGATTTAGGGACTTCCCGCGTTATCCACACCTCCACTAGCGAGACCTACGGCACCGCTCTCTACGCCCCCATCGACGAAAAACATCCGCTACAGGGGCAATCTCCCTATTCTGCTAGCAAAATCGGGGCGGACAAATTAGCGGAGAGCTTCTTCCTCAGCTTTGAAACACCTGTGACCACTGTGCGCCCCTTCAACACCTACGGCCCCCGCCAATCCGCTCGTGCCGTGATTCCTACGATTATTTCCCAAATGCTGACCCGCGACCGCATCAAACTCGGTTCGTTGACCCCCACCCGTGACTTCAACTATGTGGGCGACACGGCACGGGGCTTTATCATGGCCGCTGAGAATGACAGCACCCTCGGCGAAGTTGTGAATCTGGGCACAGGCAAAGAGATTAGCATTGGTGAACTGGTCACGGTCATTCAAGAATTGGTCGGCCGTGATGTGGAAATTATCACCGATGACCAGCGCATTCGCCCTGAGGGGAGTGAAGTCATGCGCCTTATCGCCGATAACCGCAAGGCCAAAGAGCTAATGGGCTGGGAGCCCCAAGTCTCCATCCGCGATGGTCTGCAACAAACCATCAACTGGATTTCTGACCATCTACACTTGTTCGATATTGACCGCTACACTGTTTAAACATTGAGCAATGAGTGCTGAGAGAGACTCCTTGCACCTTGTACCATGCACCAAGGAGAAAAATCATGAAAGCCGTTATTTTAGCCGGTGGTTTAGGTACGCGACTAGCCCCTTATACGACCATTTTCCCCAAGCCATTGATGCCGCTGGGGAACCATCCTATTTTAGAGATTATCGTCTGCCAACTGCGTGACCACGGTTTTACCGAGATTACGCTGGCGGTTGGTTATTTGTCCCACCTTCTGCAATCCTATTTTGGGGATGGCAGTCGTTTTGGGGTCAAAATTGATTATTCGTTTGAAGAAACGCCGCTAGGCACGGCCGGGCCGCTTAAGCTCATTGAAGGCCTTGATGAGCCGTTTTTGGTCATGAATGGTGACGTACTGACCAATCTCGACTACACCGATCTGTACCAATCTCATCTGAAAAACAAGGCGATGGTCACGGTCAGCGCGTACAAGAAGAAGGTCAAAATAGATTTAGGTGTGTTAGAGCTAGACGGTTTTGGCTCTGTGACCAACTACATCGAAAAACCACAGTACGCTTACACGGTCAGCATGGGTATTTACATCCTCTCCCCCGAGATTCTGAGCTATATTCCTAGGGGTGAACGGTATGACCTGCCCACGCTGGTGCATCAACTGCTGGCTGAAGAGAAAAAAGTGGCGGCGTACCATTGTGAAGGGGAATGGCTTGACATTGGGCGGCCTGATGATTATGCGCGGGCGTCTGAGCGTTTTCATGAGGTCATAGATTTGAGCCGCTTGCCTGATGGTGCCATGAATCCCGAACCAGTCATTGTGCGGGATAATATTCCGGGGAATGGGCAGTCGGTGATTGTGAGGTAGGGCAGGGTTCAAGGTGCAGGGGGAAGTGGTCGCTCGTAGTAATGGCTTTAGCCGTTTTTAAGGACAAAATGATATGACAACAGCTTTGGTGACGGGGGCAACTGGTTTTGTGGGGCGGCATTTGGTGGCTCTGCTTGTGGCGCAGGGGGTTGAGGTGGTGGCAATGGGTTTGCCAGATGACCCGTTGCAGGCTGTCTTGCCCGCTGGGATGCCGTTTTTTGGGGTGGATGTACGCCACACGGCCGTGCTTGAACCCCTCTTTCAACAAACCCAGCCCGATCTTATCTTTCATTTGGCGGGCTTGGTACGCGGCCGTGACCTCGAAAAACTATTCAGCATTAACGTGCTAGGAACCCAAGCCGTGCTGGATGCCGCCGCCCAACTGTCTAATCCTCCCCGCGTAGTTATCCCCGGCTCCGCCGCCGAGTACGGCCTCCTGCGCGACGACCAGCCCGTGACCGAACAAGCGACACCTCAGCCGCTAGGCGCGTATGGCGTTAGCAAAGTGGCTCAGACCCTCACGGGGCTGGGCTATGCGTGGCGGGGGCAGGTAGAGGTCGTGGTCGGCCGTGTGTTTAACATTACGGGGCCGGGTGAACCAGACGTGATGCTGTGCGGGGCGATGGCCGCCCAAATCGCGGCTATCGAGCGCGGCGAACAGACGCCCGTTTTGAGTGTCGGTAATTTGTCCCCGACGCGGGATTATGTGGACGTGCGCGACATGGTTGATGCCCTCTGGCAGTTGAGTCAAAGCGGCCAGTCGGGCGAGATTTATAACATTGCCAGCGGCCAAGCGACCGTGGTCGAAGATGTGGTGCGTCAGTTGGCCGCTTATGGCACCGTAGACATTACTCTCGAACCAGACCCCGCTCGCCAACGCCCGTCCGATGTGCCGCACATGGTTGGCTCAGCCCAAAAACTGACCACAACCACTGGCTGGAATCCCACCATTCCCCTCAGCCAAAGCTTGCAAGACACTCTTGACTGGTGGCGAGAGAGAAAATGAGTAAAGCGTAATGAATAATGAATAAAGGGGTCTTGGGACTCATGATTGAGCCTGTAGTAAGCAGAGATTTTCTCGAGAAAAATTGCCTCGATAAGGCAGATGCCCTTAGCCCACGACCTATTTACTCATTACTCCTTATCTAGTTCAATTGTTTTTTGTGTCGTAACTACTAGCGCACGCGAGGGCTGAGCCTGTCGAAGCCCGTCCTTTTGCCTTCGACAAGCTCAGGCAACGGACTTGCTGGTTAGCAGTTACTTTGTGTCTACATCTGAACGTCTGGCAAGATGACGACACTAGCAGATTTTCTAACCAATTTTCACGATAAATGTATTGGTTATGG
>JBGTIZ010000263.1:0-7768 GCA_041745395.1 Promineifilaceae bacterium (SeqCode) | reverse complement strand
ACGCGGATCTTCCACTAACGAAAAATATTCTTGTATGGTTGCTATAGCTTCGTGTGACATGGTATCTCACCTCAATATTAGGGAATACCCTATGATTCACCAGTTACAGCATTATGTCAAATGAGTATGCAATCGCCCTATTTGGTTTGGACGCTGATTTGGCGGCTTGTAGCGCTCCTGGTTATAACTTGTCCTATTTTTATTATGAGGACTTTGAAGCAAGCGATGGTGGTTACACCTTGTCTGGCGCAAGTCCTGCTCCTTGGGAGTGGGGAACGCCCGCCACTTGGCCTGGTAGCTGTGGCGAACGCACGAATTGCTGGGGCACGAATTTGACGGATGTTTACAGCAGTGATGCTGACCAAATCCTCTCTTCTCCCGTTATAGATTTGTCGGCCGTAGTCACAGGCACTCAGGTCGTTGCTCGTTGGTATCAGGCAAATCACATTGAAAACTTCACTTACGATCAAGCATATGCGGAAGTGAGCATTGACGGTGGCCCGTGGGAAGTGATGTGGCAAAACCCTGATGATGCAGTAGCTGAAGGCTGGCGTGAATTGAGTTACGATGTTTCCGCCGCCGCTGGTACAAATGCCCAGTTGCGCTGGCGGTTTACCTCGGATGACATCTTTAATTATCCTGGCCTGTATATAGACCGTGTGACCTTTGCTGATGTTAGCTCTTGCCAGCCCGCCGCAGGTGGTCTTCTGGTTGGCCAGGTGTATGACGGCAACACGGCCGCCGCGCTGACTGGGGCAATGGTTGCTGGTGAAGCAGACAGCATGATGACCGTGGCGACCCCAACCGACCCCAATGTGGACGATAGCTTCTACACCATCTTTGTCCCCGCTGGGAGTAGCGTGGTCACGGCCAGCTTAGCGGGTGGTTATGCTGACCATGGGGAAACAGTTAACATTGCCGACGGCACAACAACCGCGCAAAACTTCTACCTCGACGCGGGCTGGTTGACGACCCACCCCACCGCCATTGAACTGGCTATCGATTTGGGGGATAGCACGACAGTGCCATTGACCTTAACTAACAATGGCAATGTCCCGCTTGACTACACCCTGACCACCATGCCCGCTAACACATGGCTAGAGACCAACCCAACCGCTGGCTCGCTTGGCGACAACAGCAATATGCTGGTGGATGTCAATATCGATGCGGGAGGTTTGCTTATGCCTGGCGTCTATATGGCGTCTATTCAGGTAGAGGATGACACCCCCTACAGCGTTCCCAGCATCCCAGTTACTCTCACCGTTTCCTGTTCCAACTGTGGTACGGTCGCGGGTGATATTACCGATGACCTGACGGGTGAACCCATTATCGCTTCGGTACAAATTACCGGCACCAATGGGTTCGATTTTACGGTGGAGGGCAGTAGCTATAGTGTCTCGCTGTTGCCGGGAGAGTATTACCTGACGATAGCCGCGACTGATTATTTCAGCGACACGGCCGTGGTCAATATCTCTACGGGCGTAACCAGTACCCAAGACTTTGCCCTCACCCCCATCTTTGCCGAACTAATCTATAGCACGGCTGAGATAGAAGAGGTCATGGGAATTGGAGACGTGGTGACGAATACCGTGACTGTGACCAACACTGGGACGAGCGAATTGACCTTCGACTTGTCCATTTTTAGCTCTGGTGGTCCAACTATGCTGGCTGTGCGCCCTGTGGCAACAAACCCAAACAACACGGCCGTGGACACCCGTCCCATCACGAGCAACGCCCTCTCCCACGAAAACGCAGGTGACCTTACCAGCACCCCCGCCGAAAGAGTGGACATCACCACCCCCATGCCGACCCTGCCAATTTCCAATGGGCGGCCAGCAGTGCCGTTCTGTACGACAACGGGCCACTGGTCAACTGTGCTGGTTGTGGGGCTGATGGTGCGGATGAGTCCGTTTTGCAAGGCTCGCTCGGCCTCAACACATTGGGTTTTGCACACCAAGTTGCATTCAACAACCGCGTAGCTGATGAGTTTGAAGTAACTGGAAGTGGCTGGAGACTAGACACCGTTACCTTCTTCGCTTACCAGACGGATTCTAGCACCACGTCTCCCATCACGGCCGTGAATGTGCGTCTCTGGGATGGGCCACCTAGCGACCCCGCTAGCAACATCATCTTTGGGGATGACAGCACCAACCGCATGATTTCCACGGGTTGGTCAAACATCTACCGCGTGACCGAATCAGGCAGTGGCTCTACGACCAACCGTCCCATTATGGCGAGCGTGGTAGATATGGAAGGGTTATTCTTGCCTGCTGGTACTTATTGGCTCGATTGGCAAGCGGATGGCTCTCTTGCTTCTGGCCCATGGGCACCCCCCATCAGCATTAATGGTGAGGACACCACGGGCAATGGCTTGGTTTTCTTTCAGGGTGCTTGGCAACCGCTGGTTGATACTGTGGCGGCTACTCCACAAGGTCTGCCGTTTGTTATCGAAGGCCTCACTCCCGCTTGGGCTTTTGCCACGCCGAACAGCGGTACTGTCGCGGCTGGCGAGACAGCCACCTTCGAGGTTGTCTTTGACACCACGGACGTGGTTCAAGTGGGCACGTATACGGCTGACCTGACCTTCAGCGGTAATTTTGGGAACAACGTGCCCACCATGCCGCTGACGATGGTGATGGTGGTGACACCTGGGGTAGAGGTCAACACGGCCGTGGACGCTTTGAGTGCCCTCGCCGGGGAGACCGTTACCTACACGGTACACATCACCAACACGGGTGACCTGACCGACACCTTCGACATTAGCCTGAGCGGCGAGACGTGGGACACCACGGCTCCAGCTAGCATCACGCTGGCGGCGGGCGAACACAATGTGTTTGACGTGGCAGTGATGATTCCAGTAGATGCGGAAGCGGATGACAACGATAGCGTGCTGGTCACGGCGACATCCCAAGCGGATGACACCGTGATGGATGGCGTCACGCTGACCACCACGGCCGCGATACCCGCCGAATATGGCGCGGCCCTGAGCGCGGACGTGACCATGCTGACGGGTACGCAGGGCAGTACCGTGACCTACACGGTCAGCCTTGAGAACACAGGCAATGTCTCTAGTGGGTTTATGCTGGAGGTGCTCTCTGCGGATTGGACCACATCTTTGATGACCGACACGCTCGTCTTGGATGCTGGCGAAGTGCAGACGTTTGAGGTTTATGTCACGGTGCCGATGACGGCTACGGCTGGCGAGATGGACACGGCCGTGATTCAAGCCACATCCGCCGTAGGACGACTCCTGAACAATCAGGTGGACACCATTGAACTAACCACCACGGCCGAAGAACCTGAACCAACCGAATACACCAGCTATCTGCCCATAGTGGTCAGGCCATAAGGCACAAACCATCGTTTGCAGATAGCTAGCTAGACCAAAAAAGGGCGTGGTTCTCAATGAACCACGCCCTTTTTGCTTTTTACTTTTTGCTTTTTTGAGGCCTAACTCATGCCACTAGCGGATGGGGGGCTAGACACGGCCGTGGGAGCCGCACTGCCAACGCCACCACTAAACCCAGACGTTTGCCCCTGCCTCTGCTTTTGGCCCGCGCTCGGCGGGGTGGGTTGCCCCCCCGGCCAAACTTGGCGTCGCGTTTTTGCCCGCATCCGCTCCCGCCGCAGGTGCGGACGTATCTCTTGCGAGACCAACACCACTATCGAGCGTGGTTGCACCCTATAATGGTCATCATCTATCTGCGGCGCATCCCCATAGCGCACAAAATCATCCGGTGCTGGCCGATACGTATCAATCATGCGATGCCATCGTTCATCCACGGGCAGGGGAAGCAGGGCAAAGCTAAGCGGTTCCCAAAAGGCGTTGATAAGCACACAAAGATGTCCCCCGCTTTCGGGATGGCGTAAGGTAAAGGCGACGCTGTGAGAATTTTCGCTCCAGTCAGGCTTGTTTACCCGTGTGCCGTGCCAATTAACCACTAGCTCCGCCGCTTCGTCCGAACTCCAAAAATAGTTGTCCTGAAAAATAGCGTATTTTCTAATGTAATGCAGGCCGCGCCGCACAAAATTTAGCAGGTCAGCATTGCGTTCCACATCATCCCAATTAAACCAGCCAATTTCGTTATCCTGACAATAGGCGTTGTTGTTGCCGTATTGTGTACGGCCTACTTCATCGCCCATCCAGAGCATCGGTGTGCCCTGTGAAATAAACAAAACGGTCAAAAAATTCTTGATTTGCCGCTGGCGCAGAGCCATTATTTCGGGGTCGTCCGTAGGGCCTTCTACACCACAGTTCCAGCTCAGATTATGGTTGTGCCCATCTTGGTTGCCTTCTCCGTTCGCTTCGTTGTGCTTTTCGTTATAGGAGACCAAATCCATGAGTGTAAAGCCGTCATGACAAGTGATGAAGTTGATGCTCCGATCTGGTTCCCGGTCGGGCTTGGGGTAGAGGTCGGGGCTGGCAATGAGCCGATTGACAAATTTGCGGGCACTATGTTTGTCCCCCTTGAGAAAGGCACGGACATCATCCCGAAAGTGACCGTTCCACTCTGCCCAGCGATGTCCCACAAAGGAGCCGACTTGGTACAGTCCGGCCGCGTCCCACGCTTCGGCAATGATTTTCGTGCCAGCCAGCACGGGATCAGATTCGATGTCCCACAGAATGGGGGGGCTTTTCATGGGGGTGCCCCATTCATCGCGGGACATGACGGAGGCGAGGTCAAAGCGGAAGCCGTCTATGTGCATTTCGGCCACCCAGTAGCGCAAGCAGTCGAGGATAAGGCGGCGGGGGATGGCGTGATTGGTGTTGAAGGTGTTGCCACAGCCGCTGTAGTTGCGATATTGACTGGGGTCGTTTTCGTCTAAAATATAGTAGGCGCGGTTGCCCAAGCCGCGAAAGGAGAGGGTCGGGCCGTCTGCGCCTGCCTCGGCCGTGTGGTTGAAGACCACATCGAGGATGACTTCGATGTCGGCTTTGTGCAAAGCTCTGACCATGTCGCGGAATTCGTTGACTGGACCGAGGGGAGATTGGTCGGAACTGTAGGGGGTGTGGGGCGCAAAGAAGGCGATGGGGCTGTAGCCCCAGTAGTTGTGCCCGGCGGGGGCGTCTTGGGGGTCGAAGTGTTGGACGGGGAGCAGTTCCACGGCCGTGATGCCCAACTCCTTTAGGTACGGAATCTTCTCTATTAGCCCCCGATACGTGCCCCGCAAATCAGGCGACAAGCCAGAGTTGGGATTGGCCGTAAACCCCCGCACGTGCAGTTCATAGATGATGGTGTTGGTGTAAGGATGGTTAAGGGGCTTGTCATCTTGCCAATTGTATTCGTTGGGGTCTACGACCACATTCTTCATGGCGCGGGCGCAGTTATCGCCCGGCCGTTTAGCCGCCTCGCGGTCATATTTAGTGGGCATGACCACCGCTTTGCCATAAGGGTCTAGCAAAATTTTCCAACCGTCGAAAAGATGACCTGCTTGGGGAAGCAGAGGCCCATAAGCGCGATAGGCGTAGATTTGCCCTGCTTTCAGGTCGGGTACAAAGGTGTGCCAGTAATAAAAAGTGCGGTCATGTTCGCTATTTAGGGCAATCACGCGGCTGGGACGAGCGTCATCGGCCGTGTCAAACAGCAGGAGTTCGATGATGTCACAATTTTTGGAGTAGATACTGAAGTTGACTCCGTGGGGGCATACGCTGGCTCCAAGGGGGTAGGGGTAGCTAGGGTGAGTGCTTATATTAAAATCGCCATTCTCTTTGCGCATAGTCAAATCCTAGGAAATGGTCAATTGCTAATTGCCAATAGCCAATAGCCAATAATCAATGTCCACTCGCGCACCTCATTGACCATTGATAATTGACAATTAGCCATTGATTAAATTAGCCATTGATTATTGGAATAGTTATGACCGTTCACATAACGTGTCGGAGTATAAGTTTGTGAAGATAGACTGTCAATGGGTTGTTAGGGGCATTAGGGGTATTGCAAAATAGGGCTACACTAACGACCAGAACTCGCTACAATAGGGACAACGATAATTTAGTACTAAAATACTGGCCTGGGGCATTGGGAGTTAACTTTTTCTGTTTTTTACACATCATCGAGAAGTGACCTCATGGCTGAAAATAATTTGTCCTCATTGGCGTTGCCAGATACGAATAATTGCTCGTTGTCCGCCCAATTAACCCACTTGTCTGAGGGCGTGGGGCGCACCAAGCTGTTGGAGCAGGCCAATCTGGAATTGCAACAAGAGCTTGAGCGGCAGGAGAGGCGGATAGCAGAAATGGAGCGCGTCAATCAGGAGCTGGTGCTGGCGCGTGACCGCGCTGTGGCGGCTGGCCGCACAAAAAGCACGTTTTTGGCGAATATGAGCCACGAGTTGCGTACGCCGCTCAACGCGATTTTGGGGTATGCGCAGTTGGTTGCCCGCGATGAATCGCTCGCCCGCGATCATCGTGAAAGTTTGGAGACGATTTTGCACAGCGGTGAGCATTTGCTGTCGCTGATTAACAATGTGCTGAATTTGTCCAAAATTGAGGCGGGACAGATGAAGCTCCAGCCTGGTGCGTTTAATTTGTTGGAATTGCTGAGCGGGCTGGGACAGATGTTTAATATTCAGGCGCGGGCCAAGGGGCTGGATTTTGTGGTGCAACGGCGGTCAGCTTTGCCGGAATTGATTTACACCGACCAGCAGAAGTTACGGCAGGTGTTAATCAATTTGTTGGGCAATGCAGTGCAATACACGGCCGTGGGACAAATCACCCTCACCGTCTGGACAACCCATCGCTCAGGTCAACAAACCATTCTCTACTTGGTCGTCGAAGATACCGGGGTGGGCATTGCCCCCGCAGACCTCGAACGGCTGTTCCTCCCCTTTGAACAAAGCGGCTATTTGTTGCAGGAGGCCGAAGGCACAGGACTCGGCTTAGCTATTTGTAAACAGTTTGTGCAACTGCTAAACGGGCATCTGCATGTTGAGAGCCAAGTGGGGCAGGGGAGTCGCTTCACGGTTGAGATCCCCGTTTCGGTTGTCTCTACGCCCCCGCCCAGTTTGGTTCCAGAGCGGCGGATTATTGGGGTGCGGCCTAATCCAGATGCTTCTGCTATACGGGTGCTGGTTGTAGATGACCAGCCGGCCAACCGCCAGATGCTAGAGTTGCTTTTGGGTCGCTGTCGGCTTGATGTGGTCTCGGTTAGCAACGGCCGTGATGCGTTGGAGATGACGGAATTGTGGCGACCGCACCTTATTTTCATGGATATGCGCATGCCCATAATGGGCGGTATGGAGACGACAAGACGTTTACGGGCAATGCCGCAGGGGCAGAGCGTGCCTATCGTGGCCTTGACGGCGAGTGTGTTTGAGGAGGAGCGGAAGTGTATTTTGGCGGGGGGGTGTGATGCGTTTATTAGTAAGCCGTTTCGGGAAGAGGATATTTTCAAGTTGCTGGCTCATTATTTGCCAGTTAGTTTGTCTTATGCCAGTGTACCGAAGCTGGCTCAGTCTGTCATGGCTCCTCTACCAACAGCCGACGCGTTACCCACGGCCGTGCGTGAAGAGTTGTACACGGCCGTGTGTAGTGCCCAAGGCAACCAAATCCTCCAGTTAATCATCCCCCTCGAAACCGCGCAACCACAGCTCTTCCAGCAACTGAGCTACCTTGTCCACGAATTCCGCTACGACATCATCCTAGACTGGCTTAAACAATGAACAAGGCGCAATGAGCAATGAACAAAATGGCCGCTAGCCGCCAAGCTGATCGCAAGATAATTTGGTTTTTGTAGCTACGAACCAACAAGCCCGTTGCCTGAGCCTG
>JBGTIZ010000262.1:0-2828 GCA_041745395.1 Promineifilaceae bacterium (SeqCode) | reverse complement strand
ATTGGCTGATTCCATGTAAAAGTGCTACGATTTCTGGCATGAGTTGATTCTCTGGTTGGTTTCTTTTTGGTCAAAAAACTTTACCAGAGTTTCAACTCTTTTTCACTTTTTTAGCTCAAATGTTTGGCGAAGGTATTGTTTGTTACCAACTGATTTTACGGCCGTGCATGAGTTGGCTTTAACCGCTTACTTGACAAACTCATTATCTAGCCCTGAGCAATGGCGTACCTTATTCATGGCTATCGATTTACTAGACAAGGCGCAGATAGTTGAGTTTGGTGATACATTTACATTCCGTCAATCCTATACAAAGTACGTTGATATCCCTTTGGCTGATAGCTACATCCATGAGCTACTTGCTCTAAAAAATATTGAGCGAGACAGCCCTTCTTTATGGGCTAGGTATGCCCGTCGTATTAATCAGCTATGGCGTGAACGTTTTGCTGAATTTTCTTCAGCACGTTTGTTGCTCGTATATTGGCTTTATTGGTGGCACTCGTTTGCACGAGGTTATGCGTTTGAGCTAGAAATATTCCGCGATCTAGACAAATCTGGTGTCATGTTCAGAGCACATGATTTGACCAAGCGACAAGAACGTTTTTCGTTTGGTGATTTAAAAGTTGGGGACTTGCTTGGCGATATAAAGACCTCGCTCTACTTTGTGCAGTTAAAAAATGTCACTAACCATGATTTCTATATTGTGCGACTATTCCTTGGTAAGCATAGTTACACCGTAGTTGTTTTGCTGAGAATGGCGGTTTGGCCGCTATTTAATGGCGATACGATTGTTGGTGATTGGGATACCTTACGCAAGAATTTGTCACTACCTGTTAAAATAGAAACAAAGACAGTCAATTTTGTAGCACTATCTTTTGGTGAATGGAAGCGACGTGTCAAACGTTGGCAAGGAGAGGACGGTAATGGATACGATAACTCAAATGAGTGACGAACAATTTGCAGAGATTATTGATGGGTATATTTCTCAAGCGGCAACAAGTAATGGTGAAATACCAGCCGAAACGTTTACTGATTTGTTAAGACAACGTGTGGAAGGCAAGGTTGAAGAAGTCGTTAATTTAGCCGTGCAGATAAACAATCAAGAGGTCGTCTTAATGCCTGACCATGATTTACCTGATATTGTGGTCAATGGTAATGAGATTTTTGTTGGTAAGCATCGTTTTGTATTGCATTTATCACCTGTTTGATAACACAATCGGTCTTTAGGTAAAGCGATATGCGTAGCTGTTATGTCAATAACAAACGAGCCTGATATTATCCCCCCGACGCCCGAAGAAGATGCGGAAATTATCGAAGCCGCCTTGGCTGACCCTGACGCGCCCCCCCTGACTGATGACCAATTGGCTCACATGGTTCCATCTTACCAATTAGCACACCATTGGAGAATTGATGTCTACACAGAAACAAGGGTTTAACACCCGCGCCGTCCATGCGGGTGAACGACAACTGGGGGGGCAAGGGTTTCAGCCCGTCACCACCCCGATTTACCCCTCCGTGGGCTACACCTACGGCAGTAGCGATGGGCTGGAGGCGGTGTTAGCCAATGAAGAAGCGGGGCACGTGTATTCGGCGAGATATAGCAACCCAACCACGGCCGTGTTTGAGACCGCCATCGCCGAGCTAGAAGGGGGGCAAGCCGCCTACGCCTTCGCCTCCGGCATGGCCGCCATGCACGTTGCCCTGCTCGCCGCGGGGGTCAAAGCGGGCACGCACGTCGTCTGCGCCGCCGACGTGTACGGCGCGACCTACAGTCTGCTCCAGAACTTGTTCACAGAGCTAGGCGCAACGGTGCATTTTGTGGATGTGCTGGATGAGTTGGCCGTAGACACGGCCGTGTCCACCCACCACCCCGTCGCCCTTATTGCCGAAACCATCTCCAATCCCCTGCTCAAAGTTGCCAATCTGCCCCGCTTGGCCGACATTGCCCACGCGCACGGGGCACTTTTCTTGGTAGACAACACCTTCTGTACCCCGTATCTGTGCGCCCCGCTCGCCTTTGGGGCGGATATGGTCATTCATAGCGCGACCAAATTCATTGCGGGGCATGGGGATGTGATGGCGGGGGTGGTGGTGACCACGGCCGTGCATCGCGCTCGTCTACTCGAGTTAAACAAGCTGGTGGGGAGTAGCCTTGGCCCGTTTGAGGCGTGGCTCGCTCTGCGCGGGCTAAAAACGCTCCCTTTGCGGATGCGTCAGCAATGTGCCAATGCCACGGCCGTGGCGGAGTGGCTGACAACCCAGCCCGGCATCACCCAAGTCAATTACCCCATGCTCCCCGACCATCCCCAGCATGAGTTGGTGCAGAGGTTGACCCACGGCCGTGGGGCGGGCGGCGTCCTCTCCTTTGAGCTAGCCAATGCCGGGCGGGCTGAAGTTTTTCGCTTTATGGAACGGCTCCAGCTTATCCAATCTGCCACCACGCTCGGCGATATTTACTCCCTCGTTCTCTATCCTGCCATGTCCTCACATCGCTCGCTCACCGCCGAGGAACGCGCCAGCATCGGCATCAGCGATGGCCTTGTGCGGCTCTCCGTGGGCATTGAAGATGTGGGGGACATCATTGCCGATTTGGCACAAGCTTTGGGAACGTTGTGATGCTGTTATACCGTTGACGTTTAACGTATTGCGTTATGCACTTTTGGTCATGATTTTATCATTCAAAGACAAGGACTGGGCTTTCGACCATTTTTTTGGCAAAAATCGAATTTCAGCCACATTTTTCGACAATTGGGCTTGTTTTTGACCCAACTGTCTCATTATGTCAACAAGATGATTTTCATGCCAGCGTTCGGTTTTTGGCGCAAATTTTC
>JBGTIZ010000261.1:0-39286 GCA_041745395.1 Promineifilaceae bacterium (SeqCode) | reverse complement strand
GGTGTTTTTTTCGTTTGGGGGTTGACCCAAACGAAAAAAACACCCGTTAGAATAGCCGAGCCGCCGCAGGCGGCGAGGCCGAGGCGTGTCGAGCTACGATTTTTTGTCTGAGCAATTTGTGACTAATACATTTTTCGGCTTATTTCGATTCGCTTCCTGTTTTAGGCAATGCAATCGTCCGCATATGCCCAAATTGTGTCGAGAAAAGAAAGCTGAAATGCTGACGGGATGAGATGCTGAACGGCTACCAATAACGGACATGCGTTAAAATATATTCGCATACCCCGTTTTTGTGGTATAACAATAAGCGACTTGTATTATTGACCTGAAAAAAAGAGCTAAGCAAGCATCTAAGCAGGTAATCGTCACTTAAGAACGAAGTCCGCTGAAAAAAGCCTCTCACCAAGACACTCAAAAAAAGCTGTCTCGAGAAAATCTTCGCGCCCTTTAGGCCTTGGCCAAAGATTAAACCCTTTTTTTAGCAGACTCAAAAATGGTCTATTGAGATTGTTTTTGCCCGCTAACGTGACTTTTAGAACCAGCCTAGGTAGATTGTTCAGCCATTTTCAGACCAGTTAACGTCTGTGCAGACAGATGTGGATTTGAGGCTCAAGCATTTTAGAATTTACTTTGTAACCGTTTTTGACGATTGCGGGAACGTAATTTCGCAACAAAAGTCAATTTGACCACTGTTCCGCTTTTAAGTTACTAAATGGTCGGCCTGTTTTTTTAGGCACACGGCCGTGTAATCCTCGCAAACCGTGCCACCCGCGCACACAAAGTAAACAAACCCTCTCAACCGAGCCTGCCCACCCTCATCCAACCACATCCCTGTTCCCCACAGATAGCGTTAACAATACACACCTATCACACAAGGACAACCATATGACAAAAAAATATAGCAATTGGGGGAGCCACTAATGGACTACGAAAAAAAGGATGATGTCGCTGTCTTTTTTGACTTCGAGAACATCGTCTTCTCCCTCCGCAACAACTACAACATGAACGCCAACTTTGAAGACCTGATGGACAAATGCAAGGAATTCGGCCGTGTGGTCGTTGCCCACTCCTTCGCGGATTGGAACCGACACAGCCCCGCTATGATTCCCGCCCTCATGTCTAACGGCTTCGACCCCGTTTACGTCCCCAGCTTCACCATGGGGTCAGACGGCCAGCAATCGGTCCGCAAAAACGCTGTAGACATGTACATGGCCATTGACGCCATGGACATTCTGCACAACCGCAAAAGCGTAGACACCTTCATTCTCCTCACCGGAGACAGCGACTTTTTACCGCTGGTCAACGCCATTCGGCGCGAAGGCAACCGCGTTATCGCCATTGGGGTAGACGGCTCGGTCTCCTCCCATTTGGCCCAAGCGGTTGACGAATTCATTTTCTACAGCCATTTCTCCCAAATTCCTACCTCCAACTACAAGAAACGGCCGCGTAGCGTCTATGAAGGGCTGACCGAAGCCATTACCGAGCTACAAAGCCGCCAACGCTCCACCGTCTTGCCCAACGTAAAGATGATGATGGCAGAGCTAATGGGTGGTTTTGACGAAAAGAAGCACACCGATAGCCAAGGGCGTCGCTTCCAAAAGTTCAAGGAATTTGTGCAAGAAGGGGAACGGCGCGGCATGGTCAAGCTCGTGACCACGGGCACGGTCAACGAGGTATTCTTGGCTGACGACAAACGAGCCACCTCCACCTCCACCGCCACCTCCACCGCCACTGCCACGGCTAAAGACAAACCAGAAGAGCCGAAAACACGCGAAAAAGAGAAAGAGAAGGTTACGGGGCAACCCGCTTTAGCCGAAGCCTACGAACTGTTAACCAAAGCGGCCGCCAAAGCCATTAAGGATGACAAATCCAGTCGCCCCTCCTCTATCAAGGGCATCATGACCAGCATGTACAACAACTTCAATGAAAAAGAGATTGAAGTTGACGGCAAAAAGCCCTTTAGCCGTTTTGGTGAATTTGTCAAAGCGGCGGAAGAAGAAGGGCATGTCAAAGTAACTGGTAAGGGACATTCCCGCCGCATTTTGCCCCCCGAAGAGAATGGCGAGACGCCAGCCGAAGAACAGCCTGAGACGAAACAGAGTGAGCCAGCCCCCTCCTCAACTCCTTCTAAATCGTCAAGGAAGCAGAAGTCAGAAAAACAACAGAAGCAAGCTGTAGAACCAGTCACGGACAAAGTCGAAACAATAGCGACGGTAGCTCCCAAAGAAGAACCCGAGCCAGTGGCGGATAGCACCCCGACCATGATTCCGCCGAAGCCAGCTAGCGCCAACGAAGAGGAGCATGTCGGTCGTGAGATTATCGTGGCTGGGCTACAGAGCTTTGGCTCCTATCCCGCGCCGTTCCTCAAGATTGAGGCGCATTGTCGCCAAGTGCGCAATGAGCGCAATGTGTACCTGCCTTCACCCAAGGTGCGTGAACTACTCACGGCGGCCACGCGGGAATTGGGTCTGCTTCAGCGGGTTTCACCCCCAGGTGTCTCCCCCGCGCAGTATGAGTATAAAGGGGATGCACGTTTGATTGCGGCGTTTATGGGAGATGATGAACCGACAGGCTCCACGGCCGTGGTCGAAGAGCCAGCCCCTACAATCCCCGACACGCCGGAAGTGCCACAGGTGCAAGCACCAGAAGTACAGGCACCAGAAGCACCCGCCCCCAGCGAAAGCCAAGCAGAAGAAAACCCAGCCTTTGCCCTGTTGGCGCAAGCTATCCAGAATGCCGAAGAAGCAGGTCGCTCCACCCGCATCTCCGCCATTAAAGGCCACATTCGCAAGCTAGAGGCCAACTTCGATGAGAAACAGCTCACCGACGCCGATGGCAACAATTACAAACGGCTGAGCGATTTCGTAGATGCCGCCGCCAATGCTGGCTATGTCAAAATTTCAGGCAAAGGCCGCAACATGCTGGTTCACTCCCTCGAGAAATAACCACCCAC
Source organism: Promineifilaceae bacterium (SeqCode) (assembly GCA_041745395.1). Classification (GTDB taxonomy): domain Bacteria; phylum Chloroflexota; class Anaerolineae; order Promineifilales; family Promineifilaceae; genus Hadersleviella. The sequence continues at coordinate 36,333 of JBGTIZ010000261.1, read as the reverse complement.
AAGAACAAAAGGCAGAAGGCAGAGAACTTGTTTCTTCTGCCTTCTGTCTTTTTTACTCTCCCCCCTGCCTTTTAACTGCCTATGACCATCCCCATCGCTTTTGAAGAAACCCCCGAACGTACCAAGATTATCGTGCCGCTCAAACGACAGTGGGGCTATTGGCTCGTTTACAGCTTGCTCTTGCTCTCGTGGCTAGCGGGTACCTTTCTCGCCTTTAGGCAGTTTATAGGCCTTGTAGGCGGCGGGTTGGGTTTCACCGGCCTGCTACTGCTGGCGTATATCGTTATTTTGCTTATTTTGCTGGCGGGCTGGGTTTGGCTGGGGCGACAGATTTGGCGGCGGTGGCAGTATCACATGGCCACGCGGGAGATTTTGTTTTTCTACGAGGACAAACTGGTCGTGCGCCGGCCGTTATCTCTGCTAGGCATCACCGAAGCGTATGACCGGCGGCACGTTTCGGCCTTTCGTTTTGACTCCAAAATAAACAGCCCCGTTTTTGATTACGGCTCCTATCGCATTCCCGTGGGCACAACCCTGGCGCAGGAGGAAGCGGAGGCGTTTGTGGGGCAAGTCAATGAGCGGTTTTTTGCCGATAGCTATGATGAGGTCGAGTGAGGCGTGATCTGTCCAAATCCCAAATCCGCCCTTTTGCCTTCGACAAGCTCAGGCAACGGGCTTGGCGAGTCACTAATTCACACCTATTCTTCGCTTAAAAAGAGATCTTTGTTGGCGAAAAGGTCAGCGGCCAACAGAAATAAAATCGTAGCATAAATGACCAATGTGCCGGGAGCGAGGGCTTCGACAGGGGTGAATGAGCCATGAATGGTCGCCCCAAAAATAGCGTGAAAAGGCCAAAAAAGGAGTCCAAATAGCTCTTGAACCACGGCCGTGCCACTATTCCTAAACCAATCCGCAATCCCCTGAAAAAACTGCCCATTACCCGTCGAGCCTTGCTGGTAAGACCAACTGCTTAACTGCGCAAACTGCTCAGCCAGCCAATTGATCACGGCCGTGCTGTTCTCCCCCAACACCAGAAAAACAGCCAACAATCCAAACACAATCACCCGTGACCAGCCCACCGCCACAAAATCGCTGGCGTGCAAAGCCAACACCGCAAAAACGATAATAAGCGACAGCCAAATGGGTGGAATTTGCAACGCCCGCTCCAGCGATAAAACTGGCGCATTACGCACCAAAGCGACTGCCCCCATCAAAAGCACGAGCAAGAGCGTGGCTAACACAGCGGCCAACAGCACGGCCGTGATATATTCCACGCGGCTCTGCAAACGCACCAAAATCGGATAGCTCGTCGCCTCATTGGCCTTGGCCGCTATGGTCAAGGTCATCAAAAAGGCCAAAAACGCCCCATACCCCCCAATCACCAAAATAAAATAGTCTGGTTCTGGCGTGGGCGTGCGGAAGGCGAACAGATAAAAAGCAATGGTGAGCGCGACATAGGTCACGCCAGCCAGCGAATTGCTCAGCAGATACAGCAGGTAGCCCGTGAGCGACACAATCCGATAGCTCATTTAAGCACCTCGCTGTAAATTTCGGTTAAGGTGGCGCGGCGCCGTTCGATTTGCAAAATATCGTACCCAGCGGCTAGCAAAATACTGAGAATTTGCCGCCGAATCACGGTCGCGTCCCGGTGCAGGCTTAGTTTTTGTCCTTCGACAGAAATATCGGGATGCAGGGTATGCAGGAGTTGGGTCATAGGCGTTAAATCTTTATCGACGTAAATGGTGGCTTGGGGACGTTCGGCGAGGGCTTCGGCCATACTGCTTTGGTAGATTACACGGCCGTGGTTCAAAATAGCAATGCGCGTACACACGGCCGTGACCTCGCCCAAACGATGGGAGCTAAGCAAAATCGTCTTGCCCATTTCGTTCAGGTTAAGCAACACAGCGTGCAGTTCCGCCTGCCCCAGCGGGTCAAGCCCATCAGTCGGTTCGTCTAAGATGAGCAGGTCAGGGTTGTTGAGCAAGGCTTGCGCCAGCGACACCCTCTGCCGCATTCCTTTGGAGCAATCTTTGAGCCGTTTGCCCAAATAATCTTGCAGGCCAGTCATTTCGACCACGGCCGTGGTTGCCTTTTCAGCTTCACGGCCAGATAGGTTACAGAGGGAGGCCATCAGGCTCAAATATTGTCCCACACGCATACGGGGCGGAAAAAAGAGGCGTTCTGGCTTGTACCCGATGTGGGGCCAAGGGCGATTGTCGAGGGGCTGGACACGGCCGTGGTCAGCCACCAGCGAGCCACTCAACACCTTGAACAAGGTCGTTTTCCCTGCCCCATTCGGCCCCAGCACACCCAAAATCTCCCCGCGAGGCACAACCAAATCAACCCCATCCAAGGCCACCAGCGAAAAAAAGCTTTTGGTCAACTGTTCAATCTTTAACACATTACACCTTTCTGCTTAATCATTCCGCAAGTTTATCAATGAATGGGTCGGACGCAAAAAGAAAACGCCCCAGCTTAAATAAAGATGGGGCGTTTCACCACAAATAAAAGCGTTCAGCCACTAACCAAACGGCTGACCGCTAATTAATCATTTGAATCGGAATAAAGTTCGCCTGATTATTAAGCGTTAGCACACTCGCCCGAGCGGCTACCTTTTGCGCGATCTCTTCAAAAGCGGCCGCCGCTGGCGAATCAGGGTCAACCCCTACCACGGGACGACCATTGTCTCCACCTTGGCGTACCTTTGCCTCTAAGGGGATCGTGCCCAAATATTCCGTCTTCGTTTCCAAAGCCAGCGACGCCCCTGCCCCTGTGCCAAACATCTCGCCGCTCATATTTTCAACAACGCCAATAATCGGCACATTTAACTGCTCAAACGTTTTCAGGCCGCGCAGAGCATCCGACTTGGCCACCGTCATCGGTTGCGTCACAATGACCGCCCCCGTCAGCGGCAACGTTTGCGCCAAAGAGAGTTGCGCATCACCCGTGCCCGGAGGCAGGTCAACAATCAGATAATCAAGCTCACCCCACTCCACATCCGTCAAAAGCTGGCGAATTGCGCTGTGGAGCATCGGCCCACGCCAAATCATCGGCTTATTGGGGTCAGACAAAAAGGCCATCGAAATAAACTTGACGCCGTAGCTTTCCGCTGGAATCAGCTTGCGATTCTGCGGCGGGGGCATCTTTTCCACACCCATCATCTGTGGCACATTCGGCCCCAGAATATCCGCATCCAGCAGACCAACCGACGCGCCCATCTTAGCTAAAGCAATCGCCAAATTGACCGACACGGTGCTTTTACCGACGCCGCCTTTACCGCTAGCCACGGCAATGGCGTTTTTGAAATTCTGGCCGATCTGGTCAGAAATTTGCTGGTTACGGGGCACATTGGCATCAAAGTTAACGGTCACTGTGCCCAAATTAGGCACGCTAGCCAGAGCCACACGGCAATCATTTTCCATCTTGCTCTTCAAGGGGCAAGCGGGGGTGGTCAGCATGATGGTAAAAGTGACATCACGCTCTTTAATCTCGAGTTCACGAATCATATTGAGCGACACCAAATCACGGTGCAACTCTGGTTCAATAACCGTCGCCAACGCCTTCATCACAGCGTCTTCACTAACGGCCTTCGTTTTATTCCCAAACATAGATTTTACCATTCCTGAGGAATTCAAGGTGCGGGGTGCAAGGTGCAAAAGTTATACACTTACAACTCACAGCCTACGGCTTACGACTTAGAGCTTTCCCCTACTGCTTCTTCTTTTTCTTCGCTTCTTCAGACGCAAGCCGCGCCTGTTTTTCCGCTTCAGCAATGCCGGGGGCAATGCTTTGCCAATAGCTGAGGGGCTTGGTCAGCCGCTCTTTGTCATGAATGTGCGCGGCCGTGCGGTCATAGCTAGCCAACTCATAATCATGATCCATCTTAATCGCATCAAAAGGACAATACTCGGCACAAAAGCCACAGTTCATGCAAATATCAATGTCAATCCAGAAGTTGACAGGTTCAGGCTTGGGGCGACCGTTTGGCAATTTGCCCCGCTCAATCCAGATACATTGGGGCGGGCACACCTTGGCACAAATGCCGCAGGAGGTACACCACTCTTGCGCCGTTTTTTGCCCCGGTGGCGGGTCATCCATGATCAAGAAGGGCACAAAGCGGAAACGCTCAGGAGCTTCCAGCCTTTCCTCAGGATACATCACCGTGATAATGCCTTTAGAGCGAATGCTTTGCCGCTCCGTGAATATCTCCTCGCGCAACGCTTCGTTATCGTTGCGCCAGTAGCGACCACCACGGAAGAACCAGCGCAGATCTTCTGTATAAGTATTCAAAAAGTGCTTAAAGGTAACCCCCAGCCCTTTGAATACGCCTAAACCATATGTTTGATTGCTCATAAAATATTTCTCCGTTATTGCCAAGTGCAAAAATGAACAGGTGCGACCGCGAATGGCATGGAAAACGCGAAGCTCTCTTGAGAGAAAAAGAGATTAGACAGTACTCTTGTCCTCAGCTACGGCCCTTTTGCTCATTGTTCATTTCTCATTACTCATTGTCTACCGGTCTGTTTCACCCAAAACAATGTCAATGCTACCAAGAATGGTCACAACATCGGCGATTTTGTGACCACGGCACATCTCGCCCATAGAGGTCAGATTGATGAAGCTGGGGGCGCGAATGTGATACCGTTCGGCGTGTTGCCCTTTAGCGGTGGTGGTGACGTAGTAGCCGAGTTCACCTTTGGGATTTTCTACACGGCCGTATGCTTCGCCACCCGCAGGGGCACGGTAGCTATATTGGGGCGAGCCAGAGAGAATAGGCGCACCTGCCGTCTCTTTCAGATAGGGCAAAACTTGGCGGATAATGCGCAAACTTTCGCGCATTTCCATACCGCGAATCATATACCGGTCATAGACGTCCCCATTGGTGCGCGTGGGAATATCAAAATCGAGTTTGTCATAGTAAGAGTATGGCTCAGCGCGGCGCACGTCGTAAGCGACGCCACTGGCGCGAAGCATCGGGCCAGCCATGCTAAAGTTAATCGCCTGCTCGGCCGTGAGTTTGCCCACATCTATCATGCGGGCTTTGACAATTTCGTTGTGCGTCAGCAAAACGTCAATTTCATCTAGCACCTTGGGCAGACGATCATTGACCATGCCTTCGATGAAGGTAAAGGTGTTTTCCCCGCGCACATTGTCGGGCAAATCCCACGCCAGACCACCAAAGCGCATGTAGTTGCACATCATGCGTGAGCCAGCGGCCGCCTCGAACAGGTCCAGAATGAGTTCCCGCTCGATGGTCAGGTAGAGCATAGGCGTTTGGAACGCGCCAATGTCGTTAATGAGGAAGCCCGTTGCCCATAAATGGTTACAAATGCGGGTTAGCTCCACCATCAGGATGCGAATCCATTCTGCCCGCTCGGGCACGTCTAGCTCCAACAGTTTCTCAATGGCTAATACGTAGCCATGATTGTTGGACATGGAGCTAAGATAGTCGAGCCGGTCAGTGTAGGGGATGTTTTGGATGAAGGTGTTGCGCTCGCCGATTTTTTCGTGGTTGCGGTGCAAGTAGCCCATAACAGGCTTGAGGTCAACGATGGTTTCCCCATCCATGGTCACTACCAGACGGAACACGCCGTGGGTGGAGGGATGCTGGGGGCCAATGTTGACCGTTACGTTTTCGGTGCGGATGTCGTTTTTGGTAGTCTTAGCACTGGTTCCCATGCCCGCATAAATTTGCTGGTCGGTTTCGTCTACAAGCAAATCGTCAGGCACCCAGCCGTCGGGATATTTGACGTTTTTGCCGAAGGGGTTGCGTTCTTCGGCGCGGAACACATCGCCACTGGGCCAGCGGCTTTTGAATGGTTTGTTCTCTTCTTCGTAGAACGCTTCGCGCCAATCTTTGCGGAGGGGGTGACCGTGGAAGCCGTCCCACATGAGGATGCGGCGCAGGTCGGGGTGACCGTCAAATCTGATGCCGAGCAGGTCGTAGGCTTCGCGCTCTTGGAAATCCGCGCCTTTCCAGATGGGCACGAGAGAGGGCACAACCGCGTTTTCGCGGTCAGTTTGCGCCTTGAGCACGACGGAACCACCACCTTTCGCAATGCTGTAGGTGTGGTAGACGACCTCCATTTTGTCTTCTTTGATGAGGTCTACGCCGGTCACGCTGGAAAGATAATCGAAACCGAGTTCATCTTTGAGCGTTTGGGCCACGGCCGTGAGCTGGTCTGGAGGCACCATGAGACCCGTGTAGCCGTCGCGAGGGTCGTCTTGCAGGTCGGGGAATCTTTCTTTTAACACGGCCGTGGCCTCAACCACGGGATCCACTGCTTCTACTTCTGGTTCAAGAACATCTATCATCATTTCAGCCATCTGTCTTATTTTCCTTCTTTTTTGCCTTAGTCAGCCGCTGGCGCAGGCATGTTTTGTTTTGCATACCGCTCAATCAAGTCCAATTGACGCACATCAATGAGGTCTGGGCCAAGGAGCGGGATAGGGACAAAATCGCCCGGCTGGTCTTTGCGATACCAAGGCACGGTGGCTAGAGATTGCTGGTCAATTTTTTCTTGCAGGGTAATCAGACCATGAATGAGGGCTTGGGGGGTGGGAGGACAACCAGGCACGTAAACGTCAACGGGGATAAATTTATCAATCCCATCAACCACGTTGTACCCTTCCTTGAACGGGCCGCCGCCGCTGGCGCAAGCCCCCATGCTCAGCACGTAGCGCGGCTCAGGCATTTGGTTGTATAGACGCACGATGGTGGGAACCATTTTTTTGGTGACTGTGCCCGAGACAATCATCAGGTCGGATTGGCGGGGGGTGGCGCGGAAAACTTCCATGCCAAAGCGAGAGAGGTCGTAGCGGCTGGTCGCGCTACAAATCATCTCGATGGCGCAACAGGCAAGGCCAAAAACCATCGGCCAGACGGAGTTGCGGCGCGACCAGTTGTAGACTTTGTCTAAGCTGGTGATGAAGACGTTGCTGGAAAGTTCATTGGGGATAGGAATATCGGAGGCGATATCGGTCGTCGTCATGGATTGGTTGTCTCCTCGTACCAAGTGATTTGTATATCAGTCAGCATTCGCTCGGTCACGGCCGTGTCATCAGCAAAATTGGGCAAGCTCTCGATTAAACCAACCAGTTCGACTAGGCCAACTTCAACTGGGTCAAGGTCAGGATAATGCTCGCTGAGCGCAATAGCGACGGCGTAGGTGGTATCCCAGTAAAGTTGCATGAGCTTGATAGGTGGATGACCGCAGGGTGAGGTTGAATGCTGTTAAGTTTGCATAGCTAGCCAATAATAACTTAATTTTTGGCTAGTGGCGAACATTTGCGATAAATTTCACAAGGGACAAGTAGTTTAATAGAAAATGTTGATATAAACCGTTACAAGAAGATATGAAGGTTGAGCGTCCAAGCCAGTCAGAGGACAAAAAACAGATGCTAAAAGCGATTATTTTTGATGTAGGGGGGGTGTTGCTTCGTACCCATGATTGGGCGGGGCGACATCAATGGGATGAGCAGTTGGGGTTGCCCCACGGCCGTGTGGAACACACTTTTTTTAACAGTGACTTGGGCTTAGAGGCGCAACACGGCCGTGTGACCACCGACCAACATTGGCACAATGTCGCCCAGCGGCTCGGCGTATCACTGGAACAACTCCCCCAACTACGCGCCGACTTTTGGGCTGGCGACCAGCTCGATTTGGCAATGATACAGCTCATTCAGCACTTAAAAGAAGCTGAAGGCTATCAAACCGCCATTATCAGTAACGCCCCCGATGATTTGCGCCATGTGCTGACCCACGAGTTTCAAGTTGCAGCGACATTTGACCTCATTGTCGTTTCGGCGGAGGAGGGTATCATGAAGCCTGACCCCGCCATTTACGAGCGCACCCTGGCCCGACTAGGGCGTCAGGCCGATGAGGCGATTTTTATAGATGACAGCCCTACCAATATTGCGGGAGCACAAGCGGTCGGAATGAAGACGATTTTGTATAGGCGGGATATGGATGTGGCGGCCGAATTGACGCAGTGGGGGTGAGGCGGCACTTTTTAAACCGCACCCCGCACATAGTTATTTTGTACAGTTTAGCGCAAATTTAATTGTTTATTGTTTACAAGGGGCTATAATAATGCGATGCGTCATCTTTTTACGCAGTGCGGCACACACAAACACCTCAGCTATCTTCCTTTCACATCCGCGCTTATGGAGTTGATCGGCGACCGTCTCTGCCAAACAAGCCACACCCAGAAAAAACAGATGACACGTGACGCTATTCGCAACCCCAAGGAATCCGAAAAACCCATTATTTAATTCAACCACGGAGCAACTGTTCTCCCCCACAAGCGGCTCGCTTCTCCCCAGAACAGTCACCCCCTGAGTTAATTGCCAGCAAGAGACACAAAAAATGCTTAAAATTGCCGGGTCGGCCAAACTTATTTTAACCTTGCCCACGACACCAGATATAGCCTTTGCCTATTTTAGCGATATGCACCGCGTGTCCAATTTTTTTAAGCACATTGCGCTCCTGCACAGCGACGACGACCAGCAGTTATACCGCCTCCGTTATTACACAACTGAATTAGGGGCTTATGACATCGAAATTTTTGCTGATGTGCAATTAGAAGCGTTGCTGGACGAAAAAATTATCCGCATTATCCCCACAGAATCTGCCCCCGAAGTCAAACCATCCGCCTCGATGAACAGCACCTCTGGCCGAGGGCTGTACAGTAGTGAAGCTATTTTTTTGACGGATGAAGAGGATGAAAACTGTACGCGCATTGAGTACACGTTGCAGATGCAGGCGCAACTGCCGCCGCCGCTCGGTTTGCGCTTTATGCCGGGTCGCATTACGGGCAAAATTTCGCAAAGCATCACCAATCGCCGCCTACGCGAAATCGCCGACCATTTTATTACCGAATCACAAAATCATTTTGAAACATGGTATGCAGAATGCCCATGCCACAATAATGGGGGCGTATCATGATTCAGGTGTCAGATTTCAAGTAAGACCTCCCCTCCTCCCCTCCTCCCCTCCTCCCCTCCTCCCCTACTCTGGCACAACTGATATCCAGCCTAACTGTTGAGCACGACGCACCACGGCCGTGATAACGGGCACACCGAAGCGGTGACACAAACGATGCTCATGCCAAGCCAGCGTTGCTTCTGCAAGGTGCATCTGGATTGCCCGGTCGGCACGGTCAGCCGCCCACTGTGAGTCTGCCAAATAAGCCAAAATATCCGCCTCAACGGCGGGCAAAGCCACCCCATTTAATGCCGCCGCCACAGGATTCACAGCCGCATCTAACAACGTTTGGATGTAATCGTTCTGAATGCCTGCTCCCTCTTCCGCCGTTGCCAACTCTTGTAGCAGAGCGGCCATTGGCTCCCCATCATCTATAAAAAGACGGATAAAGCGTTCTGATTGCCCCAAAGCAAGAGCCGCGCTGAGCTTGGTGATGGCCTGCACAGGATGGCCCTGGGTGGCTAGCGCCAAAGCTTGCCCCGTGAGTGCCCCAATTTGCTGGGCCGTGCGTCCTGCCGCCTGCGCATCATCCAGAATGCGCTTGAGCAAGCGCAGGGCCACGAATGGTTTACCCTGAGCGATAAGCACGCGGGCATAGACCAGATACAGCTCTTCGTTCACGGCCGTGAGCAAATCATTGACCCCCAGCCCCCGCATCACCGCCCACTCTTCCGCTTCGGCCACCTGCCCCGTCTGTAAATCTAGCCCAGCCTGAATCGCCGTGGCGCGTGTAGCGACCGCGCGCGCCGTCAAGTGGGGCGTTTGCGCCGCGTCCGCTGTAGCGACCAAAGTCAAAACATGGTTAAACGTTTGTCGCGCCCACGGCATCTCGTCCAGCGCGGCGTAGACGCGCCCTAGAATCAGATACGCCTCGAGACGAGCTATCAAATAAGCGGGACGGTCTTCTAACAGCATCAGGGCGTACGTAATCGCCTTGTACGCGGCCGTGAGTTCGTTTTGCTCATACAGCAGTTGTCCTAATCCCAAATACGCTTCGCCCAGCAGAGGTGACTCCAGCACAATTTCGTTATAACGGAGATCGGCTATCACCTTTTCGTAAAAATCGGCGGCGCGACGCAGATGACCCCATTCATGCCACAAACGAGCCTGCAAAATATAGCCATAGGAGACTAAATAGGGGTCGCTCTGCGGGTTAAAAAGCTGGTCAGCCACTTTGAAAGCGTCGCGGGCGGCAGGGTAGTTGCCCTGCGAGCGATACGCATCAGCTAAACAGACGGAAACATAAGCGCGCACGTTGGGTGCCGTAGTCGGTAAATTTTCGAGGGCGAGGTGGGCATAGGCGAGGGTTGCGCTGTATTGCTCGGTCAGGTAGCCGCGAATGGTGCGCACGGTGGCTAAATAACCAACCATTAGCTCTTGCACACCATGCTGAACCACAAATTTCATAGCCGCTTCGGCGCGGGCAGTGTAAGCATCAGCCTGCTCGAATTTACCCTGATGCAAGCAGGCCCAGGCTAGATAAATGGTGAGCAGGGGGCGCTGGCTGGCAATGGGTTCAGCCACGGCCGTGCCCCAATGCAAGGCCAAATCATACGCGCCTCGCGCCAGCAAACGGGGCAACAGTTGCGGCTTCTCCAGTAAATCGGCGGCCACGTGCCCCAGCCCTGCCGCCAAGGCGACCTCACACGCCTCGAACCATGCCTCTTGAGCCACGAGCCACAGCGTGGCGCGGTGGCTGAATGACTTGTCCACAACATGACTGTCGGCTAACACGGCCGTGGTCTCGGCCACCACAGTCTGTAGATAAATGTAGTAACCCGCCTGCTGATTGACCAGCACGGGCTGGAGCAACTTGGCTTCGAGCAATTCTGTCCAAGCGGGATGGTCAGCGGTTCCGTGCGCGGCCGTGATTAGTTCGGTTGAGAGCCAAGGCCACGGCCGTGTTTGCGCCAGCAACGCTTGCGCGGCGGGAGATAAACGAGATATATCGGGGGTGACTGACTCGGGGAATGCTGTTGGCAAAATGTGCCATAAATCGCCCCGCGCCGCCACGCTCACCAGCGATAAAGCAGGGGGCTGATTGGCGATTAAGACCAAACGGACGCTATCGGGCAGTTCATCAGCCAGAAAGGCGAGGGCGTTGAGCAACCCTTCGTGCTGGATTTGCTCGCAATTGTCTAACACGAGCACCAGCGGCTCGCTTTGTTGGTCAAGCTGGGTCTTGAGCAAATTAACAAAAGCGAGGTGGGGCACAAGTAAAACAGATTTGAGAAGCAGTTGCGCGGCCGTGCCTAGCTGGGGGTCTACGGTTTGCAGGGCGGTGATGACAGCGCTCCAAAAGACGTGGGGCATGTCGTGTAAAGGGGTGAGATGTACCCAAGCAATGCGTTTGGACACGGCCGTGTGTCTCCTCAACGCCTGACTCAACCAAGCTGTTTTACCCGTCCCCCATGCCCCCTGCACCAGCGTCACGGCCGGCCATTCATCCCACTCAGGCAAAACAGGCCAAACCGATTCAACCGAAGCAACTTCTTCTCGGTCTGTCCGCGCTAAAAAGATAGGGATAATGGCATACATGCGTTTTCTCGCAAAAAGAGGGTGGTAGATAGCAGATGGTGGGTGGTGGAAGGCCACCCATTTTTTACTCTGTAACCGAATTTAATTTCTGAAAGCCCAATCGTTACCCCAAGGCTCACTGATTACTTTGACACATCTCCCTTGCTCCCTTGCTCCCTTCCTCTCTTGCTCTCAAAACTCACGCCCCATTCAGCGTCGGCCATTGCAACATATAACCAACCCCGCGCACCGTGGCTAACAGCGTCGGGTGATTTGGCTCTGTCTCGATGATTTCTCGAATCCAGCGCACATGCACATCGAGGGTGCGCGTGTCGCCAATGTAGCTGGTTTGCCACACGCTTTCCATGAGGTCACGGCGGCTCAAAATCTCGTTGGGATGGCGCAAAAACTGTTCGAGCAACTGCGCCACCTTGGGCGTCACCATTTGCTCCCCTTGTTCACCCACGCGAATCGAACGTTTCCCTAAAAAAAGCGTCAAATGACCCAAACGAACCACTTGCTCAGCGGTTTCGTCAGCGGGCAAAAGGGCACGAATGCGATTGTGCAACTTGCGCGGCGTGAAGGGGCGTTGCAAAAAAACCTCAAGGTCGAGGTCGGGCGGGTCGTTTTGGTCGTCACGGACGTGGATAAAGGGGGTGTCGGGCAGACGTTGGCGCAGGCGTTGGCAGTTGCGCACGCCGCTGGAGCGCATGGTGGAGGCATCAAAGAGGACGAGCTGGGGCATCTCTTGCTCAATCGCTCGGAACGCGGCCGTGCCCGTATGCGCCACCTCAATCGTCCCATGGCTTTGCAGGATGGGCAAAAGGGATTCTAAGGAACTGCGCTGGCCTTCGATGAGTAGAATCTTTGTGGCACGAGGAGACATAGGAGCATTATAGAAATTCAGAGGGCTTAGCGCAATGCCATCGCGCACAAACGCAAGCCGTAACAAGTCGAGCAAGGTATCCTCAGCAAAAGGGCAAAAGACGCGGCACATGCTATACCCTACCCCAACCCTAACCACCAGCACAGAATCGTTGACACACCCCGCCCCCTTTGTTACCATCCACCTATGAATATGAATATGAAAAGAAACAGTCCAAACCAAAGCAACGGTCAGCACCAGCAACGCCTCATAGCCGCCGCCCGCCAGCAAACCTATCTGGCGCTTTGGGTTGGGTAATAGCCACACAACCACCACGACCGCCAGATTGAGCAAGCCATCTGGCGGTTTTTTGTTGTCTAGCTGACCACAGGTAGAATAAGCGTGTCAGCACATTAGCATTTCAGCATTTCAGCGTGTCAGCTAGCGACTCTCTTGGCTATACAGGCCACGTCCAGAGAAAAGCCACCTGACACGTGAAACTTGACACTGCCTCACGAAAAGCCTGCCCGACTCCAACAACCAAGGAAACACACTCATTATGAAAACAAGCAACGAAATCCGCGAAGCATTTTTGCAATTTTTTGAAGAGCAACGGCACGAACGTGTCGCTAGTGCTCCGCTCCCCCAAAAAGATAACCCCACCCTGCTCTTCACCAACGCAGGGATGAACCAGTTCGCCAACGTCTTTCTGGGCTTAGACAATCGTCCCTATTCACGAGCAGGCACTTCGCAAAAATGTATGCGCGTCTCAGGTAAGCACAACGACCTGACCAACGTTGGCCCTTCCCCACGCCACCACACCTTTTTCGAGATGCTGGGCAACTTCTCTTTTGGGGATTACTTCAAAAAGGAAGCCATCGAATACGCTTGGACGTTTCTGACCGAAGTGATCGGTTTGGACAAGCAGAGGCTGTGGGTGTCTATTTATCAGGATGACGATGAAGCGTTTGAGCTGTGGCAAAAGCACGTGCCCGCCGAGCGTATTTTACGCTTTGATGAGAAAGAAAATTTTTGGGAAATGGGGGACGTTGGCCCTTGTGGCCCCTGTTCTGAAATTCATTACTACACGGGCGACCTAGCTGAGCAAAAGGCGGAAGGGGTCAATCGTGACGATGAGTATTTAGAGATTTGGAACCTCGTTTTTATGCAGTATGAAAAAGACGCCGAGGGCAATATGACGCCTTTACCACGGCCGTCTATTGACACCGGCATGGGGTTGGAGCGCATCACCTTTGCCTTGCAAGGGGGGGAAAGCAACTACGACACCGACCTATTCCAGCCCACCATGCAAAGGATCCAAGCTTTGCTAGAAGATAGCGAGGCGGAGCGGGAAGAGCATGAAGTAGGCTATCGCGTCATTGCTGACCATGTGCGGGCGGCCACCTTCCTCATCGCCGATGGGGTGCGCCCCGGGGCAGAAGGGGCAGATTATGTCCTGCGCATGATTATTCGGCGGGCGGCGCGGTTTGGGCGTGATATTGGCTTTAGCGAGCCGTTCATGGCGAAAGTGGCGCGGGTTTACATTGACCAAATGTCGCCAGCGTATCCAGAATTGCGCCAGCAGGCGGAAAACATCAAATATACGCTGACCCAAGAAGAAGAACGGTTTGCCAGCACTTTGGACAAAGCGTTGATTTATTTTGAACGGCTGGCGAATCGTCTACACGAGGAGGGCGAGACAGAAATCTCAGGCGAGGATGCGTTTAACCTGTACGCCACGCACGGCTTGCCCTTAGAAATCACGCAGGATTTGGCCGAACAGACAGATCTAACCGTCGATGAAGCGGGTTATAAAGCGGCGCGTGAAGAACATGCCCAGCGCAGTGGCTCGGGCGCGTTTAAGGCGTATGAAACCGAAGCGACAGTCTACAGTACGTTGTTCAATGACCTAGTCGCAGAGGGCAAGTTGGGCACAGAGGGGGTTAAGCAGGAGCAGTATGGTGCGCCTCGGCTGGAATCAGAGATTATCGGGTTGCTCCGCGATGGGGAGCGACAGGATGTGGTGAAACAGGGGCAGAAGGTGGAAATTATCACGGCCGTGACCCCGTTTTATGTCGAATCTGGCGGCCAAGTCAGCGACATTGGCACCATTACCGTGCCCGCCACAGGGGCACAAGTGCGCATCGAAGCGGTGCATAAACCGCTCCCGAACCTGATTATTCACAGTGGCGAACTGCTCCAAGGCGATGTCAAGCTGGGAAGCAAAGCGATTCTGCGCGTGGATGACGAACGCCGCGCCAATGTTCGTCGCCATCACACCGCCACCCATATTTTGCATGAAGAGTTGCGGCGGCATCTGGGCAAACATGTCGCCCAAGCGGGGTCACTGGTTGCGCCTGACCGGTTGCGCTTTGACTTTACGCATGACAAGCGCGTCACAGATGAAGAGTTAGCGGCCATTGAAGACGCGGTGAACCAAGCCATTGCTGATAATTTTCCCGTGACTATTAAGTTGATGGGACAAAAGGAAGCGATTGGACAAGGGGCGATGGCTCTATTTGGCGAAAAGTACGGAGACATTGTGCGCACGGTGAAAATTGGGCAGAGTCAGGACGCGCCCTATAGTTTTGAGCTGTGCGGCGGCCTGCATGTGACTGAAACAAATGATATTCAACTGTTTCAGTTTACGGGCGAGAGCGCGGTGAGCACGGGCGTGCGCCGTGTGGAAGCGGTCACGGGGCAGATGGCGCGGCAGTTTCTAACGGAGCGGCTCAATTTGCTGAATCGGGTGGCGCAAGTGCTGGCCGTGCCCGTACAAGAGATAGAAAAACGGCTGGAAACGATTTTGGCCGATAACAAGACGTTGCAAAAAGAAATTGACCAGCTCAAAAAGGCGTCCTTGCTAAATGAAGCGGATGAATTGTTGAATCAAGTGCAGGAAGTGGCGGGCGTGAATTTGCTCACGGCCGTGGTCGAAAATGCGGATGCGGACGGCCTGCGCTCCATGCTCGACAAATACCGCGATAAGATAAAAAGCGGCGTGGGCGTGCTGGGCACAGCCAATAATGGCCGCCCCATCGTCATTGCCATGGTCACGGATGATTTGGTTGAGCGCGGCCTGCACGCGGGCAATCTGGTGCGTGAAGTAGCCAAGCTGATGGGCGGCGGCGGTGGCGGTCGTCCCAATCTGGCTCAAGCAGGCGGCAAAGATGTCAATCGTTTGCCTGAAGCTATCACGGCCGTGGCTGATTTGGTCCAACAACAGTTAAACCGCTAAAGCGATTACAAGGTGCAAGGTGCATGGGGGCATCATGCACCCTGCACCTTGTACCTTGTACCTTGTGACAAATCTCATGTCAATCACCATAAGCTCTGGCCGTGGACAAGGCGGCTGGCCCAAACAAGGCCAATGGTCATACGAAGATTATCTCGTGCTGATAGATGCGCTCGAAGATGGGCGCATCTATGAACTGATTAACGGCACGCTATATATCACCAATGCGCCAGGGGCGGAGCATGACGCCTGCGTGGACAAGTTCAGACTGGTGCTGACGCGCTACGCTCATGCGGAACGGCAGGGGCATGTCTTAACCAAACCATTTCGCCTGCACCTGACGGATAATGCTCGCCCCATTCAGCCCGATTTATTCTACACGCGCCAAAATGAATGGTCGGGGGCGCGGGCCAAATATTTCAAGGGTGTGCCTGATTTGATAGTGGAAGTGCTGGCTCCGAACAGCTATCGCACAGACCAGGTGGTGAAGTTTCAGGAGTACGAAGCGGCGGGTGTGCCCGAGTATTGGCTGGTGAATCCACGCAATCGATCCGTGCAAGTCTATGTGCGCGGCAGTGAAGGAGTGTATCAGTTGCACAATGAGTTCATCGGCCGCTCCCTGCTCGAATCAAAAACGCTCCCCAGCCTGCGGCTAACGACAGGGGATTTGTTTCGATAAGGCATAAGAAAGGAAGAGGTAAGAGGGAAAAAGGAAGAAGCGGAGATCTGTACTTCGCACCTAGCCCTTCGCACTTCGCACCTTGTACCACATGCACCAGACGCAACTAAACGGTGGAAGCATCACCACCCCGACCACGGACAGCGTGCGTTTGCAGTTGTCACCTAGTGCGAGCGGCTATGCAAATGCGCAACTAGACGATACCCACGGCCGTGGTAGGCGTCACTACCTCTGGCAACCCACCGCCCACGAAGAAGTTCAGCTTACGCTACGCGCCCGCTTTTCGCACCCCGCCGACCAGCTCGCGGGCACGGCCGGGTTCGGCTTTTGGAACGCCCCGTTTGGCGACTCCTCCGTGCCGTGGCCGACTCTCCCCCAAGCCACCTGGTTCTTCCTCGCCTCCCCCCACTCTGATTTGCCCCTCGCGCCGCTGGGCAAAGATGGCGCGTTTACGCCCGGACGGGGCTGGTTCGCCAACACGCTGGATGCGACGCGCCCCCGCGCTTTGGCTCTGGCTCCGCTGGCTTTGCCCACGCTCCTAATCAATCGGCTCACGGCCGTGCGGCGACGCTGGTGGCCTTTTGTGCGCCACCAGTTACGGCTCAGCTACCTGCCCCTCGATCCGCTCATAGATATAACCCAATGGCACAGCTATCGACTTGATTGGCGCGTAGATAACTGCACCTTTTGGGTAGATGACCAGCCCGTGCTCATCACGCCCCACAGCCCACAAGGGCCGCTGGGCTTCGTCTGCTGGCTGGATAATCAGCATTTGGTCTTGACGCCCCACGGCCGTGTGCGTTGGGGAACCACGGCCGTGGAGGAGAGGCAATGGCTGGAAGTCGCCGCTTTGGCGGTGAGTCAGAGAGGAAGAGAGTAAGTGAGGAAGGGAACGCAGACCCACTCATCACTTATAACTCGGCACTCAACCCCTGTTTCACTCATTGCCTTTTCATCATTTTTTGACACACACCCCGCCCATTGCTATACTTCCCCCTCGTTACAAATTAAAGATTCGCGCCCAGCATGGAGGGATGGCCGAGCGGACGAAGGCAACGGTCTTGAAAACCGTACTAGTGCAAGCTAGCGGGGGTTCGAATCCCTCTCCCTCCGCTCATTTTTCCCAAGAGACGCCAGCGCGTAGCTTTTCAAATTAGATAGACCCAATACAAAATGGGGAGGTGCCAGAGTGGTCGATTGGGACCGCCTGCTAAGCGGTTAACGGGGTAAGACTCGTTCATGGGTTCGAATCCCATCCTCCCCGCCATTTTGTACCCGTAGCTCAATCGGATAGAGTACCTGACTACGAATCAGGCGGTTGGGGGTTCGAATCCCTCCGGGTACACTTTTAGAATGAATAATTAACAAGGCGTAATGAGTAAAAACAGGTGAGCTAGGCTCACCATTTTGTTTGTTCATAGCCGCAACTTGTACCCGTAGCTCAATCGGATAGAGTACCTGACTACGAATCAGGCGGTTGGGGGTTCGAATCCCTCCGGGTACACAGCCAAAATTCTTAATCAGTAGCCATCATCAATAGACAATTTAGAAAAAGCACGGCCGTGGCCGTGCTTTTTTCGTACCTACCTCTCGCCTCATGCCCTCGGGTTTGGTACGATAACAAGGTGAGCAGGTCTGCTAAACTGGCTAGCGACTGACCGACGGCAAAAGCGACTAAAAAAGACGACGAGAGTACCCTATGAAAACACCCGCTGGCACCGAGTGCCGTTTCTATTACGAAAACTTTCATCGCGGCCGTTCCGAGCAGGAGTGCCGCTTGGTAGACGCCAATCCCCACTCCGAAGCGTGGAAGCCAACCGACTGCGCCAAATGCCCCGTGCCCGCCATATTACACGCCAACAGCGACCCCAATCTCGTCTTAGAGGCGAAAATCAACAAAGGATTCTGGGGTTGGGGGCGCAAAATCGAGGTGCGTGCCTTTTGCAGTAAACATCTGATTGACGTGCCCGAGCCGCGTGTCGGTTGTCCTGAATGTGCCAAGGACCGGCCGGGGTTGGATGAGTTGTTTAAGGGGTTGTGAATTGGCAATTGGCAATTGCTAATGGTCAATAGTCAATGGTCAATGCGTGACGCTCATCATCTATGCCCGAGCTTTACACTCTACTAGGGCTGGATGAGTTTTTTAAGGAACTGTAGACGAGGAAGGCGTCATTGGCAATTGACCATTGACCATTGGTGACGCTCGTCATATATACTCAATCTTTACGGGCTGGGAGGGGGCAATTCAGCTATAGTGGCGGATAATCTGGTAAGATTGCGCGAAAATGAAAGACCTGACAAATCTTGGAGATTTGTCAATTCTTTATTCTGGTAGAAGATCTCAATTAGGAAGTTCCTCTTATGACCCAAATCACTCAGACTGACCAACTCCGTTTGGCCGCTTTATATGAAGTCAGTGCGCAACTGGGCACGACGCTGAATTTGGACGAATTGCTGACGCTGGTCATGGATTCGATTATTCAGCTAACGGGCGCGGAGCGGGGCATTTTGATGCTGATGGATCCGTATGGGGAGTTGCAGTTGCGCATGGCGCGGCAGATAGGGAAAGTAGCGTTGTCTACCCTGCCCACGCAGGATTTGGAGATTAGTCGGACAGTGATTAACCGCGCCATTGATACGCGTCAGTCAATTTTGACGGATAACGCGCAAGAGGATGAGCGGTTTGCCCAAAATGCGAGCGTGGTGGGGTATCAGTTGCGCTCGATTATGTGTGCGCCGTTGCTGGTCCACGGCCGTGTGATTGGCGCGGCCTACGTCGATAACCGCCTGCACGCGGGTCTGTTTGCCCAAGAAGAGATGGAACTGCTAGAAATGTTTAGCAACCAAGCGGCGATGGCGATCGAAAATGCGCGGCTCTTTCAGCAGACTGACCAAGCCCTCGCCCGGCGCGTTGAAGAGCTAACCCTGTTTCAGCGCATTGACCGCCAGCTTAATAAATCGCTCAACCTGCCCGAAGTGTTGCGCCTCTCGCTGGAGTGGGCGATTCGGCTGACGGATGCGGACGGCGGGGCGATTGGCTTGGTGGAGCAGGATGAAGAAGGGGAATCTTGGCTCCAGTTCAAGGTTCAACAGGGGAGCTTTGAAGAGAATGCCACGGCCGTGTCTCTGCCCCTCAACCACCCCATTTTGGCCGAAATGAACCGCACCCGCGCCCCCATTCACACCCCCAACGTCACCGCCAAACAAGCCCTCGACCAAACGCCTGCCGCCGTGCAACTCGTTGTGCCCATTTTGCGGCGCGGTGAGTTACTGGGCGTGATTGCCCTTGAGAGTCATCTGGTGACGCTCTTTTTTGATGAAGATATTGCTTTTGTGAAACGTTTGGCTGACCGCACGGCCGTGGCTCTGAGCAACTCCCAACTGTACGGCGACCTGCAAGCGGCGCACGATGCACGGCACAAATTCGTCTCCCTGGTGACCCACGAACTACGCCTGCCCCTGACCTCCATGCGCGGCTACTCTGATTTGCTCATCGGTGGCCTAGCGGGGACATTGACCGACCAGCAAAAAGATATGGTGGGCATTATCCGGCGCAATGCGGACCGGATGAACGCGCTTATCAGCGACCTGTCAGACATTAACCGCGCCGAGGGCAACCGCCTGACGCTGGATGTGACCCCGCTAGATATGTGCCACATCGCTGAAGACGTGCTCGACACATTCGCCACGATGGTCGCCAGCAAGGAGCAAACGCTGACGCTGGATGCGCCTGAGACAATGCCCTCGGTTCTGGCTGACCGCACCCGCACCACGCAGATTTTAGAAAATTTGGTTAGCAATGCGCATAAATATACGCCTGCAGGGGGGTCTATTGTGATAAGGTTGGGGGTAGAAGACACGGCCGTGTCTATCAGTGTGCAAGATAACGGGATAGGTATCTCCCCCGAGAACCAACCACAAGTGTTTGACCAATTTTTTAGAGCGGAAGACACGGCCGTGCGTGAACAAACAGGCTGGGGACTTGGCCTAGCCGTCGTCAAACTGCTCGTTGAACTGCAAAACGGCACGATTGCCCTCCAGAGCGAACCAAACCAAGGCAGTACCTTTACCTTCACCCTACCCGTAGCAAAGTAAGAAGGACGAGGGAAGAAGGAAGAAAAGGGCGGTTCTTCTCGAGAAAAACCACCTGACACATGACACGTGAAACATGACACCGTTGTAAACTACACGAAATCCGAAGTAACAATGTACCTGCTGACAAGCTAAAAAAGGTGTGCTATGAACAACGATCCCTTACTGCCCCATTACAAACTCATCCTGACCTATGACATGCAAGACGAACAGGTTCAAGAATATTATCGCTTCGTGCTGGGTCGCTATATCCCCGTGATGCGCTCCATCGGCTGGGAAATGGTCGAAGCGTGGGCCACGAGCTACGGCGACGGCCCTGACCGCACCGTCATCTTTGTCAACCATAACGACCATGATTGGCAAGATCTGTTTGAAGATGAAACTTGGCACGAGCTAAACCATCAACTGCTCACCTTCATAACCGATTTCAATTTCAAAGTCGTGCCCTATCGCCAGACGTTTCAGATCTGATTTTGGGTGCGAGGGGCGACGTGCAGGGTACGAGGGCGTCGCGCCTATCTTGAGCAATGACGCTCAGTAACCAGATACGCGAAGACAAAAAGTGAGACGTTAGCATCTAGGCTAACGTCTCACTTTTTGCTTTGCAGACACGGTTGACTATTCCCTAAAATATGAGATGCT
The DNA here is from genome assembly GCA_041745395.1 of Promineifilaceae bacterium (SeqCode). Lineage (GTDB taxonomy): Bacteria > Chloroflexota > Anaerolineae > Promineifilales > Promineifilaceae > Hadersleviella. Next base: position 15,317 of record JBGTIZ010000261.1, on the reverse strand, counting down.
ACATAATTCCTGTACCCACAGGTTCACTTCGATAAGCTCAGTGACCGCAAGCAAAAATCTAAAATTCCCGGAGGGTTAGATGCAAACACATTTAAGAGGCCGAGATTTAATTTCGACCCAAGATTGGACCAAAGAAGAGATAGACACCATTATGGAAGTTGCCAAAGACCTCAAGCGGCAACGCGCCCTGGGCGTGCCCCACGCCTATTTGCGCGACAAAGTGCTGTCCATGCTCTTCTTCTTTACCAGCACGCGCACCCGCAACAGCTTTGAGGCGGGCATGGCGCAGTTGGGCGGCCACGCCCAATTTATTGATAGCACCACCACCCAAATCAGCCACGGCGACACCGCCAAAGAGATTGGGGAAATTCTGGGGCGGTACAACGACGGCCTCGCCATTCGGCAATGTGATTGGGGGGTGGGCAACAAATACATTCGGGAAGTGGCCGATGCAAGCCGTGTGCCCGTGCTGAACATGCAGTGTGACGTATATCATCCGTTCCAAATTTTGGCCGACCTGCTGACCATCATGGAGAAAAAAGGGGATCCACGCGGGCTGACGATTAACGTCAGCTATGCCTACGCCAGCAGTTACCAAAAGCCCATTAGCGTGCCCCAAAGCTTGATTTTGCTGATGACGCGCTACGGCATGAACGTGCGCCTGACACGGCCGCCAGAATTCAAGCTGATGCCTGATATTGTGGAACAGGCGCGAGAAAATGCGCGAAAATCACGCGGCTCGTTCGAGATTTTGGATGATTTTGAGGCGGGCTTCAAAGGGGCGGACGTGGTTTATGCTAAGTCGTGGGGCTGTATGCTGACCACGGAAGACCATGCGGAATCGGCCAAAATCAGCCAAAATTATACGGATTGGATCACAGATGATGCCCGCATGGCGCTGGCCAAAGAGGACGCGATTTATATGCACTGCCTGCCCGCTGACCGCAACATTGAGGTGACGGATAGCGTGATAGACGGCCCACAGAGCGTGGTGTATGATGAAGCAGAAAATCGCCTGCATGTGCAGAAGGCGGTGATGGCGTTGACTATGTGAAGTAACGAGTGCTGAGCGACCCTAAAAAAGGACGAATTACGAAAGACGAAGGACGATGTGCCCAGACGTCATTCGTACTTTAGTAATTCGTCACTCATTTTTTTCAGTAGGCTCAGCACTTCTAAAACCTATGAAAAAACTCGCGCTGGTCGCCATTGGCGGCAATTCATTGATTAAGGATAAAGAGCATCAGAGCGTCGCTGACCAGTATGAGGCGATGAAGGAGACGACGCACCATATCGGGGCCATTATTCAGGATGGATGGGATGTGGTGTTGACGCATGGGAATGGGCCGCAGGTGGGCTTTATTTTGCGCCGTTCGGAGCTGGCGGCGCATGAGCTACACGAAGTACCGCTGGAGGCGTGTGTGGCGGATACGCAAGGCTCGCTGGGGTATGCGCTCCAGCAGAATTTGTATAATGAGTTTCGGGCGTTGGGTATCTCGAAGGAGGTGGTGACGCTCGTGACACAGGTGGAGGTGGACAGGGATGACCCTGCTTTTGCAGAGCCGTCGAAGCCGATTGGGGGGTTTATGGATGAGACCACGGCCGTGGTACGACAAGAAACCCTCGGCTGGCAAGTCGCCGAAGATGCAGGACGCGGCTGGCGGCGCGTGGTCGCCTCGCCTGAACCCCGCCGCATCATCGAAGCAAACCTGATTCAACAACTGCTCCAGAGTGGGGCGGTAGTCATCGCGGCTGGCGGCGGGGGCATTCCCGTGGTGCGGGATGCGGACGGCTTTTTGCATGGGGTGGCGGCGGTGATAGATAAAGATATTGCCTCAGCGTTACTAGCCACGGCCGTGGGGGCCGACCTCCTGCTCATCAGCACCTCCATTGCCAAAGTGATGCTCTACTTTAACCAACCCCAAGAACGCGCTGTGGACCAGATGAGCCTCGCCGAAGCGAAGCAATACATGGCGGAAGGGATTCATTTCGCCAAAGGGAGCATGGGGCCGAAAATGCAGGCGGTTATCAGCTTCCTTGAAAACGGCGGCCAGCAGGCGATTATCACCACACCCGAAAATATCCCGGCCGCTCTGCGCGGCGAAGCGGGTACGCGGATAAGCAGATAAGTCGTTTTTTCTCAAGAAAAACCCAGTGTAGGCAGAGCCATTACCTTCTGCAACCAACCTCTTTACTCATTGCTCATTATTCATTACTCATTGAATCCCCATGACTGCAAACTATCAACTCCAATGCCTCATTTGTGGGCAAACGTATCAGCCAGATGAGATTCGCTATGTGTGCCCTGACCACGGCCGTGAGGGGATTGTGGATGTCATCTATGATTATGACCAGTTGAGTTATGACATCAACTGGGAAGCCCTGACGGCGAGTGCAGACCAGACGATGTGGCGGTATCGGGCGTTGTTGCCGCTGAAAAGAGAGGAGAACACGGCCGTGTTGCCCCTCCCTGTCGGCGGCACGCCACTCATTCCCGCCCCCCGCTTGGCGCGGCAACACGACCTCGGCGGCCTCTGGCTCAAAGATGAGGGGCGCAACCCCACCGCCTCCCTCAAAGACCGAGCCAGTGCCCTCGCCCTGCTAAAAGCACACGAAATCAGTCCCGACAAATTGCTGACGATTACCACCGCCAGCACGGGCAACGCCGCCGCCGCGCTCAGTGGTCTCTGCGCCAGCATCGGCCAACCCAACGTCATTTTTGTGCCCCACACCGCCCCCACCGCCAAAATCGCCCAGCTCGCCGCCTACGGCTCCACCCTCATGCTGGTCGAGGGTACTTATGACCAAGCGACTGATTTATGCCATTCGGCGGTGGAAAAATTTAGCTGGTACAACCGCAACACGGGGTACAACCCGTACATGAGCGAAGGCAAAAAGACGGTCAGCTATGAAATCGCCGAACAACTCGGCTGGCGTGCGCCCGATGTGGTGCTGGTCAGCGTGGGGGATGGTTGTATCATCGGCGGCGTGTACAAGGGATTTTATGATTTGGTGCAGTTAGGCTGGATTGACAAAATGCCCCGCCTTGTGGGGGTACAGGCCGAGGGGAGCAATTATCTGACGGAGGCGTGGGCAAAGGGGGAAGATGTGTTGACCAAGCCGCCCATCCAGCCGCACACCGTGGCGGATAGCATCAGCGCGGGCTTGCCACGTGACCGACTGAAAGCGTTACGCGCTGTGCAAAAAAGCGGCGGCGCGTTCCTGACGGTCAGCGACGAGGAGATTTTGACCGCCATTCCCACTTTGGCTCGCGCTACGGGGGTGTTTGCGGAACCTGCGTCGGCGGCCAGCTATGCGGGTCTGCGCCGCGCCCTTGAACTGGGGTTGATTCAGGCGGGGGAAAGTGTGGTTATTATCAACACGGGACACGGCCTGAAAGACATCGCCTCGGCGCAAAAAGGCGTCGCCCTTGCGCCCGCCCCTGTGCATCGCATCCCCCCGACTTTAGAAGCGGTTATTCAGCATTTATCTCTCGAGTAAAAACGGCTGAAGCCGTTACTACAAGCAAGCCCTTTTGTTCATTACTCATTGTTCCTTGTTCATTGAGAAAAGCCCCATGATTCCTACGAATATTTCTAACCACGATGCCCACGGCCGTGCTGTGGCCCGCGCCCACGAAAAAAATATCATCATCCCCACCTTCGCCCAAATGCGCGACCCCAGCCTGATTCCCGACCAGATTAAAACAGAACTACAAACGATTGGGCTGTGGGACTTAAACCCACGCAACCTCTTTCGCATTAGCTGGCACAACGAACCGACCCCCCACGGCGGCGGCTTCGGCCCCGTCAGCTACATCGAATTTCCGCCCGAACTCACCGGCGTCAAAGCGCGTATCGTCGCCCCCGTTGGCAAATGGTTCCCCACGGGAGCGCACAAAGTCGGCGCGGCCTTCGGCTGTCTCGTGCCCGAGTTGGTCACGGGTGGCTTCGACCCCACGACCCAAAAAGCGGTCTGGCCCTCCACGGGCAACTACTGTCGCGGCGGGGCGTATGACTCGCACCTGCTCGGCTGTCAATCCATCGCCATCCTGCCCGAAGGGATGAGCCAAGAGCGGTTTGATTGGCTAGCCACGGTGGCGGGCGAAGTGATTAAGACCCCCGGCTCGGAGAGCAACGTCAAAGAGATTTTTGACAAATGCTGGGAACTGCGCCAGTCTGGCGACGACTTGGTCATCTTTAACCAGTTTGAACAATTCGGCAACTACCTCTGGCACCACGAAGTCACGGGGCCAGCCATGCAAAGCATCATCGAAGCGATAGCCCGCCCCGGCGACCGGTATCGCGGCCTGATTTCGGCCACGGGTTCCGCTGGAACTATCGCCAGCGGGGATTATCTCAAGAAGCAATACCCGACCAGCAAAATTGTCGCCAGCGAAGCGTTGCAATGCCCCACCATGCTCAACAACGGCTTTGGTGAGCATCGCATTGAAGGCATTGGGGACAAGCATATTCCGTGGATTCACAACGTGAAGAACACCGACATGGTCGTGGCCATTGACGACGAAGCGACGATTACCCTCTTGCGGCTGTTCAACGAGCCAGCCGGGCACGACTATCTGCTGGCGCAGGGCGTGCCGCAGGAAATGGTGGCGCAGTTGCCGCTATTGGGCATTTCTTGCATCGGCAATTTGCTCTCGGCGATTAAGTTTGCCAAGTATTATGAGTTGGGCGAGCAGGACATTGTGATGACGGTGCTGACGGATTCGGTGGAACTGTATCAGAGTCGTTTGGCGGAGTTGAATGCGGAGCGAGGGGCGTTCACGGCCGTGGATGCGGCCATCGCCTTTGAGCGGTATTTGCTGGGGGAAAACATCGCCCACACGCTGGAACTGAGCTATTACGAGCGCAAGCGCATCCACAATTTGAAGTATTACACGTGGATTGAGCAACAGGGGAAGACGAGTGAGGAGTTGAATCGGCAGTGGTATGATGAGGGGTATTGGGAGGAAATCACGGCCGTGGTGGATGACCTCGACGCGCTGATTACTGCCTTTAATGAGCAGACGGGCTTGCTTTGAATGCAAACAGACGGATAAAGCCATGAAAGAACAACGAATTCCTCCCGTACACCCGGGTGAAGTCTTGCTGGAAGATTTTCTTAAACCGCTGGCTATCAGCCAATATCGCTTGGCGAAAGAGATACACGTTTACCCGCGCAAAATCAATGAAATTGTGCTGGGAAAACGACGCATCACAGCCGATACAGCGATGAGATTAAGTCGTTATTTTGGCACTTCGGCCGAGGTATGGATGAATCTACAAGCATTATATGATTTGGAGAAGGCGCGAGACGAAATTGAGGAGCAAGTCAACCAAGAGGTTTCTCCTCTCGCTCAAGAGAATCTCAAGGCGGCTTTGGTGTAACTGACGAAAGGTGACCATAATTCCCCGCCGTGGTGGACGACCTCGACGCGCTGATTACCGAGTTTAATGAAGAAACGGGCTTGCTTTGATGGTGAGAATGAAGGAAAACATGATGCCAGAGATAGGGGATATCGTCGAGATTGTCAGGGATGTGACAGAGAAAGCGTTGCGGGTGGGGACGCAGGGAGTGGTGGTTCATGCCCACGGCAATGATTTCTACGAAATTGAATTTACGAACAGCGAGGGGGAGACGCTTGACTTTGCCGCACTACCAGCGAATGCGTTTATGGTGGTGTGGCGGGCGGAAACCCAGCAGTGGCTTCCTGTGGCGGAACAAACGTCGGCGTTGGTGGCTAACTTGCCAGATGATGCGGCGCGACAGGTGCTGAATTTTGCTCGTTTTTTGTCTGTGCAGGCGTTTGAAACTTCTGGTTATGAGAAGGTAGCGGCGTAAACGTCAGAATGTGGATGACCTCGACGCGCTGATTACCGCGTTTAATGAAGAAACGGGCTTGCTTTGATGAGGCAAAACACAAACGCTATTTCTTTGCCTCCCACACAAGTGATACAGTACAATGCCGCAAAGTTAATCATTGCCTAAAAATACGCCTATCGAAAAAGGATTCATACGGCCAAACGGCTGTATAATCCTTTTTCGTTAGACGCCATCACATACGGAGCACTTCAATGAATACCAAACTTTTGTTTTCCGAGACTACGAAGATTACCATCGCGACGAACACCTTCATAAATGTTCAGGTGATCCTTCAGTACGATGACACGCCTCTTATCGAGGTTGTTCGCTTTGAGCAAGCGGGCTTCACGACGCAGATTCCGATCTATCATTCCGATGGGACGTATCTTGCGAAGGTAGTTGGCTCGCAACTTTATCTGACCCAGGATGGCCGAAAAGCTGGGGTAACGCTCGAATACCCTGACAAGATGACCGTGTGCAAAATCGACGGGCGCGTGGCCTTTGAAATACGGCGCGAAGACGCTGCTGCCCTGAAGACGGCGGCTGAACTGTTTGCGCCCGATGGCTACTTTGTACGAGCGACGGATTCTGGTCTCGGATTGCTCAATTCCAGCGGAGATGCGATTCAGATCGGTGGACTTACGATGTCCGGCAGCACGATATCGGGTTTCCGCGTGGGAATAAAGATCGACTCAAAAGGTCGCGTGGCGATTGGGTCGAATTAGGCTTAGGCGTCTAACATGAGGTTGAAGCGGACGTGGCAACCTAGCGGACAAGTTGAAAACCACGGCCGTGTCTCTCTCCCCACAAAACCACAAAAAAGCCGCCAACTATTGGCGGCTTTTTTGTTTCACGCTTACCAACGAGCAGTATCGTGTTGTCGTTGTGTGCGTCTTGACAGCAATAGGATGCAAAAATTATACTTGCCCATATACTTGTCAGTAGATTTTCTCGGAGGAGATAATGGCACAAATTACCTTATACCTCGATAGCGCGTTAGAAGCCAAAGTGCGGCAAGCGGCACAAGCGGCGAATCTTTCTCAAAGCCGTTGGGTCGCCAACATCATTGCGGAAAAATTAAGCACCGAGTGGCCGCCACACATTGTCGCTCTCGCTGGGGCTTGGGCAGATATGCCCCTTGCCGAAGAATTGCGCCAAGATTTGGGCGAAGACGTACCGCGAGAAGCATTCTGATGCGCTACATGATGGACACCAACACCTTGATATACTTCTTCAAAGGCTATAAAAGTGTCGTGCAACAATTTCTGCAAACACCACCACAAGAAATTAGCATCCCTATGATTGTGGTGTATGAGCTTGAAGTTGGTTTAGCCAAATCAAACAGCCCTGAGAAACGACGACAACAGCTAATGGCGTTGCTCAATACGGTGCAGGCCATCCCTTTCGGTGAAGCAGAAGCAAGGCAAGCGGCTAGAATTCGTGCCCAGTTAGAGTTCCAAGGGCAAATCATTGGACCTTATGATATTTTGATTGCGGCCACGGCCGTGGCTAATGGCGCGACCCTCGTCACCCGCAACCAACGAGAATTTAGCCGCATTGACGGCTTGTCCCTCACGAACTGGTACACAGAGGAGTAAAAGGGACTAGTTGGCATCCTATTCACCAAGCACTGCCATAAGGAATACACTGATGACACACAAAGAACGCATGTTAGCTGGTCTGCCCTACAAAGCATGGCTCGATGGCTTGGCCGAAGAGCGCATGGCTACCAAAAAGCTCATTTACGCCTTTAACCAATGCGAGCCAGACCAAATTGAGAAACAACGCCAACTACTACACCAAATTCTGGGCAAGCATGGCGACAACCTCACCATCGAAATCCCGTTCCGCTGTGATTATGGATACAACATCGAAGTCGGTGAGAACTTTTTTGCCAACTACAACCTCACCATTTTGGATGTAGGCCAAGTCATCATAGGTGACAATGTGCAGTTTGGGCCAAATGTCTCCCTGATTACCGCTGGGCATCCCCTGCACCCCGAATCGCGTAAGTCGGGGTATGAGTATGGCATCCCCATCAGGCTTGGGCATAATGTGTGGCTAGGCAGTAATGTGGTGGTTAACCCCGGCGTATCCATCGGCGATAATTGTGTGATTGGGTCGGGGTCGGTGGTGACCAAAGATATACCGGCGAATATGGTGGCGGTGGGTGTGCCATGCAAAGTTTTGCGCCCTATCACGGAGGAAGACCGTCCGTATTACTATAAAGATAAGCTATTTGATGTGGCTGACTATTAAATCAGGCAGGTGTCTGCTCAAAAATCCGTGGTGGCAACTCCCAGCACTCAGCGGGAGTTAACGAATCGCTCTGGATAAAGAGTACCGAGAGAGGCATGCCCCCTATTTGGGGAAGACGAAAGAGTAAGGGCGAAAGCGAACAAAATTAAACAAGACAACCCAGCCGTCAACTGCTTGACGGCTGTTTTTGTTTCAGGCAAGAGAAAGGGCACGCTTTCAGCTATAATGGGACTATTACGACATCATCAGCAGGAGCTTATGGAGCCAAAGCACAAGCATTAATGATTACCCAAGAGGAGTGAACCATGAACTTTCAGCTAAACGGACAAACGCACAGCTACGATGGCGACCCCGATTTACCCTTACTCACCTATCTACGCGAAGAAATGAGCCTGACGGCCGCCAAAGATGGCTGTGCCCCCCAAGCGGCGTGCGGGGCTTGCACCATAGACATTGACGGCAAAGCACGGCTGGCCTGCGTCATTAAAATGGGCAAACTGGATGGGAGCCAAGTCACCACGCTGGAAGGCATCGGCGACTATCGGCAGGATGTGTTTGCGGAAACCTTTGCCCAGCACGGGGCGGTGCAATGTGGTTTTTGCATTCCCGGCATTGTCATGCAGGCGAACGCGCTCATTAACAAAAATCCTGAACCAAACGAACAACAGATTCGCCAAGCGTTAACGCCGAATCTGTGCCGCTGTACGGGGTACACCAAAATCGTGGAAGCGATTGACCATGCGGCGCATCTCATTCGGCACGAGGAAACGCCGCCACCTGTGCCCACGGGCTTGGGCGGGGTGGGCACGCGTTTGCCCAAGTATGAGGCGCGGCGCATTGCCTTGGGCGACCATACGTATGTAGATGATGTGCGCTTGCCGGGGTTGCGCTATGGGGCGTTGAAATTTAGCGACCATCCCCGCGCCAAAGTCGTCAAGATTGATACGAGCGAAGCGGAAAAGTTGGCGGGAGTGCTGAAGGTGTTCACGGCCGTGGACATTCCCGGCGACCGTTTTATTGGCCTGATTAAACAAGATTGGCCGCTCATGATTGCCGAAGGTGAAAACAGCCGCTACCTCGGTGACGTGCTGGCAGGGGTGGTGGGCGAGACAGAAGCGATCGCCCGGCAAGCGGTGGCCTTGATTCAGGTCGAGTATGAGGTGCTGGAACCGATTACCGATATGCACGAAGCTCTGAAACCAGAGAGTGCGTGGGTGCATCCAGACCGAGACAATGTGTTGTCTCACGTGGCGATTGCGCGGGGAGATTTGCCCACGGCCGTGTCCCAGACCGCCCACACCGCCAGCGGCACCTTCGAGACGCAACGCATCGAACACGGCTTCATGGAGCCAGAAGCGGCCATTGCCTATCCGCTGAAAAATGGCGGCGTAGAGGTGCTATCCCAGAGCCAAGGCGTCTTTGAAGACCGCACCCAAATCATGAAACTGCTCGGTTTGCCCGCTGACCAAGTGCGCATCAAATTGCTGGAAAACGGCGGCGGCTTTGGAGGCAAAGAGGATTTGTCGGTGCAGGGACACACGGCCGTGATGGCCTATTTGCTCGGCGAACCAGTTAAAGTCAAACTCAATCGGGACGAATCCATCATCATGCACCCCAAGCGGCATCCCATCTGGATGCGTTACACGCTGGGCTGTGATGAAAACGGCTTGCTGACTTATGTGAAGGCGAAGTTTGTGGGGGATACGGGGGCGTATGCGTCGGTAGGCATGAAGGTGCTGGAACGGGCGGCGGGGCACGCCACGGGCGCGTATCATGTGCCAGCGGTGGAAGTAGAGTCCACGGCCGTGTATACCAACAACCTGCCCTGCGGCGCGATGCGCGGCTTTGGCGTCAACCAAGCCATCTTCGGCCTCGAGAGCCTCATTGATGAACTATGCGAGCAAGCGGGCTTCGACCGCTGGCAATTCCGCTACGACAACGCCCTGACCGATGGCAAAATGACGGCCACGGGACAAATTTTGGAGGGGGGCGTGGGCATCAGAAAGACGCTCTTGGCCGTCAAAGAGGCTTACGAATCTGCGCCCTACGCGGGGCTGGCCTGTGGCCTGAAAAACACGGGCATTGGCAACGGCATGCCCGACGGGGCAAAGGTGCGCATCACCATCGCCGCGCCCGACAAAGTGCTTGTAGACCACGGCTGGACGGAGATGGGGCAAGGGGTGCACACGATGGCCGTCCAATTTTTGCATCAGGAGACGGGCATTGACCCCGCCATTATTCACGTCCAAGTGGACACGGCCGCGGAGCAGGTGACGGGTATGACCACCGCTTCACGGGCGACTTCGCTGGTGGGGAACGCGCTTTTGGACGCGGCCGTGTCGCTCAAAGTTGACCTAGCCGCGCACGATCTCAGCGAACTGGTCGGGCGGGTGTATGAGGGGGAATGGGTAGCCGACTGGACGACGAAGCCGGGCAAAGCGACGGATGAAGTCCTGACCCATTACTCCTACAGCTACGCCACCCAACTGGTGGAGTTGGACGAAAAGGGGCAAATCAGCAAAATCACGGCCGCGCACGACGCGGGGCGCATCATTAACCCGATGCTGTTTGAGGGGCAGTTGGAAGGCTCATTGCACATGGGCTTGGGGTACGCCATTAGCGAGGACTTGCCCATGAAGGATGGCCGCCCACTGAGTACGATGCTCCGCAAGTGCGGCATTTTACGGGCGAAGGAGATGCCGCCGCTGGAGATTATCGGCGTGGAGGTGCCGGACCCGCACGGGCCGTATGGGGCGAAAGGGGTGGGGGAAATCGGTCTTGTGCCCACGGCCGGGGCGGTGGCGAATGCGTTTTATCAGTTTAGTGGGGAGCGGCAGAGGGTGTTGCCGTTGCGGAAGGTGGGGAAGTGAGTTGGGGGGCGTGAGAAGTTAAAAGTGAGAAGTGCGCTGACGCGCCAGAGTTAAAGGATAAAAAAGATGGCTCTCTACATTTATAATGTCACGATTGCGACAAACGACCCCGCTATAGGCGTCTTAGAAAACCACGGCGTCCTAATCGAAGGGAGCCACATCACGGCCGTGGCCCCGCATGGAAACCTCACCCTGCCGCCCTATACCGAACAGATAGACGGGGGCGGACGCTTGCTCATGCCGGGCTTCACCAATGCGCATATGCACTTTTATGGAACCTATGCGCGGGGGCTGAGTATGAAAACCACGCCCCATAATTTCCACGAGATTCTCCAGCAGTTGTGGTGGGCGTTGGACAAGGTGCTGGATGAGGAGGCGGTCTATTACAGTGCGCTTTTGCCGGCCATCACGGCCGTGCGGCACGGATGCACCAGCGTCATTGACCACCACGCCAGCCCCAGCGCTATCGAGGGCAGTCTCGACCAAATCAAAAACGCCCTTGCCCACGTGGGCATGAGGGGCTTGCTCTGTTATGAGGTGTCGGACAGGGACGGCACGGCCGTGCGGGAGGCAGGTCTAGCGGAAAACGAACGGTTCATCCGCGCCTGCCAAGCGGGCAAAGAAGCTGACCCCACCTACCTGTTTGACGGCATGGTCGGCCTGCACGCCTCGTTTACGCTTGAGGATGAGACATTGACCAAGGCGGCGGAGATGATGCAGGCGTTGGGGCGGGGCTGTCACATTCATCTGCTGGAGGATAGGGTGGATGAGCAGATAACGCAGGAGAAACACGGCCGTGGGGCGGTGCAACGGCTCGACGAATTTGGCCTGCTCACCCCGCACAGCATCGTCGCCCACGCCATTTTCCTCGACGAAGAGAGTACCGCCCGCTTGGTCAAAAACGACCCCATCGTCGTGCATCAGGCGCAATCCAACATGAACAACGCCGTCGGCCGGGCGGACGTGTTCAACCTGCTGGAAAGCGGCCTGACCGTCGGCCTCGGCACAGACGGCATGACGCCCGACATTCGCGCCGAAACCCGCACGGGCTTCCTGATGCACAAGCATCACTTGGGGGATAACAACGCGGGCTGGACACAGTTTGAGCAGATGCTTTTGCGCAACAACCCCGCCATTTACCAGCGGCTAACGGGGCAACAGGTGGGGCAAATCACGCCTGGCTATCTGGCGGACATTATTTTGCTGGATTATTATCCCCCTACCACGCTGACCAGCGATAATCTATGGGGGCATTTTCTGTTTGGCATGGTGGACACGGCCGTGGATACAACCATCATCAACGGCCAAATCATCATGCGCCACAAACAAATCCCCCACCTCGACGAAACCGCCCTCGCCGCCGCCTCCCGCCAAGTCGCGGAGCGCGTGTGGCAACATTTTAATGATTAGCTGTAAGCTTTTAGCCGTAAGCCGTAAGCAAAAAAACGGCTAAAGCCGTTACTACGAGCAAGCTTACAGCTTATAGCTTACAGCTTACAGCTCCCTACAGGAGAATCCCATGACCCAAGACAGAGTCGCCCTTTATTTACAAGATGCCCATCCCCTTTCCGAAGGGATTGAATTGGTCAAATACGCCGAAGAAAAAGGCTTCGAGGCGGTGTGGCAGGCGGAGAGCCGACTCGTGCGGGACGCCATTGTGCCCATGGCCGCCTTTGCCGCCCACACCAGCACAATCAAAGTTGCCAGCGGCGTCATCAACAACTGGACGCGCAACATTGGCCTGCTGGCCGCCACCTACCTCACCCTCGACGACCTCGCCCAAGACCGGATCATTTGCGGCATTGGCGCATGGTGGAATCCGCTCGCCAGCCAGTGCGGCATTGATTGGCGCAAGCCCGTTTCCGCCATGCGCGAAACGGTTGAGGTATTTCGCCGCCTCATGAATATGGAAACCGTCACTTATGACGGCGAATTTCATCAGGTGCGGGATATTAAATTAGATGTTGTCCACGGCCGTAAAGAAGCGCGTAATGTGCCCGTCTATATCGGCGCGACGGGCATGATCATGATGGAACTAGCGGGCGAAATCGCCGACGGCGTCTGTCTCAACTATCTGGTGCATCCCGACTACAATTTGCGGGCGATGGACGCGCTCGAGAAGGGAGCCAAGAAAGCGGGCAAAACGATAGACGACGTAGACCGGCCACAGTTGGTCATCTGCTCCGTGGACAATGACCGCAAAAAGGCGTTGGACGGGGCGCGGAAGATGATGACCCAATATCTAGGGCAACAGCCGCACTTAATGAAAGCCAGCGGCGTTAGTCAAGAGTTGCTGGATGAGATTCACGCCGTGCTGACTTGGCCCGCCACGGATGAGCAAATCGAAGCGGCGATGCACCTTGTGCCGGATGATGTGGTGCAAAGTTGCACCGCCAGCGGTTCGCCGGAAGAGGTGAAAGCCAAGGTGCGGGAGTACATTGACCACGGTTGCACCTGCCCCATCCTCTACCCGCTGGGCGACCCGAAGTTGATGATTGATATTTTTGCGGAAGGGTATTCTTAGGGCTGTAAGCCGTTAGCTGTAAGCCGTAAGTCCGCGTTCAAAAACGACTTATTCATTTCCCCGGCACTTTGGAAGTGCCGGGGAAGTCATTAAAGTGGCAGGGGCATACAAGCCTTTTGCTGAGAGTAGCAGAGTATGGAATTGATTTTTGCATGGGATAGGCGCAAAGCCCAGTTAAATTTACAGAAACATGGCCTCAGTTTTAGCGAAGCCAAAACTGTTTTTAATGACCCGTTGCTTTTGACCTATCCTGATGAATTGCACTCAGAGTATGAAGAGCGTTTCTTAAGCATAGGCTATTCCAATCAGGGACGGCTTTTATTGGTGGTGCATACCGAGCAACAAGTAGGCAACGAAATGCACATTCGCATCATTAGCAGTCGTAACGTAACCAGTAGGGAAAGACAATTTTATGAAAACCCCAACGAATGACGTAAATAGTGAAATGTTACCTGAGTATGATTTTAGTGGTAAAAAAGGGCAACGAGGGAAGTATCATCAGGCGTATCAGCAAGGGCATACGGTCAGGATTACGGAAGAGGATGGGCGTGAGTCCACGCAATATTTCACATTGGAAGAAGGTGCGGTGTTATTAGCCCCAGATGTACAAGCCTATTTCCCTGATTCAGAAAGTGTCAATGAAGCTTTGCGCGGGTTGATTCGCCTCATCCCTCAAAAGGTGTCTTAACCAAAGTTCATTGACCCGTGGACACGAGGAAAGAGAAGTCATGAATGAAGAACCGAAAAAGATTGCCTGTAATTTTTGTGGTAGCGAGCAGTATGAAGAGCGCAGAATTGACTATCTCTATAGCTACAAGGGTGAATACTTGCTCGTACCGAACACCCCTGTCGAAGTTTGTGGGCAGTGTGGCATAATTCATTATGATGCGGCTGTTCTCAAAAAAATTGAGCAACGCTTTTTTGCGATTCAGGAAAACAGGGTCGAGGCGGATGCGTACATCCAGATGCCTACAGCCATTTACACATGAGACAGATTGAGGTATACAAAAATGGATAAGTGGACAACATTACAAGAGGTCGAACAAGATCCACAAAAAGTGAGCGGGGCGTGGGTGTTTCGCGGGACGCGAGTTCCTGTGTCAGCCCTTTTTGAAAATCTGCGTGATGGGGCAACGGTTGAAGAGTTTCTTGAATGGTTTCCGGGCGTTACCAGAGAGCAAGTTGAAACTGTTCTCAATTTTGAAATCGAGACGTTAGCTGGTGCTATGCAAGCATGAAAATCTTATTTGATCAGGGTACGCCTGTCCCCTTACGTCGTTTTTTGCCAGATCATGACGTTAGCACCGCTTACAATGAAGGTTGGTCAAATTTAGAAAATGGGTCTCTGCTTTTAGCGGCTGAAAGGGCAGGGTTTCAGATTTTGATAACAACAGACCAAAATCTACGCTATCAACAAAACCTCGAGAAGCGCAAAATAGCCATCATTGTTTTGCTATCAACATCTTGGCCCAAAATACGAAATCGCACTGCTGTGATAAAAGCGGCAATTGACCAAATAGCAGATGGCGGCTACGTGGAGATAACCATCTAACGACACGAGGTTGTCCACTTTTGATAGCAAGCCTGAATCCCTACAAGTCGTGAGCAACTGAACATCTTGGCTCGCGGCTTTTTGTTTTAGGAGATGCGTGAGAGCTTATGGCCAACGAAAAAACTAAAGTATTCGTGAACAGATGATATACTCATCTCCCAAAAGGAGAGGAAGATGGAAATCACTCTAGAAATTCGAGACATGCTGAACGAGACAAGAGAACACCTGAGCGGTTACAAACGCCGACATT
>JBGTIZ010000260.1:0-2990 GCA_041745395.1 Promineifilaceae bacterium (SeqCode) | reverse complement strand
CGCGGTCAGTGGCGACACGGCCGTCGTCGGCTCGCCTTTGGATGATGATGGCGGCAGTGCCAGCGGCTCGGCCTACGTCTTTGTGCGCAGTGGGGGGAGTTGGAGCCAGCAGGCCAAACTGACCGCCAGCGATGCCGCCGCCGATGACAATTTCGGCATCTCAGTCGCTGTCAGCGGCGACAGGGCTGTCGTCGGCGCGGATGGGGATGATGATGGCGGCAGTAACAGCGGCTCGGCCTACGTCTTTGTGCGCAGTGGGGGGAGTTGGAGCCAGCAGGCCAAACTGACCGCCAGCGATGCCGCCGCCACTGACTATTTCGGCTTCTCAGTCGCGGTCAGCGGCGACACGGCCGTCGTCGGCGCGTTTGCGAATGATGATGCGGGTAGTGCCAGCGGCTCGGCCTACGTCTTCAAGCGTTGCATCTCCTCCGCCCAAACGGGGGCGTGGGAAGATACGGCCACATGGGTGGGCGCGGTGGCTCCCATAAGCACAGATGGGGTGTGCATCGAAAATGGGCACACCGTCACGATGAATGGCAACGGGACCATTGCCATTGACCAACTGTGGGTCTACCAAGGGGGTACGCTCGATTTGGGCACGCGTACCCTGACCGTGGAAAAAAGCGTCAGCAACGAGGGCACCTTGCGCCAAACGCAAACGGTGGGCGCGGACAGCACGGTCAACTTCCTGCAAATCCGCAACAGCGATTCCATAGACCAGTATCGCGGCGTAGATATAACGACTGGCGTTGGTGTCAATCTAGGCACTACGGTGGTACGGGTAATGGGCAATACGGCCGTGTGCAACAACAACGACGGCGGCGCTTACCGCAACCGCTGTTTCATGGTCAACCCGACCAATCCAGGCAGTGCGTCGCTTACCCTGCACACCACGCCCAGCGAAGATGATGTGAGCGATGATGCGTTCTTCCAATGGGCGAGTGGCACGACATGGACGGAAGGCGCGGCGTGTGCGGATGGGGTTGGTGTAGGGGGGGCGTGTACGGGGTCGGCGACGTTTGCCAGCCCGGCGTGGTTTTTGGTGGGGTCGGCGGGGAATGACCCCACGGCCGTGTCCAACCTCCACACCCAAACCAACACCCCCAACCAGAACGCATATATTCCTCTGTTTGCTACCCTCCTCACCCTCCTCAGCGGCGCGTGGCTCTGGCTCCGCCGCCCAACCAGATAATCCGCTAGCCAGACCTCAAAGGTTTCTAAAACCTTTGAGGTCTTTTTCTATCTACCTTCATGGAGAACCCTTCGGGAGCAGTTCAACAGCTACCGCTTCCCCGACTACAAAGAGCAAGTGCTAGACCTCCGGCAACGCCTGGTCACGGTCAGCATTCAAACGATGCAAATCATCGCCACCATGCCCTCCGCCGATGGTGATGGTAAGTTTTAGGATTGACAAATCTCCCAGATTTGTCAATCCTTTCACAAACCAGCACTCCTCCTTAACTTTTTCCCGTCGTACCGTAGGACAGAGGCAGGCCTCTGCCCTATCTAAACAGATACAGAGGAAAAATATGAACGATTTACTGTTGCAACTTCTCCAATTAAGCTTTTTACTCGGTGGGATAGGGTGGGGGTATCGGCATTGGACACGGCCGCATCCCAATCTCTCGCTCGCTGGCCGTGGCTTGCTCCTGCTAATCATCCTAACGGGCATGGGAGGGCTGGTTGGAAGCCCATTTTGGTGGCTGGATGACCCACGCAGTTTCTCATGGGACTTGCCGCCACTGGCAGGGCGCATGTTGGCTTCGGCGGGATGGGCGTTTGTGGTAGCCAGTTGGTTGGCTCTGCAACGGCCGACCTACGGCCGTCTCCGCCTCCTGCTCTTGCTGTTGGCCGTCTACCTCGCCCCGCTGGTGGTGACCATTTTCATCTTCCATCTCGGCCGATTTGACTTCACGGCTTTTATCACCCCTGCTTTTTTTGTGGTGGCCGGCGGGATGAGCCTCGCCTCCTTGGGGTATTTGATCTGGCAACCCCCCGTTTTGGCTCATGAACCTGCGCCACAACCTGCCCCGCGTGGGGTGCAAAATTGGCTCTCGGCCGTGGCCGTCCTCACCCTCCTCTGGGGCATTGCCCTGTTTGTCACCGATGCGGGGCCGATCGCATGGGTGTGGGTCTGGCCGGGCGATTGGCTGACCAGCCAGTTGATTGGGGTGATGTTGTTGGCCATTGGGGTGGGGGCGTGGTGGGGCAAACAAACGGCCGACACGGCCGTGATCATGCTGGCCGTCATCGTCACGTATGGGTTGGGGTTGGCGGTAGCTAGTTTGTGGAATGGGTTGGTGGGTAAGCCCGTCCCGCTCTCGTATTTCATCGTTTTTAGCGTGTTGGCTCTTGGCTCGGCTGTCCAATTGCCCCGTCTGCTTGCCCAATCGCCCGACATCAAGGGTTTCTAAAACCTCTGAGATCTTTTTCTATCTAAATTCATGGAGAAAACCTGATGAAAAAGCCAAATGCAACAGAAGTTGTTCAAGCATCATGGTAAGAAGCGGTGCAGATGGAGGTGAGAACACGGCCGTGTCCAACCTCCACACCCAAACCAACACCCCCAGCCAAAACGCATACATTCCTCTGTTTGCTACCCTCCTCACCCTGCTCAGTGGCGTGTGGCTCTGGGCACAGCCGCGCATCGACTAGACCCAAAAGCTCAACTTTTCCCAAAGCTACACAAACCCCAGACCCCAAAGGTTGCCAAAATCTTTGGCGTCTTGTTTATTCCACTAAAGTTAAACATCCCCCCGCTTTGCCCGCTTTGCGCCGTTTGTCACGGTTTTGTCACGCTTCTCCCATATACTGTCTCCATACCTAAACTCAAATCATGTTGAGAACTGTAGAAACGGCTAAAATGAACCTCATCCTAACTTAAGCCGAGGTCACTGCCACATGTTACGTCCAGATTTTACAAAATGGAATCAAACTGCTGAAGATATTCGCAAACTTTCTATCCATGCTGACCATGCGCGTAGTCGTGA
>JBGTIZ010000259.1:0-3681 GCA_041745395.1 Promineifilaceae bacterium (SeqCode) | reverse complement strand
ATGACCAAGGTCTGTACCCGCCGTATCAGGTTGCCCCTGTGGTGCGTGCTGAAATTCTGGAAGGGGACGACCAGTTAGCGGCCACGCTAAACAGCTTGGCGCCCCTGCTGACCAATGAGGTCATGCAAGCGTTGAACAACGAGGTTTCGGGCAACGGCCGTGAGCCAATTGATGTAGCGCGTGACTTTTTGCTCGCCCAAGGCTTGATTGACCAATAATTCCTGAGCGACCTGAAAAAGTGCTGAGCGATGAGCGATGAGTGCTGAGTGAACGCTGGACACATCGTCATTTGTCACTCATCATTTGACCTTTTTTCAGGAAGCTCATCTCTGCACCTTTGCACCCTGCACCTTGCCCTATGAGCGCAATCCGTTTTGCTAACGTAACCAAACAATTTGCTGACGCCAGCCACACGGCCGTGGATGGCGTCAGCTTTGAAGTTGAGGCGGGCAGTTTTGTCGTTTTGCTGGGGCCATCTGGCTGTGGCAAAACGACCCTCATGAAGATGGTCAATCGGCTGTATGAGCCGACCTCGGGCACCATTTTTGTGGGGGAAGACGACATCACGACCCTCGATAAGATTGTCCTGCGGCGGCGCATTGGTTACGTCATTCAGCAGGTCGGCCTGTTTCCCCACATGACCGTGGCCGAAAATGTGGGCATTGTGCCTGATTTGCTCAAATGGCCGCGTGACAAAATCAAGGCGCGGGTCAATGAGCTACTTGACCTCGTGGAACTGCCCCCTGACGAGTACGCCACGCGGTATCCCGGCCAACTCTCGGGCGGACAACAGCAGAGGGTGGGCGTGGCTCGCGCTTTGGCGGGTGAGCCAGAAGTTATTTTGATGGATGAGCCATTTGGGGCGATTGACGCCATTACGCGCACCACGCTTCAGGATGAACTGCTTTATCTGCAACAAAAGTTGCACAAGACGATTTTGTTTGTGACGCATGACGTGGAGGAAGCTCTGCGGCTGGCTGACCAAATTGTGATTATGCGGGAGGGGCAGGTGGTGCAAATGGATTCGCCCGTGAATATTTTGCGCCAGCCCGCCGATGCGTTTGTGAGTCAGCTGATGGGCAGTCAAGACCTGTTGCGCTTACTGCGCTTGGTCAAAATCACGGCCGTGATGACCCCCCTCCCAAATACCCAAAATACCCCTCCCACCACATTCACCCTGCCCGCCACAGCCGACTGCCACACAGCCCTCTCCCTGCTATTGCCCCATCCCGAAGCCCTAGTGATCGTCGAAAACGAAGCGGGTCAGCCCGTGGGGCGCGTGACGTTGGCTGATATTCAGCAGTTGCTTCGAGCCGAAATGGCGGAGGCGGCGTAAGGCCATGAGTTATGTTTTGAACAATTGGGACATTATTTTGCGCCTCTTAGGGGAGCATATCTGGATGACGGGCGCGGCTCTGCTCATTTCAACCTTAGTGGCCGTGCCGTTGAGCTTGGTGCTGGTGCGGTCGGAGAAGTTGACCACGGCCGTGTTAGGCTTTCTCAGTGTGTTGTACACCATCCCCTCGATTGCCCTGCTCATCTTGCTTTTGCCTGTTTTTGGGTTGGGACGCACGGCCGTGGTAGCCGCCCTCGTTATCTACAGCCAAATTATTCTGGTGCGCAACATGGTCGTTGCTTGGCAAAGCGTTTCCCCCCAGCTCATGGAAGCGGCGGCGGGCGTCGGCATGAGCAATCGACAACGCTGGTGGCGCGTACAACTGCCGCTGGCTATGCCCATTATCATTGCGGGCGAACGAGTTGCCGCCGTGGTCAGCGTAGCGATTGCCACCATCGGCGCCAAGTTTGGCGCGGGCGGCTTGGGCACTCTGCTCTTTGACGGCATCGCCCAAAACCGGTACGACAAAATTTTGTGGGGCACAATTTTTTGCGCCCTGCTCGCCATTGTGCTCAATCAAAGCCTGCTGTGGCTCGAAACGCGGGTGGCCTCAGCCCCCCTTAAGTCAGCCTAACCAGTCCAGTAGAACTGTTACGATTGTTTAAGACTTCCCACTTGTAGAGGCACTCTTTGGTATAATCTCTGTCTAACTGTTTTTCGAGATTTACACTGAGGAGTGAACATCATGCCTTTAGGCCTACCAGAATTACTCATTATCTTGGTTATTGTGATTTTGCTGTTTGGCGTTGGTCGTTTGACCAAAATTGGCTCCGAATTGGGCAAAGGAATTAGTGCTTTTCGCTCGGGTCTGAATGAAAGCAAACCCGTGGACGAGTCAGAAAATGGCACGGATACGACGACGAAGACTATTGAATAAGGTCGTGGTTCTGGCTCTGACTCGTATGTATCAGGGCGTCACTGACCACACCACCGCCAAACGACGATATGGATAGTATTTTTGGCATTGGCCCCTTAGAACTGGCGTTGATTCTCATCATCGCGGGTATTGTCATGGGGCCAGAACGGATGGTACATGCCGCCCGCTGGCTGGGGCAAGCCGTGGCGCAAATGCAGAGTATTTCCAAAGATTTGCGGACGCAATTGGAGAAAGAGGTGGGGAGCTTAGATGAGGGGGGGCAACTGCGCGAGACGGTCAATGAGTTAAAGTCGCTCCAGCGGGAAGTGAGTGAGTTGCGTCAACAGGTAGACAACACGGCCGTGTCCATAATGAACGAAACGCAAAAAGAAATCCATGAGATTGAAAACAGCATCCTGCCCCCGACCCTAGCTGAGACGAAAAATAAGACCACGGCCGTGGTCTCCCCCCCAGAGCCAGCAGAAACCGACCCCAGCCCAGCTACCCAACCAGACTTACCCCGCGTCCTAGCTATCCCTGACGACCCCGAATGAGTACCCCCCTCCCCACAGATAGCTCTACCCCCCCCATCGAAAAAGTGGGCGAAAATATGCCCCTCCTCAACCACCTCAATGAGTTGCGGCGACGGCTGACATGGGCGGTTGTAGGGCTAACAGTGACCACCATTTTCAGTTTCTTCTTTGCCCGCGAATTGCTGATTTTTCTCCTCTCTCCTTACGGCGTCCAACTCCAAACCCTCAGCCCCACCGAAGGCATCGAGACATTTTTCAAAGTCTCCCTGATGAGCGGGTTTATCTTAGCCATGCCCATTATTTTGTTGCAAGTTTGGCTTTTTATCGCCCCTGCCCTAGAAGAGCAGGAGAAAAAATACGTTTACATCTTCATCCCCAGTGCGCTGGGGCTGTTTTTGACGGGCATCTTATTCGCTTGGTTCGTGCTTGTGCCTGCGGCCGTGGCCTTCCTCTCCACCTTTATGCCGGATGTGTTTGCCACAGAGTGGACGGGAAATGAGTACATTCGCTTTATTCTAGCGATGCTGTTTTGGCTGGGCATTAGCTTCGAGATGCCGATTATTATTTATTTTTTGGCGCGAGTTGGTTTGTTAGACCCGGCCGTGTTAATCAAACATTGGCGCTTTGCCGTCGTCGGCGTCGCCATCCTTGCCGCCATTATCACCCCCTCCATTGACCCAGTTACCATGTTACTCACCATGGCCCCCTTGTTGATACTCTACGTTTTTAGCATTGGCCTCGCCAAAATCGGCCAATACCAATTTGACCGCAAAATGGCTATTGAAGAATAAGCACATTGCGGCCTAATTATTGTGCCGTGTAGCCGTGCAGCATCTCAGCCATTCAGCACTTCAGCTCAGTTTTCTCAACATATACACAGCAGGGGTATACACGAA
>JBGTIZ010000258.1:0-40913 GCA_041745395.1 Promineifilaceae bacterium (SeqCode) | reverse complement strand
TAGATTAAAGAAGCTGAGTTGAGGGTCTGGTGTATTTTCTCTGAACATGGCTTTTTCCTCGAGTATGAAAGTAGTTTATTATACCATATTCACATTATGTCAACCAATTGAATCCTGACCCTTTTTTCAGTAAGCTCAGTTATAAGCCGTAAGCTATAAGCGACAATTTGAGCATTCCGATTTACTTATTGTTCATTATTCATTACTCATTGTGCCCCCTATGCCTAAACTTGGCACGATTTTACTTATTGATCCAGATGACGAATTGCGCGAGCCGCTGACGGCCACGTTGGCGCGGCAGGAGTATCATCTGTTGTCCACGGCCGTGGTCGAAGAAGCGCGGTACTGGCTGAACCAGCAGGCGGTGCATATAGATTTGGCGATTATTGCCGTGAGCCACAATGACCACGGCCGTGATTGTCTCGCCCTTCTCCAAGAACTCGACCCCCAAATTCATAAATTGCTGACCAGTGCCCAGATAGGGATTTTTGATGGCCTGCGGCTGGCTAACAGAACCCACTTTTTTAACAAAGAACGCGGCCGTGATGAGTTGATTAATGAAATCACGCACCTGTTTCGCCAATACATTCGACTCAACCAGCATCTCATTATCGAACCCAGCGGCGACCTCCAGCTTAGCGACCTTGTGCGCATGATTAAGCCGTACCGCGACCTGCCCGATGAGTTGCTAGACGGCCGTGTGCGCGAGCTAAAACGCCTGCTCCAGCGCATCTTCTTTCGTGAGGCCAAAATCGTGCTGACCCCGCTCGCCCCCGGCAAAGGGGGGGCGGGTGTGGTGCGCATTACCCCTTATTATCGCGTCACCCAATCCCGCTTTCATCAAGGGGCCGAAATTGTTCTCAAATTTGGTCTGCGGGAGACGCTGGTGCATGAATTGGGTAACTATCGAGAATATGTGGAGACGTTCACCGGTATGCAGGCCACGGATGTGTTGGGCGACATCATGCAAACGCGCCATTTGGCGGGGGTTAAGTTTCGCTTTTTGGGGGCGAACAAAGCTCCCGTGCGGGAATGGGCGGAGGTCTTTGCGGATCTCTCCCTGCCCGATACGCTCATGGCGGAGATTGTCAACCAGATGTTTCGGGACAGTTGCGCCCTGTGGTACGCCAATAAATATCCGCCCGAGCCAGAAGGGGAACCGTCGAACTTGGAAATTTATTATGATGACCAGCTTGATGTGTTTGACTCTGAAAGCTGGGCAGAGATGGTCGATGTGATGGCGGAACTGCTCACTGGGGAGCTGTTTGACCGCGCCACGGCCGAGACATTGGCCGTGAATTTGCCCCACGGCCGTGAAATTGGCCCCGATCCGCTCTACTTTTTGGCCCACCAGCGGCATCGCTTGCCGCCGACCACCTTTTGTTGCATCACCCACGGGGATGTGAACGAGCGCAATATTTTTATTGATGGTAATTTTGATACGTGGCTGTTAGACTTTACGCGCACGGGGCCTAGCACGGCCGTGCGTGACCTCGTTCAGCTCGAATCGGTGATTAAGTTTCATCTGCTTCCGCACGAAAACGTGCCCCTGTTACTCGCCTTTGAAAAATGGCTCAACGAGCCAGATAGCTTCTCCGCTTTTATTCACCGCACCTGCCCCTTTCCCGACCCGTGGCTCCAACGCGCCTTTACCACCCTGCAAGCGGTGCGCCAATTCACGGCCGAACTGCTGGAAACGGACGATATGCGCGAATATGAAGCAGGTCTCTTATTTCAAGCCATCAAAATGATTACCCGCAGTGGCCTGACCCAAGCGGCCGTGCAACGCCGTCGCTCCCGCCAACGCCACGCGCTCTATGCCGCCATGCAACACGCGGAGTCAATGAGTAATGAACAATGAGTAATGAACAAAGGGGCGGATTGTTGCTGATAGTTGCCTTCTTTCTTGAGTATAATTTGGCGAGTGATGCGCAAAAACGTCGCCCCTCGCCCCTCGCCCTTCGCACCCAAACACCAAAAACCCTATGCCTCAACATCTAGCTTTTCGCCAATCTGAAACTGAACAACTGATGCAATATGCTCGTGGGGGAGAGTCCGCCTCGATTATTGGGGTGAGCGGCACGGGTAAATCCAACCTCTTTAATCATCTGCTGGAACCGGCCACGCAACGCCATTTTTTGGGCGATGCGGCGGCTGATTTTCTGTTTGTGCGCGTTAATCTGCATTATGCGGTTGATTTTTCGATGCGCAGTATTTACAGCCTGATTCTGGAGCAGTTTGAACTGCTGGCGGAGCGGGCGGATGAGTTGGGTCTGACGGGGGAACAACTCACGGCCGTGGGTGAATACCATGAGCGCGTGTTAGACGCGCCCGACGACCCGCTCAAAGTTCAGCGTTACTTCAAACAAGCCATCCGCACTCTTATTGGCCGCTCCGAGCGGCATTTAATCTTTTTACTCGACCAGTTTGGCGAAGCGTTTGAAGAAGCGGATGCGCGTCTCTTTGCCAACCTGCGCGGCCTGCGCGAAGATTACAAATATCGGGTCTCCTTTTTTGCCTTTACCCGCTATCCGCTCAGCGAACTAAGTGCCCAAGACGAAGCGCGGGATGAATTTTACGAGCTACTATCCGCCAATCTGATTGGGTTGCGCCCGTATGACGAAGCGGACGCTGAGCGACAGTTGGCGCGATTGTCCCAGCGGCACGCCCATTGGCAACGGCCGTTAACCCCCGAGTTGACCGCCCACCTGCTGGCGCTGAGTGGCGGGCACGGCGGGTTGCTCAAAGCCCTTTATTTGGCATATGCGCAGGACAAGCTCGACATCGTGCAGGAGGCCGAGGCCCTGCACGCGCATCACAATATTCAGCAGGAGTGTCGCAAAATTTGGCAAAGCCTGGCCGTGGAAGAGCAACAGTTGGTGGCGCGGGTGGCGCATGGACTCGGCCGTGGGCCAGAAGCGGACGAGCCGTGGGCGCAGTTGCAACTGAAAGGGATTGTGCGGGAAATGGCTGAAGGGGAACCCGCTATTTTTTCACCATTGCTGGCTTATTTTGCCGCGCATCAGGAGGAGGAGCCGATTCGGTTGGATATGCAGACGAAGCGGGTGTGGGTGATGGGCGAGCCAACGGAGCGGTTGACGGCGCGGGAGGTGCGGGTGTTTGCCTTGCTGTATGAGCAACGCGGGCAAATCGTGGACCGGGAAGAGTTGATTCAGGTGGGCTGGCCGTATGCCAAGGGGGGCGTGACCGAGGAGATGCTCAACACGACGATGTATCGCCTGCGGCGCAAAATCGAAGCGAATACGGGGGATAAGCAGTTTTTGGAGACGATTCGCGGGCATGGTCATCGGCTGAATTTGTCGCCGATTGATGAGTGAGTGAGTGAGTAAGGGAGAAAGTGAGCAAGAGAGGAAGAGAAGCCTTCTCTTCCTCCCTTTTTCTCTTGCTCTCTTTCTCTCAAAAAAGGTATGGATAACTTGGAGTGGCGCAGTTGGCAGGCTTTGGAGCAGTGGCTTCAGCGGGGTGGGGTGGATACGTCGGGTTGGGGCCACGGCCGTGCTAAAACCGTTGAACAGCTGTGGCATGAGCTATTGCGGGGCGAAACCCAGCTTTTGCCACACCCAACGCGGCGCGTGGTCGAGCTAGTGGTGCTGGTCGTGCGGCGCGGAGAGCAGATTTTGCTAGAGACGGGGCAGGAGCTAGCGGACGGTCGTTTTCGGACGCGGGGCTGGCCGCCTAGCGAGAAGGTACAGCGGGGGGAAGATTATTGGCACACGGCCGTGCGCAGTCTGCATGAAGAAATGGGTCTACCGCAAGGCACATACACCTTTTATCCCCACACCTATCGCACCAGCACCCAATGGCGCGATTCCCTCTCTTACCCCACATTGCCCGCCCAGTATCACTTTCACATCATCGAGGCGGACATTCCCAGTTTGCCTCAGAAGGCGTTTACCACGGCCGAGGCGCAACACAGCACGGATGACGCGGTGAAGGTGCATTATTGGGCATGGGGGGAACCACCCACGGCCGTGTTGGCGTTGTTGGGTTAAGAGCAGGTGCGGGGTGCGAAGGGCGACGGGGCGTTCCCGTTGCGCGAGCGAAAAAAGCACGTGAAACATGACACCCCTGTTTAGCTCGGCCGAAACTCATACCCGCGCCCGCGCTGATTGACAATCTGGCCTATGCCCATTTCTTGCAGTTTGGGGCGCAATTGGCGCACCGTTTCGCGCAACAGGCGCAAATCTTTGGGCGTGTTGTCACGTCGCCACACCTCCTGCAAGATGTCTGCATAGGTACAAATTTGGTCTGGATATTGTCGTAAATAGTCGAGTAACTGCGCTTGGCGCGGCGTGAGTTCTGAGTCTCCATTATTGAAGGGCGCGCGCGGGGACACGGCGGTGGGTTGGGGCACAGCCGACACGACACTCCCCATATGATTTTTGATGTAATCACCCCACAGCTCCGAAAACGGCTGAAACTTACCCCCCTCCCAGACCACCAACCCCAAATAATGCAACAACTGCAACCGACCATAATCCTGCTCTGGCTCAATCTCATCCTTGACCAGCCGCATCAGCAATTCCCGTTGTCTTGGCTCCAATAATTTTTCCCAATACCGTTTGAACTCCCCCTTGAAGGTGTGCAGGTAAAGTCGGTCGCGGGCAATATGGCGCAACATATCTTCGTCTACTTGGTTCGCGGCAAAGGTCTCTTTTAGCTCATACAACACGGCCGTGCCGCGCAAAATATAAGCGGGATGCCGTCCCGTAATCGGGAGCAAGGCGACATACGGCGCGGCATATTGCCGACGTGCCCGCCTATCTAACCCTTCTCGCTCATACACCGGCTGGAGAGCCGCGTCAATTAGCTCCCGCGCATATTGCAGGCTGAGCGGTTCCAAACTCACCTCAATCGCCATCGTGCCAAACCAAGAGGCATACGTCTGCTCATTTAGCTCCACCAGCGGTTTTTCCGTGGCGACGATAAAGCTGGCCTCCTGCACCAAAGGGCGCAACTGCGTCGCCTCATCCACGTCCACATCCTTAAACAGTTGGTCAAAATGATTCAGCAAAACCACCACCCGCTGGTGCGCCTGCCGTGCTTTGGCATAAATGCGGCGCAGGCGTTGGGCTGGTTCTTGGTCTGGGGCCAGCCCTGTCCATTCGCTGAGTTGCGCAGTGGCCAGCGTTTCGGCCAGCAACAGGTCGGTCAGGCGACCGTCCGTGTATTGGGCACAATCCAGATAAATCAGCACCAGCCGATTTTCTTCGCTGTAGGGTCGCTGAATAAAGTGGGGGCACTGTTTACGCGCCCCGTCGGGATGGGCTATAAAGCGCAAAATCGCGCTCTTGCCAATGCCGCGATAGCAGGCGATTTGGTACGCGCCCGTGGTGTGGCCGCTCACGCCGCGCAAAAGTTGGCGCAACACATCATCCCGCCCGATAAGCTGGGGAGGATTGGTTTTGAGCATGGCGTAAAAGGGATTGTCTTGTGATTCTTCGTTATTGGGCTTAGACATTAGACTGGTTTTGAATGGTAAATGGTAAATGGCGAATGGTGAATAGCTAATGGTGAACGAAACCACGAACATAGAGAAGTCCCGCCCCTTTTCTTCCTTCTGCCTTTTTAAGCGTTTCGTCTCTCTACTAAGGCGCGTAGCTCATCAGGGTTTTGGGCGACCCAAGTCCGGAAAAAGCTGACAGGAATCTGGACTTGTTCGGGCCAGCCGTCGGCCGTGTAGCCGCGCAGATTAACCACGCCGTACAGGTGCAAATGGGTCAAGCTGTTACGAAAATAGGGGCGGGAAGGGAGGCGATAGCGGCAATCTTGCCACACATCGGTCACCAATAGCCAATCTTCGCTCTCTTGTTGCGCTTGGGCAATAGATAGGGTCACTTCTAAACTGCTGGGAAATTCTACGATGTGGTGTGCTAAAAAATTAAAGTACGTTTTGGCACTAGGGTAAATGTGATTGGTGAGAACGTGCTGGAGGTCGCGTGGGCGGACGGTGGTGCGGCGGGTGCGCCCGAGATGCTCGACCAAATGGCCGCAGATGATGTGGATTAAATAGGGGTTGCCGTTGGTGCCATGAATGATTTGGTTGACGACGCTTTCGCTAAACTCGAGGCCGCCCTGCATCGGTTCGGTAACGAGGCGGCGGGCGGCTAGGGCGTCTAGTCGCTCAATGTGCAGTTCGACCCCTTGTTCCCATAAAAAGCGGATGGGGCTGGTGGGATTGAACCGCTGGCGGTCGGTAAATTGGGCGGTGTGCATGATGGGCATGAGCGTCACGGCCGTGAGCTGGGGATCATTGGTTAGCCCGCGCAACTGGCGATAGATAGGGGAGAAGGCGTGTTGGGCGAGCAAAATATTAAACTCATCGAGCATGATGAGCAGGCGGCGGGGCGCAACCACGGCCGTGGTGCGGTACAAAAAAATGCGCAACAATTCATACGGGTCGGGCGCGGCCTCGAAGTCGGCTCGGCTGGGCAGAAGCAGTTGTTCACCCGCTGGCTGTAGCTGATAAGCTTCGAGCGTGTCTTGGATTTGCAACCCCATCGCTCGATAGATGGCGGCGGGGGTCAGCACGGCTAAGTTCTGCAAATCGACATAGACGGGTAACAGCGCACGGCCGTGCCAAATCCCTTTTTGCATCTGAGCCAGCGACGTTTTGCCCGTGCGCCGATGGCCGTGCATGACAATCAGGCGGGCGGGATTTTTTTTGTCCAATTCGTGGCGCAAAAATTGAATTTCTGCCTCGCGCCCAAAAAACATCCCTTGGTCAGAAATAGGGACGCCCGTAGAGTAAGGGTTGCTTAACATGCCTCGCCCGGCCGTGGCTTGCGGCGCGGCGAGCGGCACAAGCTCTACCCGAGCTTGGGGGAAGAGGGCTTCGAGAGCTTGGTGCAGTTCGTGCCCTTTGTCCCATGATTCGCAATTCACGGTGAGCATGACCGTGGCCGTGTGTTCGGCGTCGCCGTGGGCTTGGATGCTGGTCAGGCCAATGCCGTTGTCTTCGTAAATGGGGGCGAGCAGGTCGCCAATGAGGCCAGAGCGGTCGGCCGTTATAACGGTGATGTTGAACAGTTGATGTCCCACGGCCGTGTCGCCCCAGCTCAAAGCCGCCGAGACCGTGCCCGGGGGACTCTGGTGCAAGCTTTTGGTGCAGGTGGTGTGCTGACCATAAGGCAGGCCAAAATAGCGTTGGGACGTGCCCGTAGCGCGGTGCAGGGTCAGGTATTCACGGTGATTTTTGCGCTTGCGGTGGAGCAGGAGCGGTGCGCCTGGGGCTGGTTTGCAGGTGGGGCAAAAGCGCACCAGCGGCTTATAATATGTTGTTTCACGGTGTAACCCTTCTAGCTCTAGCAGGGTTTTGCCGCTGTCGTGCAACAGTGCCCCGACCAATTCCCGCTCTAAAATATAGCTAATCACATGCTCTTCGGTCAGGCGCAACGGCTGGCGGCTGTCTGGCCGGGTGAGCATGTCTAGCAGATGGGGAGCTTGGCCCAAGCCTAGCTCTTGCGCCAGTTGGGTCAAATAGTCGTCTAAGCGGGGGGCGGGCACAACCAGCCCCGACTCTTGCTCAAGGGCTTGCAGGTAGCGGTCGAGCCGTTGCCGCCCTTTGCTGGCGGAGGAGTTGGCCCCGCTCAGAGCGGCCTTGATGGCGCGGCGGGTGCTGGGGCGGCGGGCTACATGGAGCCAAGCGGGATTGGGGCCGTTGAAGGTTGGGTCTACGTGCAGGTCTACGAGGTCGCCGTTGTGCAGGCGCGTGCCGTGTGTTTGGCGCACGTGGTTAATGGTGACGGAGCGGCATTGATGGCCGACCTCGGTGTGCAGGTCATAGGCAAAATCCACGGCCGTGCTTCCGTTGCGCAAAATGCGCACCTCCCCCTTGGGCGTAAAAACATAAATATTTTCCGCTTCGACTGGCTCATTTTCGATAGGTTGCTTGCTGAGTAATTCTTGCACGGCGGCACGCGGGCGCAGATCGCTCCACCACGATTTATCCGCCCTGTATAAATCTGGATAACGATATATGGCGGCGATAACCCCATGCTCATTGAGCCAGAGCATTTGTTTGGTCTGGATGCGAAAGTCGAGCGTGATGGGGCGGTTGTCTATCGGGGACAGCCATTCGACACGGGTTTGCAACGCCTGATACCCGTTGAGCATGGGCGTAGCGATGTAATCACGAAACTGTTGCCGATGAGGTGACCCCAACTGATGTACAAGATTGAGCAAGCGATAGCAATCTTCACGGGTGTTGGTGATGGCGTCAATAACGAGGCGATTGAGTTGCTCGTCGATGCCGCGCCCGTTGCGCGTTTGGGTAAAGAGGAGTTTGCCGGGTGTCCTTTGGTGCTGGCGAATGAAAAAGTTGAAGTCGCCTTGATGACGATGCGCATTAAGCTGAGTTTGGACAGTTTGAAATAGCTCTTGCTGTTCTTTTTGGGCTTGGTGCAGGCGTTGGGCGGCGTGGACGTGGTTGGCAGGGTGAAGCCGCTGGTAGGTGTAGGTAATGTAGCTGTCCCGGATGCGCCAGAGGCCAAAGGAGGCGAGGAGGGGGATATAAATGTCGCGGGCTTCTTGCCACAGGGTGGGCGAGACCACGGCCGTGTCTGTGCCTTTTTCCACGGCCGTGATGACCCGCCCATAATGCTCGGCAATGGTCAGCAGAACGAGCGGCATATCTAAATACCCCTGTCGCAACAGGTGGCGTAGCTGGAGCGAACGCGCGGCGCGGGCTTCGGCCGAGTCCTCGTTGTCAGCCATGCTCGTTGTGCCCCAACGGCTCTCGTCCACGGCCGTGAGCGTGTGAATGGTGTGCCACGTTTTGACCAACTCGGCCGTGCGCCACGGCATTTGCCCCAGATGGCTCAGGTCGTCCCACGGGGTGGGGGTGTGGGTGGCGTAGGGAAAAAACAACACGGCCGTGAGCGCGTCGGCGTGGCTGATAAGTTGCCAGCTTTGGATAAGCAGATTGAGAGTATGTTGTAAGGCTTGCTCGGCCGTGGGGGAGAGGGGATGCGCCACAGCCAACGCTTCATAGAGGGTCAGGGTTGGCCGCTGGTCGGGGTTTTCCCACAAGGGCGCGAGCATTGTTTTGACGGGTAACATAGGCTGGAAACCCTCGCGGTGAAGAGTAAGTAAAAAGTGAAAAGCGAAAAGTGAGAAGTCGAGCTGGCTTCTCGCTTTTTGCTTCTTAAGGATGTGTGTTGGAAATAAACAGGAAAAACAAGATAGGTGGTGGTGAGAGAGGGGTGGCACGGCCGTGTAGAAGCGCATATTAACAGATACAAGCTTAAGAATAGCAGGTATCTTCCCTTTTTGACAACCCCTTTTTCTCCCTAAAAACAAACAAAATTAAAGTTGCATACAAAAAACAACAAAAACAACAAATTTGTTTTGAATGATTTTCATACATTGTTTACACTGTAAGCGTACTGAAAAACAAAACACAGTTGCAACTTAACAACCACATAACCCAAACAAGGAGGTGCAAGTCATGTTGCTTGAAATCACGTTTTCCACGCTCATTATCCTCTTGCTCGTCACCTTTATTTTCGGGTTTGTCTGGGGCATCGTTCTGTAGAAAACAGAAAACGCCACAGGCTGACCGCATAAACATGCAGAGTATTGATCCACAGGGGTGAGCCACCGACCGACCGATAGAAACTGAAACAGTCAACCGCCGATAGACACAAAACAAAGAAGGAAGGTGAACATCATGACTATCGAACTCTCAGTGGCTACGATCATCATACTCATGCTGGTTACATTTATCATTGGCCTGATGCTGGGCGTCAGGTTAAGCAGACCATCGTATTATGACCGACGCTAGCCACCACAATCCATGGTAAAGAGTTGAGGGCGCGTCAGCGCAAGACGCGCCCTCAACTCTGGCAAGTTTCTCGTCCGGATTTCCCTAGCCAAACAACGCCTAAACAGCAAAGGAGTACATCATGCTAAATATCATACATACCGTTGCTCGCTCTTTGGGGTTCCATTTCACACCGGACAACACTATCGTGCCCGTGATGCGTCTGGGTTTATTCCACCATTTTGCAGGCCCAGGGCGATTTTTCATCCCGCCCTCTTTTGAGCGTCCCTTAGCCCCCATCACGGTGGGCATTCGCACCGGACGCTACACGCTAGATGAAGTCGTTAGTCAAGACAGCATCGCCTTTCGCTTTAACGTGGTCGTGCGCTTCTTTTACGACCCGCGCAAGGCGGCTAGCCGGGAGATTCAAGCCCGCATCATCCACGCCCCAGACTCCGCTTGGATTGATCTAGTGGAGGACAGGACTAGCCAAGCGGTGCGGCGGCTGGCCTCAGGATTTGTGGCAGAGGAACTGACGCGCCGTGACGCTTTGCACTACATCGAAACAAACACGCGCCGCTTTTTGGCCGCTGAAATCAAGCCCATCGGCCTGAGCGTGGCCGACAATGCGGTCATCATTAAAGAGGTGCGCGCGCCACAGAAATTTAAGCAGACGATGCTTCAGGTGCGCCAACATCAAGCGGTTATCAACGTGCTGGCGGCGGCGGCGCGACAGCCAGAAATTGTGGAGCAGGCTATTCGGGCTGAGTTTATGAACAGCCTGGAGGGGCATCCTGGTAATTTGACGATTTTTTCGCCACTGAGTCACGCTCCGCAACCATCAGCGGCGCGGGACAACGGCGGGCAAGCTGTTCCGCCGCTGTATGTGAATGGCTTGGTGCAGGGCGATTAAGCCAGTTTGGCTTGCGTAGCCGCCTCGGGTGAATTGGGCAGTGGGTAGCAACAAAAAAAGCACGGCCGTGTCAGAGTGACAACACGGCCGTGCTTTTTTTGCTTACTTACTTGAGTGGAGATGGCGGGAATCGAACCCGCGTCCGAAGAACTAAACCACTTAACGTCTACAAGCTTAGTTGACCTACTTAAAGTTTAACCCCCTATGCCCCAGTCAACAGGGTCAATCGGTGGCGAGCAGATGGGGCTTAGGTACGCTTATCCGCGTCGTCGTACCGCACATTGACTTGAGTGACACTCAACAGCAGACGGGCAATGAGCGACTGAGGTGAGCGCAGTTCCTTCTTTGGGAACTGGACAACGCTGTTAGGTCGGGACTAAGCCGCGACGGGAAGAGCGCTGTATGTGGTTGTGCGATTGGCACTTATGGTTCGGTTCCGCAGTTTTACGAGGTGAAGAACCATACTCGGCTTGCAGTTAAGGATCATCCTTCCCCGTCGAAACCAATCATCCCCAGAGACGGTCACGCCCCGCACAAACTCGTTTCAGGGCGCATTTCTTTAAGAAGGACATTCAGTATAACATGCCGTCTGAAATACTGTCTATGAATTCTAGGTTGCGTTAAGGGAGTGAGGCTTCAGAAGGGGCCGATAGGTTGCCACCCTCAGCATCTTGACCCGATACCCTATCTGTTAGACAATGGCCTAAATTAACCCCACTCAGCTAGGAGAACATGCACTATGTCCGACGACACCCCAGAAACGAAAAAAACCGACAGCGACAAAGATAAAGATAAAGAGAAAAAAGAGGATAAACCGACCCCCAAGGATAATTTGGTCACGACCCAGCACACCATTATTCTCCACGGCCGTGAACTCGCCTACACCGTCACCACGGGAACCATCGTTTTCAAAGAAGAAGATGACAAAGAAGGGCACAAACCCAAAGCCGAAGTCTTCTTCACCGCCTACACCAAAAACGACGTAGACGACCCCCACACCCGCCCCCTCACCTTCTCCTTCAACGGCGGCCCCGGCTCCTCCTCCGTGTGGCTCCATCTCGGCGTACTCGGCCCCCGCCGCGTGCCCGTCAGCGAGGGCGACGGCACCGAACAGTTGCCGCCTCCCTATCGCGTCGTAGACAACGAACACACCCTGCTCGAAGAGACAGATTTGGTCTTTATTGACCCCATCGCCACGGGCTACAGCCGCATGATTGCCGGCGAAAAGGTCAACCCCAACGAGTACCACACCTACAACAAAGACATCGAATCAGTTGGCGAGTTTATCCGCCTCTATACCACCCGCTACAAACGATGGTCATCCCCCAAATACCTAATTGGCGAAAGCTACGGCACCACCCGCGCCGCTGGCCTATCGGGTTATTTGCAGGATAGACACGGCCTCTTTTTGAACGGCATCATGCTTATCTCTTCCATCATTGATTTCCAGACGGCACGCTTCGCTGTCGGGAACGATTTGCCGCCCATTTTGTTTCTGCCCACCTACGCCGCTACGGCTTGGTACCACGGCCGTCTGGACGCTAAATACCAAGAAATGTCACTCGAGACCTTCTTAGACGAAGTAGAAGAGTTCGCCGCCACCGAATACACTGCCGCCCTGATGGAAGGTCAGCGGCTGGACGCGGTCGAGCGGGCGCACATTATTGAGCGACTGGCCGCCTACACGGGCTTGTCATGGCGCTACATCGAACAGACAAATTTGCGGATTAACATTCACCGTTTTGTCAAAGAAATTTTGCGGGACGAGGGGTATACCGTGGGTCGGTTTGATAGTCGGATTCTCGGCCGTGACCGCGACGAAGCAGGGGAGAATCATGAGCACGACCCCAGCTTTGACATCGTGCATGGCGTTTATACCGCCTGCCTCAACGACTACATTCGGTCTGAACTGGAATTTGAGAGCGATTTGCCCTACGAAATTCTGAGCTTTAACGTGTTCCCCAAATGGCGGTACGATAATTTTGAAAATCAGTACGTCAATTCAGCCGAAACCCTGCGCGGGGCGATGACGCGCAACCCGTTTCTAAAAGTGTTTGTGGGCAACGGTTATTATGATTTGGCGACGCCTTACTTTGCGACGGAGTACACGTTTGACCATTTAGGGCTGAAACCAGAGCTACAGAGTAACGTTAGCATGGCTTATTATGAAGCGGGGCACATGATGTACGTACATCCTGATTCGCTCGCTAAACTGAGCGCGGATTTGAAGGCGTTTATTCGTGAAGAATGAGGCGCCTGAGAAGTGAGGTGTGAAAAATCCTCATGTTTGTTTGGCTCTCTACTCGAGGTCAGCGGGTTGGGTTTGTTAGATTTCATTAGATTTGCGTCTAATTGTTGACACACGGCCGTGACTTGGATAATATATAAGCAGGCTCCCATATAGGCTCCGAGACGTCGCACTACTGGTGCCCACCAGGCGGCGTCTCACTAGGCTCCCACCCGAGGTGGTGTCCGAATTATTCGGGCACCACCATCTTTTTTTTAAACCACATGTGCAGAAAATAAAAAGCCCGTTGCCTGAGATTATCTCAGGCAACGGGCTTTTTGCTTCCTACTTTTCACTTTTTACTTCTCACCTCCCCTCGCGGCGCACTTTGACGATTTCAGCCATCACCGACAGGGCGATTTCCTCTGGGTTTTGGGCGTTGATGTCAAGACCGATGGGGCCGTGAATGCGGCTGATTTGGTCAGCCGTAAAGCCTGCTTCCTCGAGGCGCGTTACGCGCTTGGCGTGGGTTTTGCGGCTCCCGAGGGCGCCGATGTAGAAGGCGGGACTGTTTAGTACGGCGTGCAGGGCCGGGTCGTCTATTTTGGGGTCGTGGGTGAGCAGAGCCACGGCCGTGTTTTCGTTCACGGTCAGCCCTGCAAATGCCTTTTGCGGCCAAAGCTGGATAAGCTGGTCAGCCTGTGCAAAGCGGGCTTCACTGCCAAAGGCTTTGCGCGGGTCAACCACAATGGTGCGGTAGCCGAGCGTCTTGGCTAGCGCGGTAAGGGCGATGGCTATATGTACCCCGCCCACCATGATAAGCTGGGGCGATGGTAGATAAACATCAATGAAAATATCGAGCGTTTGCGCGGGTTCAACCTCGAGGGCGAAGCGGCGGGGCTGGCCTTGCTGGAGAGCGGTTTGCAGGTGGGGAATGAGGGCGTTGTCCACGGCCGTGTTGATCCCCCCCACCCGTTCACCCGTGCCGCTAAGCAAGAGTTTGTGGCCGAGCCGACGCTCGTCTGTGCCGCCAATAACGGTGGCGGTGGCCCCAGCGCGTTCGTGGGTGATGAGGTCGTCCACGGCCGTGTACACCGCTTCATTGCCATGCAGAGCCAACGGCTCCACAAACACCTGAATATTTCCGCCACACGCCAACCCCACCTCCCACGCCGTTTCGTCCGCCACGCCAAAGCTGAGCAATTTCGCCCGCTGATTCTCCAGCGCGTCCCGCCCCTCCTCAAAGACCGCGCCCTCCACACAGCCACCGCTCACTGAGCCAGCCAGCTTGCCATCAGGCGTCAGCGCCATCTTCGCCCCCGCCTTGCGCGGCGCAGACCCCCACGTTTGAATCACCGTCGCCAGCGCAATCGGCTCCCCCGCCTCACGCCAATCGTTAATAGTTGTGCGTACCTCTTCCATGATGTTGCCTTGTGTAGTTATGTATCACGTATCACGTTTCATGTGTCAGGTGCAAGAAACTTCGCCCCTCGCCCCTCGCACATCGCACCCCACCACCTACCACTCATCCCCAAAATTTGTACCCACGCGCCGGGCACTGTGCAATTGCGGATGATCAAGCGGGACGAGCTTATTTTTACCGGCCACGTCCGCTAGAGGCACAGGCTCCGTGCCTTCGCCCCGAATGGCGACCATGATTCCATAATGCTGTTGGTTAATGAGGTCAGCGGCCGTTGTGCCCAAGCGCGTGGCTAGCAAGCGGTCTACCGAAGAAGGACGCCCACCCCGCTGGACATGCCCCAAAATTGTCACCCGTGACTCTAGCCCCGTTAGCTTCTCTAACTGTTGGGACAAATTCAGGGTGCTGTGTTTCAGGGACGCCTCCAGATTTTTCAACGCTTGCTTAAACTGCTTCTTCTCTTTTTTCTTTTTAGCGTGGGCTTTGCCTTCGGTCAGACGAGCCAATTCGTCCGCCTCTTGGCGTGAAACCGCGCCTTCAGCCACGGCCACGATGCTGAAATGTTTGCCCTGTTTGCGACGGTCTTTGATTGCTTCGGCTACGGCTTGGATATTGTAGGGGATTTCGGGGATAAGGATCACGTCTGCACCCCCGGCCGTGCCCGCCCCCAGCGCCAGCCAGCCCGCCCGATGCCCCATAATCTCTACTACAATGATGCGATGATGGCTGTGAGCCGTGCTGTGCAGGCGGTCAATCGCCTCGGTGGCAATGCCCAGCGCGGTGTAATAGCCAAACGTGATGTCGGTCATGGCGACGTCGTTGTCAATCGTTTTGGGTAGGGTGACAATGTTTAGCCCTTTTTCCATCAGGAGAGCTGCATTTTTTTGCGTGCCGCCCCCGCCCAGACAAACGAGACAATCCAAACTGTGTTTGTGATAATTTTCGACCATGACGTCGGTCATATCCATTTTGTGCCCGCCGACAGGCATTTTGTTGGGTTTGTCGCGGCTGGTGCCCAAAATGGTGCCCCCCACGGTCAAAATGCCCGAAAGCTCGCTGGAACCGAGCCGCACGACGCGATTTTCCATGAGGCCACGAAAGCCATCCCGAAAGCCGATGAGGCGCATGTCGTAATTGTGAGACGCCGATTTGCCCAAGCCGCGAATGGCGGCATTGAGGCCAGGGGTGTCTCCGCCAGAGGTTAGAATACCGATGTGTTTGCTCATGAGGTCTCCTTGTGGGTTTGTTTTTGCCCTTCATGGGGGCGGTGGGTGAAAAAAGAAAGGGTGTTGGTCACAAATTGCTTGTGACCAACACCCAAATAGTAACATATTTAGCAGATTCGTCGTTTAGTCCGTTGGTCTGTCTGCTGCAAAAAGCAGGCTCTCGCTAAGACGCCGAGGGACAAAGAGAAAAACTTTGCGCTCTTCGCGCCTTTGCGAGAGATTTTACCTTTTGCTGTGGACTAACTTGCGAGCCGTTCCCGCAGGACAAAGCGCAACTGGTCGCGCATATTGCGGAGCAAAATATCGGTGCGTTCCCAGCTAATACAGCTATCGGTAATAGATAGGCCGTATTGCAGGGTGTGTAGCTGGTCGGGGGCGGGCAATGGCTGGTTGCCTTCGTGCAGGTGGCTCTCGAGCATGAGGCCGATGATAGAGCGATTACCGCTGATAATTTGGCTGGCGACATTTTCCGCGACGAGGGGCTGGAGTTCATGCTTTTTGTAAGAGTTGGCGTGACTACAATCTATGACGATATTGGGCGTGAGTTGCGCCTCTTCTAGGGCTTCTTCGCAGAGGCGCACATTGACTGAATCGTAGTTGGGCTGGCGGCCACCGCGCAGAATGACGTGGCCGTAGTGGTTGCCGCTGGTGTTGATAATGGCGACTTGCCCTTGGCTGTTCATGCCGAGGAAGTTGTGCCCCTGAGCGGCGGACTCCAGTCCGTTCACGGCTACATCTAGCCCGCCTTTGGTGCCATTTTTGAAGCCAACGGGCATGGAGAGGCCGCTAGCCATTTCGCGGTGGGTTTGGGATTCGGTGGTGCGGGCGCCGATGGCGGCCCAGGAGTACAGGTCGGAGAGGTATTGGGGGGTGATGGGGTCGAGGGCTTCGGTGCCGACAGGGATGCCCAACTCGGCCAGCCAGAGCAAAAGGTGACGGGCGGTGTGTAGCCCTTTTTCGATGTCGCCCCGGTCGTTGAGGTCGGGGTCGTTGATGAGGCCTTTCCAGCCGACGGTGGTGCGAGGTTTTTCAAAGTAGACGCGCATGACGATGTAGAGGGTGTCGCTCAGTTCATCGTGGAGGGCTTTGAGCCGCTGGGCGTACTCTTTGGCCGCGGGGAGGTCGTGGATGGAGCAGGGGCCGACTACGACGAGCAGGCGGTGGTCTTTATGGTCGAGGATGTTGCGGATGACTGCACGGCCGTGTAACACCGTCTTTTGGCTTTTTTCCGTACTGGGAAGCTTTGCTTTGAGCTGGGCGGGGGAAACAAGCACGTTAACGGCTTTGACATTGACATTGTGAATGGCGTCTTGGTTCATTGGGTTGGTTCCTTGTGGCAGATGTATTTGGTGGTTAATTGGGTTTGTTTGGGCGGCAGGAACGATACCGCAAGCGGAGGGAAATACCAAATGGGCGAGTCCAGTACAGGAGCTAAATTCCTCAAAGGAACTTAGCTCCTGCGTTGTTGGACACGACCCTACGCTTCGACGGAAGCGGTGCTAATTATTTCCCCATCGGGGTCAATGCGACCCACATCACGCGCAAAAGCAACCACATCAAGCCGGGCGAGTAGAACAATGGAGGCGGCTAACCCCACGGCCGTGAGTCCAAACGTCAGAGCATACGCATTGGTCGCCTCAAAGCCCAGTATCAGATAGAACAAATCACGAAACGCCCCGCCCAAAAACGTGCCTAGCCCCTTAAAGACCAAAATCGAAATCGTCCACAGGCCGAGATACGCGCCCGCATCTTCATCCGTGGCCATGACGGCCATGAGGCTGAGTGCCCCAAACGTATAGACGCCAAAGCCTGCTCCAAAAATCAGCAAAGCGGGAATAATAATATTGCCATCGGCAAAGAATGCTTCGGTAGCGATTAACCCCATGCCCAAGGCCATAACCGCCAAGCCCCAGCGAGCAATGCTCGCTTGCATTTCAGGCGGGCGATTGCGCCACATATACGCGCCACCCACCAAGAAAATCACGGTTGCCCCTTGCCAATAGCTGGTAAAACGGGTGGTCGCGGCCGTGTCCAAATTCAATACTTCTGCCCCAAACGGCTCCAAAATGGTATCTTGCGCCCATGCGGCTAGGGTGGAGAGCGACAGGAAAAAGAAGAAGAGGCGGGTGCGGGTGTCCGCCCAGATTTTGCGGAACGTGCCCATCACATCGGTGTCGCGCTGTGAGGTTTGCACTTGGGCGCGGCGTATCTCGGGCGAGATGGTCGCCTTTTCCACGCCAAAGACGCTAAAAATCCAGAAAAAGCCGCCAATCGCCATGCAGGCGATGATCATCTGCCAAAAAACAGAGAGGCTGTACACTTCCATCCAGCGGGCAAAGATGATGCCCATGATGGCGATGAGAATGATGAAGCCCGTTTCGGTGACGCTAATCGAGAACCCTTGCTTGTCTTTGGGGGCAGAATCCCGCACGAGGGCGAGGTAGGGGGTTCCCGTCAGGACGGAGCCGCTGGCGTAGAGGATGAAACAAAACACGGCCGTGGCCCATCCCAGTACATCTCCCTGATCCACCTCCAGACGCATGAGGCTAAAACCCAGCAGAGGCAACGACAGCACCGTCAGCGACCGCCCGACCCAAATATAGCTGGTGCGATAATAACCAAACAGGGGAATGGTGTCGGAACGATGGCCGACCCACACGCTAAACGGCGCGAGAAAATAGCGCATCCCGAGGAGCAACCCCACAAAGGTAGCCGGTACACCTAAGGTGGAAATCATGACCCGGTTCCAGATGCTGGTGGCTAAAATCTCGACCATGGCCGAGCCAATACGAAAACTGCTCAGCTGAGCGAGTCGCCAGCCGCTGAAAACAACTTGGTTTTTATTCATAAAGTTAGGCAATCCTGTGCAAAATTAGGTGATTGTGAATTGTAGCACAGATGAGAGAAGGGCAAATTAGCAATTAGTAAATAGGTGCGAGGGGCGACGTCGCACCTCGCCCTTCGCACCTCGCACGCTTAGTTTATTTGCGTTCTTGTATGAGGAGGGTGGCGCCGGTGAAGAGGAGGGGTTGCCCATCATAATAGGCGAGGGTGAAGAGGGGGTACGCGCTGGGGGCGTGGAGGGTGACGGCTTGGCCGGTGGTGGGGTCGGTATGCACCACGGCCGTGAACGGGAGCGCGGGGTCGCCCGTAATGGCGTGGAGCCGACCTAACAGGTCTGCTAAAAAATGCCGTTCGAGGTCGCCCAGCGTTTGCCCCGCTTCTTGCCGCACGGCCGTGGCCTGCGCCACCAGCAAAATCGCTTCTAATTCGCGCAGACGGTCGGCGGCGGGTTGCGAGAGCCAGCCCGCTTGCCCCAGCCCGATGAGCAGTTGGCTGGTGTGCGCCCCGAGCCGGGCATACAAAACGGGTTGCGGGTCGAGATACACGGCCGTGTTTTCGTCCGACGCCCACGCTCGCGGCGGGAAATCAGCCGGAATGACGTCGGTACGAGACAACAGCCAGCCCAATTGCCAGCGGGAGAGCCTGTACGCTTCGGCTTCGGCAGGCTCGGCTTCGACAGGCTCAGCCACCGCTTCCGTGGCTATGTTCGGGGCGAGCGTTAGCCACCACGCCGTTTCGTAGCTTTGGGCGGCGGCCACGGCCGGGAGCAACGCCTCTCGCAGGGCAGAAAGCTGGATGGCGTACCCCTCAAAACTGGCGTCGCCCGTGGCCTGTAGCTGATGCAGAACTACATCTGAACCAGCGGCGGCGGCGGTGTCCCAACTGTGGGGAAAGAGGCGCACCAGCCCCACGGCCGTGTCGCCCGCAGAAAAGGGAGGCTGGCTGGCATTGGTGCCTGTGTAGCCGCCGACGCGGTTATAGCTGAGGTCACGCATGACACGGCCGTGTTCATCCTGCGGCGGGGGCAACAGCGTAAACATGGGCGCGGGCAACTGGACGACCGTTTGGATAAAGCTGTCCAGCGGTTGTGGCGCACTTTCCGCCTGTTGGCGCATGGCTTGCCACTGCGCCACACGGCTCCCGCTCGCCCCATCCAGATAGGCCAGCGGCTCCGCCACCTGTTGCCAAGCTGAATGCGCTTCGCCGCGCTCTGGCTCGAGGGCGGCCAGCCAAAGCTGGATTTGCCGCGCTTGCGCCCGTTGAAAATCGGGGTCAATCTCTTCTGCTTGTGAATCGGGAACAAATGACCAGCCGTAAAGGCGATACCACAGCAGGGTGCGCTCGAGAGGGGACACGGCCGTGGTTAGCGGCGTGTAATCCACCACGCGGCCAAACAGCGGCGAATTAAATTGGCCCGCTTGACCAGCCAAGGCCAGTTCACTCTCGACCAAATCGGTCACGCGGGGCGAAATAGGATAAGCTGGCTCGAGAAATAGCCCCGCCATGGTCGCATAAGCGAGGTTGCGCCGCGCCGCTTCCACTAAGAGCGGGTTGCTGATTGGCTCGGACTCAAGCTGGGCGAGTTGGGCGGTGGACACGGCCGTGAGTTCATCCGTCAACTGCCGCACATAAAAAGGGAGATAGACGGCGCGGGCTTCGTTGATGACCTCTTGGTGAATGGTCTGGGTCGCCAGCAGGAGCAAATCTTGGCTGATAAACAGGGGCTGATTGGCCGCCTGCGCGGGGGCATAAATGTCGTAAGGGTTGGCGTAGGGGTCGGGCAGAATGACCCAGCCGTCAGTCGCCAACTGGGCGCGTTCGCGTTCCGCCAGTAGGGGGATGTCTTCAGGATTGCCCACGGCCGTGAGGTCGAGCGGGTAGCGCAGTTGGCCGGGGGGCAGGGTGACGTTCGGCAGGGTGTAGGGGGCTAACGGCTTAGGGGCAGTTTCGGGCAGGGGCAGGGCGGAGCCGCTGAGCGGCAAGCCTGTTTCAGGGGCGACCAACACGGCCGTGGTCGGTAAAAGAATGGGGGTAGGCGTGGGCGTGGAGGGAGTGGACACGGCCGTGGGCAAGGCACAGGCCAACATGGGAAGTAAAAGCAGACAAACTTTTAAAGCCGCAGTTTTTCTCGAGAATAGCTGTCCAAAACGCACCTGCATCATCAGCCACCAACCCTTTTATTCATTATTCATTATTCATTGACGCCTGAATTTCCTGAATGTCGGGCGGCCAACTGCTTTTGATGAAGGTCAACACGGCCGTGATTTCGGCGTCGGTCAGCACGCCGTCGTAGGCGGGCATGTTGCTTTGGGCTTGCAGATTGGGGGGAAGCACGGCCGTGCCGTATTTCGTCCGCTCCCACAAATATTGGTCAGCATGATGCCACGTGTGCCCCGTGTCGTTATGCGGCGGGGCGCGAAACGTGCCGTCTGCGTTGGGCTGTTGCCAATTCAGCTCCCCTTCC
Organism: Promineifilaceae bacterium (SeqCode); assembly: GCA_041745395.1. Lineage (GTDB taxonomy): Bacteria > Chloroflexota > Anaerolineae > Promineifilales > Promineifilaceae > Hadersleviella. The sequence continues at coordinate 20,035 of JBGTIZ010000258.1, read as the reverse complement.
AGATTTGCCCCATGGCACACGGCACAATGTTGGACATACACGCCTTCACCCACCGCCAGCACATCCGCTTCGCCCTGACTGTCGGGCGCGGTGCTTGGCTCTGTTTGGCAGGCGGTTAGGAGAGCTAGGACGAGAAAGAGAAAGAGTCGGGGGAGGAGATGCGTTAGGTGTTTGGTCATGTTTTTTAGGGGGGATTCCTTGCTGGATGCTTTTAACAATAACTGGGTCTTCAGGAATTCAGGGGGTTGACATCAAATGATGCGCGAAACGCAATGTATGACCAGAGAGACCCGCGCATCACGTATTCGATTTCAGACCGAACCCCATGAGATCCCAAAGAGCCCAATAACTTTGCCGTTTTCACGTTAACTGTTCAACACGCCTCGCCGCCTGCGGCGGCTCGACCATAAATGGGGGGGTGTGTGTGGGCGGCCGCCCACACAAAAAAATCCCCCTTTCCCACACTACCACCCTAGATTGGACCAATTTGCTCTGGTGAGTACGGGCATTGAGCGTCTAAAATTGATCCAATCTCTAGAGGCGCTTTGTTCTAGCGGAGCAAAATCCACGCGTTAGTCGTGCGGGAGAAGCTGAGTTCGATGAGTTGGGGGCGTCCGGCTTGCGTCACCAAAACAATGGCTTCGTTGCCGTTCATGGCTATGCGCTTCACTTCGTAGCCCGCGCGGCTCGCTTTTTCGACAATGTCGCGGTAGCTGGCGGCTAGGGGGTCTATGATGATTCCTGTTTCTAGCACCCGCTCCACGCTGTTGATCAGCACATTGGCGCGTTGATAATCTTGCTCACGCAGAGCGGTATCAGCGGCGACCAGCATCGTTTCTAGCACCACATTGATTTCAGCGTTGGGGGTGCGGCTGACATCGGCCGTGATTTGTCGCTGGCGCATTTCGGTCGGCATGGGCAACCAGGCGGTCATGAAGTGCGCCGTGGGGTTGTGTGCCTGCTGGTAGCGACGCATGATGTCGTAGTAGCGAATCGTCGTTTGCAGGTCGGGAATGGCGTGGGGGTCGTAGGGTTGATTGCGTAAAAAGATGCGCCATTCTTCTTCAAGCTGGGGCAGGGTCAGGCCAAAATGGCTTTGCAGTTGGCTGGCAAACACATCGGCGTAGGTTTGACCGGGCACGGCTTCGACTGAGGTGTAGAAATTACGCACGGCTGGCCAGCCATATTGCTCCACAAGGTAGCCAATCAGCCCCGCCGCTTGCAGGTAGCCGACTTCATGCTGTTGGGGATAAAAATTGTTGGCTAACTCCGTCAGGGGGATAAAGAGGCCTAATTCTTGCACGGCCGCCATGCGGGTGTGCAAATTTTCTTGTTTGTAATGACCGCCCGCCGCCCAGACGGCCACGCCTTCGGCCAAAAAGGGCAGGCGGCGGGGGGCGATTTGCTGGTCAAGCAGATGCACGACTTCATGCACCAGCACTTCCCATAGGCCGTCGCCATTGTAGTTGCGGTCGGGGTAGCTGACGACGAGGACATTGCCCGCGTAGCCGCCCTGACCGATAACGCGGTCTATAAAGTAAACGTCGAGCTTGCGCTGGGGAACCAAGTCGAGCCGGGCGGCGGCGAAAACGACGGCGTCATCGGTGGCTTGGGCGAGGTCGTGGCGGTCGCGGTGGGCGGCGGTGCCTTCGACGATGTGCACGTAAGCGTATTCGGTTTCGATGGTTGCCCATTGCCAGCGGGCTTCGGCTGGGGGGCGTTGCCCAGCGGGCAGGAGGGTGACGGTTTGGGTCAGCACGTTGTTGGCTGGGTTTTCGTCACCAATTTGGATGAGGTTGTCGGGGTCCAGGCGGATTTCTAGCTCGTGGGTTCCTTGACTGCCGGTGGTGTCCCATGCCCAGGGAAACACGGCCGTGGCCTCACCCGCAAAGTTGCGCCCATTTAACCGATTTTGCCCGCGTAGTTCCCCATCTACCCACACCTGCACAGCCACGTCTTGCGGGTTGACCGTGGGGGGGACGTGCGCCCCAATCTGGATGGTGACCAAATCACCGATGTATAAGACGGGCACGGGGTGGAGGAAGAGTCGCTCGGGGTTGAGGGCGAGGTCTTGATAACCATCGATGGCCGAGGCGGGTTGCATCACGGCCGTGCTGGTGGGCAGGGTCGTGGGGGCGGCGGTGGCTGGGGGGAGGGTGGGGGCCACCGTGGAGGCGATGGCCGTGGGGGAGGCTAGAAGCGGCGGGGACACGGCCGTGGGGGTTGGCTCGCCCATAACGGCGCGGCATCCCACCACAAACAGCAACATGACCAGAAACGATGTTTTTCTGGCGAACGAACGGGCAGACAAAACGAATTGAGGCATAGGTATCTATGTGATGGGTCGCCTCATTTTCAACCTTGATTTGGCTCAGGCCGTTGAAACGCAGACGACAAGCTACTTGAATAACACCCGATAAACGTTCAGCCAATCAGCTACGGGAACTACGAGCCAAACTGCGAAGGGCTAAACGCCCTGAAAAAGGACGAAGGACGAGGGAAGAAGGCCGAAAAGGGGCGGGTCTTCTTGAGAAAATCTCCGCATTCTCTACGAACTCCACAATTGATTTGACCTTTTACAGCAGACGCAACGGTTAAACGCTGGTTATCTTGCTTAATGTTAAATTTTCCACTGGTGAAAGGCGATTTTTCTGCCTAATGCTCATCTCAGCGTAAGGTTGGCTGGCGATGGGGCTTGCTAATTGTCAATTGCCAATTGCCAATTGCCAATTGCTAATTGCTAATTGTAACCGCGCCGAGTCGCTCGCCCGTGGTGGGGTTGTAGAGGCCGATAGTGAGGGTGTGGGTGCTGAGCGGTGGGGGCAGGGTGTGGCGGTCGGTGATGATTTCGCCGCTTAGCCAGCCAGTGGTCGGCCGTTTCCATTGGGCGGGTTCGCCGTCGGATTGGGCGATGATTTGGCCGTTTTCATCGAGCAGGTGGACGAAAACGCGGTAGTTTAGGTTGGTTTCTTGGTTGACTTGCCAAAAGAGGTCGAGGGTGAGCGTGTCTTCGTCTGTGCTGGTTAGGTTGGCTCCGAGTAGGGTAGCGAGATTGCCCACGGCCGTGTCCAAGACCACATCCAACCCCACGGGCGGCTCAAAAAGACGCTCGGGCGCGTTGATTTGCAAGGCTGATAAGGGGAGCGGCGGGCTACAGACACGCTGATTGGGTTGACATAATTCGAGTTGCCACAGATGTGAACCGCTTTCTAAATGAGCGGGCAAATAAAAGCCGTGTTGTCCCCGCCAGATAAAATCACCCGTCGGCCATTGGCTGGGGGGGAAGTCCGCCCTCACGGGAGGGATTTCTTGGGTAAAGGCGGGTTGGCCGTCGGGGGCAAGCAGGGTTAACACGGCCGTGTTATCCTCCCTTGCTTCTCCCACGCCTTGCCAATACAGCGTCAGCAAAAACGGGTCGCCTGGTGCGGCCTCGGTGCGGTCAGGGTGATAACCAAACAAGCGTACATTGGCGTCCGCAAACGGGGCGTTTAGCTCATACAAAGGCAAGGTCTTGATGGCTTCGTTGGCTGAGCGCAAGTTTTCGGGCGGCGTGACCTGCACCGTGCCCAAATCAAAGGCCAGTCGCCCATCGGTTAAAGCGGCGGGGGCGAGGGTAGCGGCATCAAAAACGACCAGTTGCACGGTGTAAAGCCCGGGCGGCGTGCCCGGTATCGCTTCTATCCAGAGTAAATCTTCGGCGTATTCGTTGAGCGGCCAGCTCCGCGAGTCAAAATAGGGGCGAAAAATGCGCGGGCGTCTGATTTCTTTGTCGCTCCACAGCGTGCCGTTTTCATCTACAAGGTGTACCAGCGTTTGGTAATTGGCGTCCGTTTGTCGCTCTGCGCCGAGCCAGAGGGTGAGGAGCAGTTGGCCGTCGGCGGGCAGGGTGGTCTCGGGTAGCTCGTAGTCGAGTAGCAGAAGGCCGCCTTGATACACGGCCGTGGGGACACCCTCTTGTTGCTCTAGCCAAGTTCGCCCCTCGTACTGCATCAGTCCCGCCCCATGCACCAGCAGGAATAAAAGAAGACCCAGCAAAGTAAAGGGGTAGAGGGGCAAAATGGCTTGGTTGGTGGATGGGTTGTTAAGTTGGTTGGTTGGTTGATACCACCAGCCTAGCCGATGCCCCCAGCCCACAAAGCCGATTAACCCTAACAAACTCACGGCCGACACAAAATTTGCCCACCAGCGCAAAGGGGTTTCCCCAAACGTGACCTCGACTTGGTGCAGGCCGGGGGGCACGGGGAATTGAACCAAGCCGTGCGGGACGCTGGGCGTTATGTCAACAATTTGCCCTTCTACCGTGGCCGTCCAGCCGGGATACATAAAGAGGTTGGCCGTCACGGTGAGGGGCATGCCCGTTTGATTATCAAGCTCGCCCCAGAGGCGCAACGGTTCCCGCCCCATCGCCAGCCAAGCGGGGTCGGGCGCGAACGGTTGGCTGTATGGTTCGGTGGGCATTTCGGCCACGGTACGGGGCACGTATTCCCCTTTGGCCGTGGTGCCGATGGTTTGGGTCGCTTGCTCAAAGCGGGCGATGTCGGCTACGGTGGGGTCGTTTAGCCCTGCGCACAGGTTGGGGGAGAAATAATAAGGGGTGGAGAGGATGAGGGCGGTGGTGAAAAGGAGGCCGAGGATGAGGGTGGTTTGTTTGTTTGTTTGTTTGTTAGTTGGTTGGTTGGTTAGTTGGCTGAGGGCGTCGAGGCTGGCGGCGATGAGCAGGCTGAGGGTGAGGGCGGCTACGCCGAGCAGTCGCCACGGGAATTGCACGTATTCGAGCAGGGGCAGGGTGTCCCAGATGAGGTGGGAGGGGGGGAGCATGAGGAAGCTGAACACGGCCGTGGACAACCAGAGGAAAATTGTGAATTGTGAATTGTGAATTGTGAATTGTGAATTGGGTTTTTTTGTCCAGATTGTGCTTAGCCATAAAAAGGAAGGGAGGGCGAGCAGGACGTGTATGAGGCCGAGGGCGCGGGGGATGGAGGGGTTGAGCAAGTCGGTGGGGACGAGGCGAGGGAGGGCGAGTAGTTCGCTGAGGGTGATGAAGTTGCCCCAGTAGACAAAAATCGGAGGCACGAGCAGGCGGTCGCTATGCACGTAGGCGCGTTCGACGAGGGCGGGGAGCCAGAAGAAGGTGGTGAGCAAAATCCCGCCGCCGAGGGCGGCTAAAATCAGGGCGAAGCGTTGCTTGCTCAAAGAATTAACCGCGGAGGGCGCGGAGAACGCAGAGTTTTTTTCGCGGGTTTGCCAGAGCCAGAAGAGGCCGTAGAGGCCGAGTAGGGGGCTGAAAATCAGGGCGAAGACGTTGTGGGTTAGAATCACGGCCGTGTATACGGCCATGGTCAGCCCCAGCCAGCGCACCTGCCCCGTGCGCGCCAGTCGCCCCATGCCCCACAGCCCCAGCGGCAACAGCCACCACGCAAAGGATTCCGCCAAGTTGCCCCGAAAATAAATGTCGTACCCTTGATAGGGAGCGTACACGTAGGCCACGGCCGCCACGATGGCGGCCACATTGCTAAAATGGTCTCGCGCCAAGCGATACATGGCGAGGCCAGCGGCGAAGAGGCCAAAGGCGAAGGTGAGCCGCACGGCGAGGTGTAAATCCCCTGTGAGCCAGCCAAAAACCACGGCCGTGTAGGTCGAGAGCGGCGCGTAAAAATTAAAGAAGGGATACCCATACCCCTGCGCCATATCGGGCGCCCAGCGGCTAAACCAGACCCCTTGCTCCATCAGGTGGTTTAGCTGAACTAGGCGCAACAGGTGAAAGGCGACATCATCTGAGCAGGGCAGATTAGCCGCCAAAATGGGACGCACGGCCGTGGTCGCCAAAACCAGCACGGCGAGGATGGGGGAGTTGATGAGTCGAGACATAATCAGTAACGAGCGATGAGTGCTCTAAAAAAGGACGAAGGAAGAGGGAAGAAGGACGAAAATGGGCGGGTTTTCTCGAGAAAATCCCTCGCAAAGGCACGAAGAGCGCAAAGTTTTCCTCGAGGCGTTTTTCTCTTTGCTCCTTGGTGTCTTAGCGAGAGCCTGCTTTTTTTTTGCAAGCTCATCGCTCATCGCTCAGCACTTCCCTCACTTCCCCTAGCCGCTCGCCCGTCAGGGGGTCATACAATCCTATCAGAAGCGTGTGGGGTAAGGAGGTGGGGGGAAGCATGAGGGTGTGCGGGTCGGTGATAAATTCGCCGGGGAGCCAGCTTGTGGTGGGGCGGCTGTATGCCCCTGGGGGCTGGTCGCTTTGGGCGATGAGTTGGCCGTTAGGGTCGAACAGTTGCACAAAGGCGATGTAGCTGGTGCTGGTCAGTTGATTTACTTGCCACCCAAGCGTTATCTCTACTTGGTCGCCGTTTTGCTGAAAATCGTACCCCGTGAGCGTGGCTAGGTCGCCTACGGGCTGGTTGAGAACCACGGCCGTGGTTGGAGCCACAAACGACCGTTCCGGAGCGACAATATCCACCGTGGTTAAGGGCTTATCATTGATGCTAAGCGTATATTTGCCCGAGGCCAACGCCTCCCCGTCCGCTTGGGCGGGAATGGTGAGTAGATAAGCGTCTCGACTCGTTTGTCCCACTTGCCAGGCTGAACTGGGCGCGGCGGGGCTGGCGGGCACGCGCCAGACGTGTTGACCGTCGGGACGGGTCAGGTAAAGGGTGAAGGGGTCGGTTAAGCTGGTGGGAGACACGGCCGTGTGCCAATAGAGCGTCAGCGGGAACTGCGTACCCACCTCCAAGCGCGTCGTCGCCAAATCAAAGCCGAGCAGGGTTACATCTGGCTGAAGGGCTAGGTTGACGGGATAAGCCGCCTCGGCCAGCAACGCCTCGGGCGCGGCAAACTGGGTCGGCTCGGCCAAAACGACCTCCCCCAAAGCATAGCGCAAACCGAGCGGCTGACCCGCTTCATTAACAAGGGGCACATTTGCCCCAGTGGCGCGTTCATAAACGACCAGTTCTAGGTCGTAGCGGCCGGGCGGCGTGCCGGGGAGCGGGGTGAGGGCGTGCGCGTCTACGGCGTATTCGTGCGGGAGCCAGCGGGTGACGGGATAGCCTCCGGGGTGCATCTGGTCGCTTTGGCCGTAGCGCAGGCCGTTTTGCCCCAGCAGGTGAATGCCCACGCTTAGCTCGGCTGTGGGCTGGATGGCTTGCCAGTAGAGGGTGATGGGTAGGGGGGTGTCCACGGCCGTGTTTGGGGCGGGCAACTGGTAAGCCAGCAGGCGCAGTTGCTGGTCAAAATTAGCCACCTCTTGCCCCAGCGGAGCCGCTTGCGCCACAAAGGGATGGGGTTGGCGGTCGCCATAAAATTGCTTGATACCGGTTAGGGTGAGCAGAAACACGGCCGTGATGAGCAAGGGGGCCATGTTTTCTGGCGACAAGTTCAGCGAAGGCGGCAAGCTCAGGGGACGATGGCGGAACATGTGAACACCCAACGCAAGAAGAGCCAGTAAGGAAACGCTCGTCGCGGCGGCGCGGAGGGGGGTAGGGCCAAAGGTGGCTTCTACTTGATAGGTGTCGGGGGGGAAGGTCGCGGCCGTTTGGATGAGGCCGTGCGGTTCGCTGGGGATGATGTCTACGGGTTGCCCGTTTACGTGCACGCGCCAGCCGGGGAAGTAGAATTGGTCGAGTAAAAGGGGGGCTTCTTCGGCCAAGGCGAGGCTGGTTCGGGGAGTGAACTGGGTCGGTGCGGTGGGGAATTGCGACACGGCCGTGGGTAAATAATCCCCCGCCGCCGTCAGCCCCAGCCAGCCTGTCTCCTGCTCAAACTGGCGCACATCCAGCGGGTCGGGCAGAGCGGGAGGCGCACTCGGATAGAGCCAAAACAGACCCACCACCAAGAATGGGGCCAGCCCCAGCCAGCCCGCCCCGTACCCTAACCGCGCCACCAGCAGGCTGGACGCCCAGCCCACGCTCAGAGCCAAAAAGAGATTGGTCAGCCCCAACATGCGCCACGGAAACTGCACAAAACGCAAGAGGGGGAACAAATCCCAAATGAATTGGCTGGCGGGCAGGGTCATGAAGAGGGTGAAGAGGGCGGCCACGCTAAAAAAGAGCAGGCGCGGGTCGAATAAGCGGCGACGTCCGCGCCAGCCAGCCAGGATGAGCGTGAGCAGGAAGAGGGGCAAGAGAGGTTGCAGGGTGAGGGGCGGGTCGGGGTTGGCGCGGAGCGGTTCGGCAGGCACGGGCAAACGGCTTAGTTCGTTGAGGGTGAGAAAGTTCGCGCTGATGGCGTAGTCGGCCGTGTTGGTCAACCGCTCGATTTGCACATAAGACCGCTCGCCGAGGGCGGGAAGCCAGAAGAAGGCGGAGAGAGCCAAGCTGAGCAGGATAGCGAATAGAGAAGGGAGAATGATAAATGGTAAATGGTGAATGGTGAATGGTGAATGGGGGGCACTTTGTTCATTGCTCATTGTGCCTTGTTCATTGCCCCCTGCACCTTGTACAAGCACATATGCTAGCAAAAATAGTGTACCAAGTAGGGCTGTGATGTTGTGGCTGAGGATGAGGGCGGCGTAGCCCACGGCCGTGAGCCAAACATAACGCTTCTCCTGTCGCGTGAGCAGACGATGTAGCATCCAAAAGAGAAAGACGAGCCACGCCAAGCCCCATAGTTCGCCGAGGGCGGCGCGATGGTGGAGGTTGTAGAGGGTGTAGGGGGCGTAGGTCAGGGCCACGGCCGTGGTGATGCCCGCCCACGTGCCCCATAAATCTTTGCCCCAGCCATACGCGCTGACGGCCAGCAAATAAATCGCGCCCGCAAAGCTGAGCACATGCGCCGTGGGCACGCTCAGGCCGAGCCAGAGCAGGGGCAAAACGAGGTAGTAGCTGAGCGGGGCGTAATAGTTGAAGAGGGGGAAGCCGTACCCGTGCCCCAGTTCGCTGAGCCAACGAGGGTATAAATTGCTAAAGCTAAAAGCATTGTCGAGCGCGGCGAGTCGGTAGAGGTGGAGGAGGCCGTCGCCCCGCCAGGGGATGTGTCCCGCCAGCAGGGGGTGTAGGGCAAGGCTGACTAGGCCGAGCAGGGCGAGGGGGATGAGGAGAAGCCTCAATTTTATCATGTAAAGCTAACCAGCATTCCCGTTCGAATTATGTTCAGTAACATAACCTTCGCTAAGTGCCCAGAGTTTTTACCACGAATTTTTGAGAAGCTCCCCTGCTGAGGATGATCACGCCGCCGTAATCATCTGCAAATTGGCGATGGGTGCGAAATCCTTGGCGTTATGGGTGACAAGGGGCAAATCATACTGGAGAGCCGTGGCGGCTATCCACGCATCATGCGACGCAAGGGGGCGACCCGCCGAGCGGCATTGCATCCTCACCGCCGCCCAACTATCACATAACTCCCAGTCAATACCAATGATGTTGAAATCCTGCCGCAAATACGCTTCCAAATGAGCCATTCGTTTGGCTCCCCATTGGGCTGTTTCCCCCCACAGTTTCAATTCGGCCACGGTAATGATGGAGATAGCCAAGTATTGCTGGTTGAGGTATTCCCGATAAAGCAAAGTACGACTATCTCCTTTGAGACTGTACGAAATGATGTTGGTATCAAGCAAGAAGGGCTTCACGTTCTTTTTCTCGCTCTAGCTCAAGGGCTAAATCTTCTTGGCGCATCTGGCGGACGAAGTCGTTGATGTCATCCGCCGTTTCTTCGCCTGTATCCCAATCAGCGGCTAAATCAGCTATGTCGCGTACAGGCTGGGCACGGTTGAGCAAGGCTGGTTCTAAGGGGGTCGGCGTAATGGGTATGATGATACCCACGGCGGTGTCTCTCTCCTCGGCCGTGTCAGTCGTGGGTAGGGGGTCAGCCAGCAAGGTTTGCAGAAGGGTTTGCCGCTCCTGCGGGGTCAGGGTATTGATTTTGGTGCGGATTTTTTCTAGCTTGGGGGATAGAACAACGGGTGGGTGCATGATGATAGTTGCCTCCATGTGGTACAAGTTTTGAGATTGGGCGTTGCCCAAGTATACAGCATTCATCGTTCAGTTTTCAGCACGCCCTCCTACCAACGGCACAAAATCGGAGCCGTCCACGGCCGTGTTCCCACCCCGCACCGCCAACCTCTGCCCATTCTCGGGCAGATACAACCCCACCGCCCAGCTAGCCCCCACCTGCTCCCCAAACGCATACGTCGTTGCCACCACCTCATCCACCAGCCAGAGCGACGTGCCCCGCGCCGAGGGGGGCGCGTCCTGTTGCCACACACAACAAGTTCCATCCTCATTCAGCAAATGCACGAAGGCCGTGTAATCGGCTGACGGACGGGCAACCGCCTGCCATACCAGCGTTAACGTCCCCGCCGCTTCATTCAGCGCGTAGCCGCGCAGGGCGATTTCTTCACCCAAAACCGCCTCGAGCGGGGTGAAATATGGCAGGTCAGGCAAGGTAAAAGAGCGGTCACTTGTTTGTACCGTGACCGTGCCCAGCGGTTGCAACAAGAGCGTTTGGTCATCCGCGCTGAGCAGGCGCAACTGCAAGCGATACTCTCCCGCCGCTAAGTCGGGCGGGGTGGGCAAGTTCTGCCGGTCGCGTACAAACTGGGGGGCGGGCCACAGGGCAAAGGGAAAAGTGTCGTGCGCGGGCTGGGTGTCGGCCAAAATTTTGCCCGTGTTGTCGGGGCGCATCAGCTCAAAGCGGCTGGTTAGATAGGGAAGCGGGGTTTCGCCTGTGGCTTGCCACCGTAATTCTATAGGAAGGGGTTCGCCGCCGCTGATTGTCCACTGGGCGGGTTGATGGCCGCGTAGGTAGAGGGGATGGGGAGAATTTTCGTTGAACACGGCCGTGTTCAACACCACCGCTGGCTCCCCCATCCTCTCTGGCAAACCCGCCGCAGGCAACAAATAGACATCCTCCAAAGTCAGCCCACTGCCCGCATACCGCCCCGCCGCATCAAACCGCGCCAGCGGCGTGCCCGTACTCGGCGCGAACAGCCCCACCCGCAGTTTATAACGCCCCGGAGGCATCCCCTCGGGCAACGTAATCGCTATCTCCTGCACAAAAACCTCCCCCACCTGCCATTGCTCACTGGGGTACGGATTCGGTTCTTGCTGACTCCAACGATACCCAAACTCATCTTCCAGATGCACAAACGGAACCCATGTTTCAGGATAAGGGGGCAAGCCCTCAACGCGCCAATAAAGCGTCAGCGGCAACGATGAACCGGCCGTGCCGCTCCCCACGTCCGCCCCGAGCAGGGTCACGCCATACCCAAAATTGGCCTCGAGCGAGTGACCCCAGTTCGCTTCAGGCAGTTGAGTCAAGGTGTAGCGCGTAAAAAGTGGCTCCCCGTCGGGGCCAAGCCGGCCATGTTCGACCACGGGCTGAGTCGAATTGAGCAGGCGTTGCAGGCCGAGGGGCAAAGGGCTACTGGCGGGGATGAGATAGGTGGCCTGCGCGTCGGGGGGAATGACGAGGGCGCGACTTTCGATGAGCCAGCGCAGGTCGGGGTAATCTTGGGCGAGCAGGGCGACGGTGGGATGTTGGTAGAAACGACTGCCGATAAAAATGGGCGGGGTAAGTTGGCCGCTCCGTTCGTTGAGGTAGGCCGACACGGCCGTGAGGTCGCCATCATTTTCATAAAACAGGTCGGTACGGGTCGCCCACTCCCTAAAATAAACTTGCGCCGTGAACAGAGTGCTAATCAGCAACACGGCCGTGAGTCCCCCCCCCCACACGCGCCCAGGCAGACGCGGAGCAAATGAATCGAGTAGAACGACCGTGCTCAGCGCGGGCAAATAGATAATGAGCGGCAATAGCCCCAAGGCGCGTAAATTACTGGGCAAAATTTCGTTGGTGGCTAAGGCGGTGGGCAGGAGCATGATGAGCGGATTGAGCAGGAGCAGGAGGTAAGCCACACGGCCGTGTGCTCCCCCTTTAGCCCGCCACGCCCGCCAGCCCGCGATTCCCCAGCCTAGCACACCCAGCCCAAACCAGAGCGGCGGGAAAAGCGGACGTCCCGGAATATTAAACCGCCAGTATGGATCGCCTAGCAGGCCAAACATGCCCAGCGACCGCCAGACGCTTTCACCCAAGCTCAACGTTTCCCCCCCTGTGCCCACTTGCTCGATGCGCACCCAAAAGGCGGCGGGATTTTGGGTGAAGTACCAGAGCAGGGGCAGGAGCGTGACCACGGCCGTGGTCAACAGGAACAGCAACAGCCGCCACACCCGCCGCCACGTCGCCCTATCTACCAAGAGCGGCCAACTTGAAAAAAGGAGCAGAACAGGAAACAGCCGCGCCGCCAAATAGGTATACCCCGTCAGCCCCAAAGCCACGCCCGAAAAAGCAAACCAGCCTCGCCCTTCGGCAAGCTCAGGGGACGAGGGGAACGGTGGCTGAGCCTGTCGATGCCGAAGCCCACGCAAAAAGGCGGCCAGCATCAGAGCTTGCCACAAGGGCTGGCTAATCGCCCGAAAGCCGAGCCGACTAAAGAGCAGATGCCAAAAGCTGGTGGCTAATAAGATGGCGGCGAGAAGGGCGAGGCGTCGGTCATGGGTGAGTTCCCAGCCCAGCCAGTAGGTGGCGGCAATAGTGAGGAGAGAGATAAACACGGCCGTGAGCCGTAACGCGAGTAGCTCCTGTCCCGGCCCCAGCCCCGCATTGACCAGCCCCGCCGCATAAAAAAAGAACGCCTCTTTGCCCGTATAACTGCTGATAAAAATCGGACGCTCCCCGCGTAGGCCAATATCCGCCGCCAAAATGGCGTTGGCCGCTTCATCGTAATGCGCTCCCGGCGGGGCAGACAGCAGGGCGGGCAGGCGCAACCCTGCGGCCAAAAGCAGGCAGAGTATCATCAGAACAAGGGCATGTTTGGGGGAAAGGGTGGGCATGGCTGAATTGTACGAACACGGCCGTGGGGGAACAACTCTGCTTAGGGTGACAAAAACAGGACTAGAGTACGGTTTCTTGTGAATTGATTCACAAGCGTATGTTTTGCGTAGTTTTTGCGTAGTTTTTGCGTATAGCTTCCTCTGGTACAAACCTCTATACTCTCAGCAGTAAAGTAAACAATCTTCTTCTCCTCCTTTGATGAGAGCCGGGGTGTGGTGTCCCCGGCTCTTCATGTTTTAGGGGCAAACTCCAAACAAACATAACATGAGCGGACTGACAACTTGTTAGTCCGCTCTTTTTGTTTTAGCGTATAATCGAAAGGTCAATGAGTAATGAGTAATGAGCCTACTGAAAAAAGCCCCTTTTCGCGGAAATCCACCTCTGGTAGATTTGGCGAAAACACCCCTTTTTTCAGGGCACTCAGTAATGAGTAATGAATAATGAGTAAAGAGGTTGGTGGCTGAGGATGGTTATCTCAGCGTAACTTATCATTTGCGGCTCTTGGGGAATTCACGTGGTCACTTAGCGATTATCTTGGCTAAACAAGCCACATCCAGAGAAAAGTCACATGACACATGACACGTGAAACATGATACTGTGTTGAAAAACCCACAGGATCCCCAAGCCCCCCCTTTGCCAAGCGCATCGCTTACGCGCCCAAATCCCCCATGAAACGATACCAGCAAAAACAAACGTTTTTTTTCGCTCCAATCTGGCTGTGGCTCGGTTTAGGTTTGTTGTTCTTGTCCGCCTGCACCTCTTCGTTTTCATTTGCTATCGAAGATTCGTTTGATGCGGCGACGCTGACCCCTATACCGACCAATGCGCCCGTCACGCCGACGCCTGTGCCGGGGGGCGCGGCGGAGGTGGGGCAGACGTTTTATAAGGCGTGGGAGAATGGGGATTTGCTGGGCATGTATAGCTTGCTTTCGCCGCAAAGTCAGGCGTTGATTGACCGTGATCTGTTCCAAAATCGGTATCGGGTGGCGATGCAGGCGGCGACGGTGCAGGGGGTGCGCATTCAGCCGCTGGCGGCGAAGCAGGAGGGAGCCACGGCCGTGTTGGATGTGCAGGTGACGTGGAACACGGCCGTGTTTGGCGACATCGTGCGGCCACACAGTGCCAACCTCATCTTCCAAGAAGGTCGCTGGGGCATCGTCTGGGACGAGTCCCTCATCATGCCCGAACTCATCGGCGGCAATCGGCTCCTCATGGATTACCGCGCCCCCGCCCGCGCCAATATTTATGACAAAACGGGCAACGCCCTCGCCTATCAGGGCGACGTGATTCTGTTTGGCATCGTGCCCGGCCGTATCGAGGACGAGGCGGGCTTGCTGGCCACGATTAGCCCTCTGCTGGGGCAATCCCCAGAGCAGTTGCGCGAAAAATACGCCACGGCCGACCCCAATTGGTACGTGCCGCTCGGCCAAATCACGCGGCAAGTGATGGAAGAAAATTACGCTGTTATTGAGCCGTTTATTGGCGCGGGACTCACGGCGGATGCGCGTCTCTCTCGTATTTATACAGGCGTTGCGCCCCATTTGGTCGGCTATTTAGGACGCATTCCGCCTGAACTAGCGGCGGAATATGCCTCACGCGGGTACACCGAAGAGGCTCTGATTGGGCTGACGGGTATCGAAGCGTGGGGAGAAAATTATCTGAGCGGCCAGCGGGGCGGCACGTTAACGGTGGTTGATAATACCGGTCGCTATGTCAAAACGGTGGCCGAAACGGAGCCGCGTCAGGCGCGAAGCATTTACACGACGTTTGATGTCGCTTTTCAGGCACAGGTGGAGCAAATTTTGGCCGAGTCTATCGAATCGCATCCGCTGGCGGGCGCGGGCGCGGCCGTGGTGCTGGATGTCAACACGGGGGATGTGTTGGCTATAGCCAGCTACCCCAGTTATGACCCCAACAGCTTTGACCAAACACGGCCGACGGCGGGGGAAACGACGGCCGCTCTCTTTAATGATAACCGTCGCCCGCTGATCAATCGGGCGGTGCAGGGGGAGTATCCAGCGGGGTCTGTTTTCAAGCTAGTGACGATGATTGCGGCCACGCGGAGCGGTTTGTACAACCCCAACACCTCTTATACCTCGACCGGTACATGGGATAAACTCGGCCCCACGGCCGTGAAAACGGATTGGCGCACGGGCGGACACGGCACGGTTAGCCTGCGTGGGGCGTTGGTTGTCTCTTGCAACACCTGCTTTTATGATGCCGCTTACAACATGGATTTAGAAGACCCGAATCATTTCTCGGCCGTGGCGCGAGAACTAGGCTTTGGATCTTCGACAGATATACGTGGCGTGCGGGATACGGCGGGCCTCATTCCTGACCCAGAGTGGAAACTAGCCAACACGGCCGAGGGCGGCTGGGTAACAGGTGACGCGGTGAACATGGGTATTGGGCAAGGGTACGTGCTGGTTACGCCTCTGCAAATTGCCCAACTTACGGCCGCGATTGCTAACAATGGCACCATGATTCAGCCCAATCTAATTGACCGTATCGGCTCAGGCGGCGGCGCACCAGAAGAGGTGCTTCCACGCGGGACGCAGAAGCCGTTGCCCACCGATGAGAATACGTTGCAAGCGATTCGTGACGCGCTCCGCGATGTGGCGGGATCCACGAACGGCACGGCTAATTTTGTTTTTGATGGTTTCCCTGTGCCTGTAGCGGGCAAGACGGGCACGGCGCAAACGGCGCAACCGATGCCCCATGCGTGGTTTACAGGGTATGCGCCGGCTGAGCCGTACACGACGCTGGCGGGGGAAACCATTACGGAACCAGAGATTGCGGTGGTGGTTCTCATCGAAAATGCGGGTGAAGGGTCGGAAGTCGCCGCGCCCGTCGTGCGCCGCATCATCGCTGCCTATTATGGGCTGGAGTAACTTGCCGCTTCTTGTTCAATTGTTCTTCCTGAATTTGACACTTATCCACCATCCACTAACTACCCCTACTTAAATTATGGCTTCTCAATTTAAACAGACCGAATGGTATCAGAAATCGCGCGAACTTATGCTAGAGGCGACTCATTTTGAAGCGAGCGAGCGGTATGGCACAAATGACCCCGCTTTTAATTATCGTTGGGAGCATGTGCTGGCGGTGGTAAGGCTGGCGCGTAAATTGGCGAAGCAGATGGGCGCGGATGAAGAAGTGGTGGAGGCGGCGGCTTGGTTGCATGATGTCGCTAAGCAGACGGCGGGGGCAAAGCATCCACAGGTGGGGGCGAAGTATGCGCGGGCGTTTTTGACGAACACCGATTTTCCCCCAGAAAAAATTGAGGCGGTCGCTTCGGCCATTGAACAGCACATGGGCTTGTGGCGGGATGAGGGAGATCCGCTAGAAAATTTGGAGGCGGCCGTGCTGTGGGATGCGGATAAGTTGTCTAAGATTGGTCTCACGGCCGTGTTTCATTGGCTCGGTCTCTGGTTTGCCCAAGACAAAACGCTGACCAGCAGAGAGCTTATCCGGCGGGGACGCAAGCCAGACTGGATGGACAAAACAGTAGCCAGTATGCACACCGAACCAGCCAAAAAAGCGGCGCAACAACGGCTCGAGCGGTACATCGCCCTGTGGGATGATTTTGAAGCGGAGCTGAAGGGGAAGGACTTGGAGGAGATGGGGGAGGAAGAGGGCACTGGTAAGCCACCTCTGGTATCCCACTTAACTGAACTAGTGACGAGACGAAGCAGATAAATTAGTCGCGCTTCGGTGAAAATAGATATGGCACATTTTGAGATACGTGAAAACGATACAGAATATGCAAAATACGATCTGCATAAAAACAGCAAAGTGATCCTTCAAGCCTATTTGTATGATAGCGTTTATGAGTATCTTTATGAATTGATGAGTGAAGAGGACACATTACAAGAGGTTCATGATAGCTCAAGCCTAAATTTTTGCGTAATGGATTATTCCAAGTTTCTGGAAATGAGAGCTAAGAAAAAAAAGTTCGATGATGGTTTGTAACTATATGTTACCTGCGATGCTTCTTGAACTGTCTTCCCCTATCGACATTCAACAAACTGGCATATGATCTACTTCACTGGAATGAGATAGTTCAAACACATATAGAGATTGGGAGAGATTCAGAGATGGACGGAAAATCAATAGTTAGGAATATGTTAATCCCAGTTTTCTCAACATCATTAATAGGTGTACCCGTTAGTTGGATAGTTGGGCCACAAATTGTGGATTATTTAGGCGCCAACTTTATGATAGCTAGGTTTCTTGTTACGCTTTTGGTCGGGATAGTAGCAACCCTTATTTCTTGGAGACTCTTTGATTTGATGGTAAGGAAATATGCGGTGCTACCGAATGCGAAGATACTAAGGCGAAAATGATAAAAGAATATGCTTTTGCCATTGTAGGAACATTTCTTATTGTTTTTCTGTTTCCATTAGGGGCCATTCTTTTCAACATATTGACGAGCTATTGGAGCTATGAGCATGAATTCGGGTTTTATAGCCTAAGTGCTACGATATCGATCATTTCTTGGTTATTCTTGTTAATGATAGCCAACAGAATACTTGAGGATCTTGGTTTAAAGGATTTCTCCTATAGGAAGTCTTGGAAATTACTTACCCTTGGTGCTTTAAGTGGTCAACTGGCGTTATTAGTTGGTGGGTGGCTCATCATAATCACGAGATCTTAAGCTAATGTAAGTGATTGTCTGTAAAAGTGTAAACGTAGTAGCCACACTGCCTCGTTCTGAATAGCCAACCACGGCCGTGTTTTCCCCCTCAACCAACCCCCTTGCGCCCCCCCATCCATTTTCCGATCTTTACTTTACGGCACTGGGAGTTATTATGATGAAGCTAAGCGAGGTTATATAGAAATTGTAAGATGAGAAATTTACTTTTTGTAGCCATGTTTATAAGCTTATGTATCTTTTTGTCACTGGTTGGCTGTACGGGGGAGGGTTTTCAGGTTGGGATAGAACCAACGGTGTCTGTGGCGACGCTGTCACCAACACCAATGGCTTCTTTGCCATCAACAACAGAAACTGCTTTGACTACGGCTACCGCCACGGCAAAACCTGAACCGGTTAGTACGCCAACGGTTGAACCCCCAGCCACGGTCACTCCAATTCCCCCAACACCAACGCCAACTATGCCCGCGTTGCTTCAGCCGAATACGGCTACAACGCCAGTTGTGTGCCGCCAGTTCAAGTCGTACATAAACATTCAACAAGAAACAAACAACGCAAGGTGGTTAATGGACTTTGTGTTTGAACAAGAGGATGTCATTACCTTTCTGATGTGGTCAGATAGGCCTTATCCTGAATCAAGTCCAACCCCTGTAATTACACCAATTTCAGAAGGGGGTGGTCCACCTTATCCCCTTGGTGAACTTAGCCAGTCTAGACGGGTTTTACTGAAAGGGCAAACCTGGGATTTCAATACGGGAACCCTCGTAGAAACCCCGGTTACGGAGCAAGACGCTATACAAAACCCTTGTGATCAGGATTGTCCATTGGAGGTAATTGGTGTTGCGCCGGATAATAGCTGGCAGTTGTTGCAGATAACAGAGGCGCCGGCGGAGTATCAAGGGCTTTGGTTGGTAAACGAGGAAACAGTCTACAATCTGGTTCCCTATGTACCGATTTTCAGCGATTGGCAATGGTCAACCGATAGTCGTATGTTATGGTTACTTTATATGTTACAGGACGGTAGTGGGGAAACTTATGGCTCTGAAAGGATGGTTGTGGATTTAGCCGCTCCAGCATTGCCCCGGATTGTTTTTCAATCCTGGGATGCCGATCAGTCGCAGTGGTTAAACTTTCTTCCGCCTTCACGTGATGGGTATGGATTCGTTTTCTCGCCTGCAGACAAGACCGTGCTGGCGTATGAATATTTCGGGGCTCCCAGCCTGATTCCACAGGACAATCGCTTGTACGTCTATCATATTGACTTTTCAGCAGATCCACCTCATCTCCAAGATGTTTATGAAGCCCGTTTCCCCACCCTGATTGATTGGAGTGAAGCGCTACAGGACTTCGTGGTCACAGAGTTAAGTTCAGCAGGAGCAGCAATTTATGCTTTGAATCACGAAGTTGTATACGAGATTCCTATGGAAGTCATTAAGCATATGCCTCGGTTGGTAGGTGTGGATGGTCAAATCAGAACAGATCTTAACACCGAGATTGATATAACAGCGTTGTATTTGAGGTTAGAAAGAGTCGCCATATCACCTGATCTGCAACACGTTGTGTTGGTGAGTGATAGTGAAGCCTGGGCTTTTTCCTGTTTAGATTAGTTTCTGTTGATTTTTGTCTACTCTGCTGGTGCAGTTTTGGGGATTGGGGGTCACACAGCTATCAATACGTCCTGCCCAACTATGCCAGTAGCTGTTACAGTTATGGGTTTGGCAGTTGGCACGACATCAATTGTGACGACCAGCCACCACAGGATTGCCTCATGCCGTTAAGCACATCACCATCCATTTGCTGAGGCAGAGAACCTCACACGGCCGTGTGCAACCCCTCCCCCCAAAAGAATGACTCGTTCTGAATAACCACCCACGCCTCACTTCCCAACTTGCCCCTACTTACCGTCTCGGTGGAGGGCGGTATTGATAAAAGAAATCGGTGACGACGGGGTGTTTGTAGTTGCCGGGTCTGAATAGAGTTTGCCATTCCCATTGGGTGTCGAAGCCACCACCAGCCTGATTTGCCAACAGCCAAAACGTAATCGCAAAATAATAGGGTTCAGCATCCGCCATGTAGGTGTATTGAAAGCGGATTAAATCGGTCATGACCTGCGGGTCGTCATGATACGAGCCGCCTTCTGTGCCGATAATGGGCAGGGAGCGGCCGATGGCTTCCTGCACAATACGGTCGTAATCCCGAAACATCAGAAAGCCGCCGGGGTCATCAAAAGCGCGTGTGCCGTGATAGTTGTGGAGCGATACCCATGAGCGATTCAGTAAATGGGCGTCATTGTTGCGCTTGAGGGCTTGCAGGGTGCGTTCTAAGAAAAAGAGGTGGTTGTATTCTCCGCCGGGGCTGAGGGCGGCGATACCGGGCAGGCCGCCGTTGTTAATCACATCACGGGCGGCGGCGGCCCAAGCGACGGCGTAAATGTTGGGGTTCGCCACGCCCTGTAGGTTTTCGATGTTGACGTTGGGTTCGTTGTAAAGCTGGTAGTAATAAACCCCTTTGCTTCGATAATGCCTAACCATTGCGCCCAAATACCCATCGTAGGGCAACACA
>JBGTIZ010000257.1:0-5147 GCA_041745395.1 Promineifilaceae bacterium (SeqCode) | reverse complement strand
TGCCTATAGGTAGTAACAAGCCGATTTTGGGTCTATTTTATGGCTTCGTTTTCTCTTTGAGGAAACCAAAATTGCTGAAAACAACACCATCATTTCTTTAATTTATGCGGAAAATTCGTTAGCTACGGGAATTGCTGACATAACCATGTCCCCCACAATTTGCACCAAACTGCCGCCATAGCGCATGGCCGACTCGTTGACCACCTCAATATAAAGGTTGAGAATGTCGAGCGTTTGCTCGGGCGTGAAGCGTTCCGCCATTTGGGTGAAGTTGCGTATATCGGCAAAGAGCAGGGTGGCTGGCCGATGTTGGTCGCTCCCCGGCTGGGGCATATTGCGGCTTTCGATGAGACCTTGGGCGATTTGGGGGGGCACGAACCGTTTGAGCAGGTAGGCTAACTGATTGTTGGCTTGCTGTACTTGCTCAGAAAGGAGCATCACGTCGTTGCGCTGTTGGCGCAGGCGTTGTTCTTGGAACGCTTGCTGGGTGACGTTGGTCATGCTGATAAGCACACGGCCGTGTTCCGAGGCAAACGCTTCAAGCTGAAGGTCAAAATATTGCTCCCCATTTTTATCCAAATAGCGATAGGTGCGGGGAATGGTTAGCGGGCTGGTATGCTCCCCTTGGGCAAGCTGGGCCAGCAGTTGCTCCAGCCCAATCAATTCAGGAAACAACTCGATAAGCGGTTGCCCGATGATGTCACACGTATCCAGCTCCAGCCAATAGGTCAACGCTTCATTGTGGCGCGTGACGCACAAATTATCATCGGCTAGCGCAAAACCCATTTTGGGTTGAGCCGTATGTATTTCACCAGGATGCCATTTGGTTGGTTTTTCCATAGTTAGGGGGGGAGCGGGCTGGGTAGAGTGGGTGTTGATTAGATGGGGTCGCGTATCAAGCATTATGCGTCATGGATAGCGGCGGGCAGACGCAGGGGCAAAACGGCCTTAATCATGCCATCTTCGCGGCTAAACTGAAACCCTTCCCGCTCAAACAGATGCTTCATGGAGCGGTTTTCGGGTAGCGTGTACGCCATGATTCGCCCAATTTGCTCTACGTTAGCAATTTCGATGAGCCGATTGAGCATTTTTGTACCCAACCCCTGCCCATGATAATCGTCGCTGACCAGGGTCGCAAATTCCGCTTCGTCGCTGTGGGGAATTTTGGTCAGGCGACCGACGGCGATAATCTGCGGCAGGCTCGTTTCGGGATGGGCGCGTTCGGCCACGAGAGCCATCTCGCGGTCATAATCAATAAAACAGAGGCGCATGAGCCGCTCGTGGGCGGTGCGCTGGTTCAGGTTGAGCATTTGGAAGTAGCGCAGATAGACGCTGTGGTCAGAAAGGGTTTTGTGGAATTCGACCATTAGCGGTTCGTCTTCGGGGCGAATGGGGCGAATCGTGACGACGAGGCCCGCTTTCGTGACCCATTCGGCACTGTATTGCTTGGGATAGGGGCGGATGGCTAGCTGGGGGAGTTGGTCGTCATTCACGGCCGTGTCATGAAGCAAAATACGCGCGTCCAGCACCAAAATCTGCTCGGCCGTGACCAGCACGGGGTTAATGTCCACCTCTTTAATGGCCGGATTTTCCACAATAAGCTGGCTAAAACGAACCAGCAAATTTTCCAACTCGCTCAGGTCAACCGCTTGCCCCTGATACAGGCTAGCCAGCGCGGGAAATATTTTCGTATGCTCCATCAGGCGGCGGGCGAGCGTGCTGTTGAGCGGCGGCAAGCCCAGAGCTTGGTCGCGGAACATCTCGGCCTGTGTGCCGCCCATGCCAAATAAAATGACCGGCCCGAAGTCAGGGTCGGGCGCACTGCCGATAATTAGCTCGTACCCGTCGCGGCTGTTGATAAAGGGTTGAATGGTTACGCCTTCAAAGTCAGCCTTTTCAGATTCAGCTTGTGGGGGGCGATTGCGTATAGTGTGGCAGGCGTGACGCACTTCTTCATCGCTCCGCAGGTCGAGCCAGACGCCGCCCACCGCGCTTTTGTGGGTGATGCTGGTTGAGTTGAGTTTGACGACGACGGGGTAGCCTATTTGCACGGCCGTGTCCACCGCCTCTGCTTCTGTTTGCACCAGCCGCGTATCTACCGTGGGAATGTTATAAGCGGCTAGCACCAGCTTAGACTCATATTCGGTGAGCAAGGTGCGTCCCGTCTGGCGGATTTCAGCCAGCAGGGTGCTGGCGTAGCCGTGGGCGGCTAGCTCCTCGGGCGTGTCGTCTGGTAGTTGGGGCGTTTCGTAGAGGCTCTGAATGGTGCGGTCATAGCGCCACATATAGTTGAACAGGCGCACGGCCGTGTCGGGGTAATCAAACGTGGGGATATTGCCCTGATTGAGCAATTCTGTCCCCGCGCTCACGCTCGTGCCCCCCATCCATGAGGCCAAAATCGGCTTGCTACTCTTCTTTTTAAGCTGAACCAGTTCCTCGGCCGTGCCCGTCGGGTCGCTCTGCCCCTGCGGGGTCAGGACAACCAACAGGCCGTGGCTACCTTTATCCGCCAGCACAATTTCAAGCGCGTGCTTAAACGTTTCGCGGGACGCGCCGCTCAGCAAATCAACGGGGTTGTTGTGACTCCCTACAGTGGGTAGCAGTTCGCTCAGCGCGGCTTTGGTTTCTGCTGAGAGCTGGGTAAGCTGGCCGCCGCCCAAGATAAGTGCGTCGGTGGCGAGGATGCCTGGCCCGCCCGCGTTGGTCACAATGGTCAGCTTGTTGCCAATGGGACGGGGCTGTTTGCCCAGCGTCTCCGCCATATGAAAGAGGTCGCTGAGTTCGGAGACACGCAACACACCACACCGCCGAAACGCGGCCGTGATAACCGCATCCGCCTGGGTCAGCACGCCCGTGTGCGAGACCACGGCGTGGGCGGCTTCAGCTGTCCGCCCTGGCTTGATGACGATAATTGGCTTGGTCAGGGCGACTTCGCGGGCGGCAGACAAAAAGGCGCGGGCGTCCCCGATGGTTTCCATATACATGACGATGCTTTTTGTCTGCGGGTCGTCGCCGAGCATGTAGATGAGGTCAGCCCAGTTTACGTCGAGCATGGAACCAACCGAAATAAATGCGCTAAACCCGACGTTTTCGCCCAAGCTCCAGTCGAGAATGGCCGAACAAAGTGCCCCGCTCTGGCTGATAAAGCCGACGCTCCCCGCTTGGGCCATGCCCCGAGCCACACTGGCGTTGAGTCCCAGCCGGGGGAGCATGATGCCCCACGAGTTGGGGCCAATGAGGCGTAGTTCTTTGTGTTGGGCTAACACGGCCGTGAGTTCGTCCTGCAACTGTTGCCCTTTCGCGCCTGTTTCTTGAAACCCAGCCGAAATAATGACGACACCTCTGACGCCGTGGGCGGCACACTCAGACACGGCCGTGGGCACAGATTTAGCAGGTAGGGCAATAATGGCGAGGTCAATCGGCTCGCTAATCTCGCTCAGTGAGGCATACGCTTTAATGCCCAGCACATTGCTTCGCTTCGGGTTAAGCGGATAAATGACCCCGCCAAAGGTGCTGGTCATCAGGTTCCACATGGCCGCCCGTCCCAAGCTCCCCTGCCGCTCGGTCGCGCCAATCACCGCCACCGCTCGCGGGCGAAACATCGCCGCTAGCGGTGAGCGCGTCTGTTCTGATTTCCCATCAAACCCAGCCATCGTTGTTTGCCTTGGGAGCTTTAAGCCGTAAGTCGTGAGCTATAAGCTTTAAGCGTGTAGGGCGATAACCAATCGTTTCGGATTATCAACGCCAGCTTACAGCTTACGGCTGATAGCTTAAAGCTAATATTGTTATGTCGTGTTGAGGAGTGGTTTTTGCCAACAATCAGTTGTTATGATACTGCACAATGGGCGTTGCTCCCAATGAGAAGGTTACAAAGTTACTCATTTTTTTTGACAACGGCAGGGGGGTGGCTATAATATGCGAACCCTTAAGCCCTGGTGGCGGAATTGGCATACGCGGTAGGTTGAGGGCCTATGCCCTTTGGGCGTGGAGGTTCGAGTCCTCTCCAGGGCACACAAGCAGGCATCAGATAATTCTGATGCCTGCTTTTTTTTGTTTGGACATGGCTTGTTTGGCGCATACAGATTAGTCCAATCTTCAAGATTGGACTAATCTCGCCTACTCAAACCGCTCATCAGTCTCAAGCATTTGGCGCAGGCCATCGGCGAGCGAAAATTGGGGGGTGTAGTCGAGTAGCTTTTGGGCTTGGGTGATGTCGGCCACGAGGCGGGAGACGCCGCTGGTGTGTTCGCTGTTATCGATTCGGTTGACTTTGGTGGTGAGGAGTTGCTCGATGGTGTCGGCTAGGGTTTTGATGCTGGTTTCTTGCCCAGAGCCGATGTTGATGATGGTGCGGTTGATGTCCACGGCCGTGGAAGCCTTTACCAACGCCGCCACCACATCCGACACATACACAAAATCCCGCGTTTGCCGTCCCCCTCCAAACAGCACCACCGACCCCCCCGTCGTCGCTTGCCGCAAAAAGCGGGGCACAACGGGCGCGTGCGAAACAGGCAACGCTTGATAGGGGCCATAAGCGTTAAAAATGCGCAGAACAACGCTTTCCATGCCCCATAATTCCCCAATCGTATGCACATATTGCTCCGCGGCCAGCTTGCTCACCGCATAAGGGCTTTCTGGCCGGGGGGCATCCTTCTCGCAGACGGGCTGGCGGGGCAGAGAGCCATAAACCGCTCCCGACGAGGCCAGCACCACCCGCTGAACGCCCGCATCCCGCATCGCTTCCATGAGGCTGACTGTGCCCCCCACGTTGACTTGGTTGTAATCACGCGGATAAAGCATTGATTCAGCGACCGAGACGCGGGCGGCCAGATGATAAACACAATCTATGTCTTGGAGCAGAGACCACAGCTTGGGAATGTTATTGACATCGCCGCGTGTGAAGTGAATGTTGGGTTTGAGTAGCTGGCGGTCGCCGCTGGTCAGGTCGTCCAGCACGCGGACGTCGTGCCCAGCTTGGGCGAGGGTGTTGGCTAAGTGGGAGCCGATGAAACCGGCGCCACCTGTTACGAGAAAGCGCATAGTGGGGAAGTTCCTGGGTGAATTGTGAATTGTGAATTGTGGGTATGGTTCAGAAATCCCTTCAAAGTTACCTTGACATTTCCGCTTCGTCGTGGCCGTAGGCCACG
>JBGTIZ010000256.1:0-5608 GCA_041745395.1 Promineifilaceae bacterium (SeqCode) | reverse complement strand
CGTGGCCTACGGCCACGACGAAGCGGAAATGTCAAGGTAACTTTGAAGGGATTTCTGAACCATACCCACTATTAACCATCATAAGGAGATTTTCATGTTTATCCGCGCAAAAACTTTTTTCATCGTCAATTTAATAGCGATTTTCAGCCTAGCGATAGGAACGGCTTGGTTAATGGCCGTGCCCACTCAGGCCGCGCCCACGGCCGACCCCATCATCGTGACCACCACGGCTGATGGCCTGCAAGAAGACAACCAATGTTCCTTGCGTGAAGCGTTGCACAACGCCAACACCAACACCCAGTTCAGCGACATGGCGGGAGAATGCCCGGCTGGCTCTGCGAGCGAAACAGATGTGATCATTCTGACGAGCGGCGCGGAATACATTCTGACTGTGGCGGGCACGGGTAATGATGAGGGGGATTTAGATGTGTTGGACGATGTGCGCTTCGTGGTGGATGGTGACTTCCCGGCCACCATTCGCATGGATGTGGTCGGGCAACGGGTGATGGAAATTCATGGCGTGAATGTTGAAATAGAGAACATCACCCTGCGCGGGGGCAACACGGGGGGTGACGGGGGCGGAATTCTGAACAATGGCGGCTCGCTCACCCTGACCAATGTTTTCCTGCAAAACAATATCGCTCAAGTGGGTGGGGGGCTTTATAACTTAAATGGCACGGCCGTGATTAGCAACAGCCAAATCATCCTCAACAATGGTGCCTTGGGTGGCGGCGGCATCTTTAACAGCGGAGCCGAAGCCAACCTGACAGTGCATGGCAGTATGATACGGGTCAACGAGAGCAGTGTCGGCTCAGGCGGGGGCATCTCTAATAGTGAAGGCACGGTGCTGATCGAGGCCGACAGTGCAGTGAATTTGAACACGGCACAAATCAATGGTGGCGGCTTGCTGAACAGTAATGGGGGGCAAATAACCATCCAGCACACGACCGTGCAAGGCAACACCGTCACCCAAGGCGCGGGTGGGGGTATGCTGGTGCAGGATGAAGACAGCCTCCTACAGGTGGAAAAAAGCTTCATTACGGACAATCGCGCCTTGCATAACAATGAGGGACGGGGTGGTGGGATAGCGGTGTTGAATGGAGCCACCGTGGTCAGCAACAGTAGCGACGTCAGCGGCAACCAAGCATTTGCTGGTGGAGGACTATTTATCCAAGAGGCAATCCTCCAGTTCACCGAGAGTAGCCTAAGAGAGAACACCGCCATCGTGGGTGGTGGTGGGTTGGTTAATCTTGATAGCCAAGCCACACTCCAAACCGCCCTCATCAATGCCAACGAAGCCGCAGAAGATGGTGGCGGCATCTACAACAATGGTCATCTTACCATGAACAGCGTTGTCATCAGTGAAAACTTGAGCGACGGGGCCGGGGGCGGCCTTTTTAATGCGGGCGGAGTTGCCCACCTCTACTCCGTCACCTTTCAGAAAAATGAAGCCAAAGCAGGCGGGGGCATCCTCAGTTTTGATGGGGAAATTTTACTGGATAAAAGCACCTTATCCGGTAATTTAGCCACCCAACAGATGGGTGGCGGCATCTTGAGTCATTCCAGCCAACTCACCCTTCAAAACCAAACAGCCATTAACAACAATCACGCCGTCGTCGCTGGCGGAGGAATGTTCCTTCTGGCTGGGGGACAGGTCACGCTAGATGATGTGCAGTTGCACGGCAACGAGACGGATGGACAAGGCGCGGGCATAGCCGCAGGGTCACATAGTAGTCTATTGGCGCACAAGACCGCGTTCTCTAACAACAAAAGCGTCGCCGAAGGGGGTGGCATTTACATTACCAGCGGTGCGCAATTCACGCTGACGGTGGGCACGTTTGCCGGCAATGAAGCGACGGATGGGGCGGGGATTTATGTGGCTGAAGCCAGTGGTCAGGTCACCTTTAATCAGGCGGCGTTGGTGTACAATGTCGCCAGTGGTCAGGGGGGTGGGGTGTGGACAGCGGGGCCGGTCAAGCTGTTTAACAGTACGGTGAGCAATAACACGGCCGTGACTGCCGGCGGTCTCTATCTCGCCAACGGCGCCGACGTCGATGCTCGCCACATCACCGTGGCCGAAAACCGCCCCGCCCTCTTTGATTTGCTCAAAGAAGAGGAGGCCACGCTCGAACTGCGGAGCAGTATCATCGCCACAGACGGGAGCGACAACTGCTTCATCGTCGGGAGCAACATCGTGTCGCTGGGGCACAACATCGCCAATGATAACACCTGCGGCGGGCTGACCGAGGTGAGCGACCAAGTGGAAACAGACCCGTTGCTCGGCCCCTTGGCCAACCATGGGGGCTGGTCAGAAAGCCACTCGCTGTTGCTGGGTAGTCCCGCCATTGGGGCGGCGGATGTGGCTCTCTGCGCCGCCGCGCCCATGAACGGGGTGGACCAGCGCGGCTTGGCGCGGGATACGGTCGCTTGTGACAGTGGGGCGCATGAGTCGGGCCTGACGCTGGCGGTGTCCCTAGCCGGGGATGGCCTCGGCAATGTCGCGGGCAACAATATTGATTGCCCTGAGGTCAACTGCACGGCGAAATTTACTCACGGGGAAGAGGTGGCGCTAACGGCTCTGCCCACCGCGCCCGCCCTATTTTTGGGCTGGAGCGGCTCCATCGTCAGCCAAGCCAATCCGCTAGTCGTCACCATGGACAGCACCCAGCAACTCACGGCCACCTTTGGCACGCCCCCGCCCAATAGCTTCCTGCTGGCGGTGAGCAAGGCGGGCGCAGGGAGCGGCACGGTGACGAGCAACCCAGCGGGCATTAACTGTGGGCAGACGTGCGCCGCTTTCTTTGGCGAGGGGAGTATGGTTTCGCTGACGGCGACCCCCACGGCTGGCTCCCAATTCACGGGCTGGACAGGCGCGATCACTAGCCAAAATAAAACCGTCCAACTGACGATGGACGAAGCGAAAAACGTCACGGCGACCTTTGCCGAAGGGGAAGCCCCCGAGGCGGAGTATCGGCTCTACCTGCCCATCGTGACCCGCCCATAATTATCACGCTTGGACGATAGTTCAGCGGCCTGATGTTTTTGACATCAGGCCGCTTTTTGTTGAGTCATGCTAGATTAGGAGGGGTTGAACGCGGCTCAATCTCTCCAAAAAGACCTGCAAATCCCAGAGACCCTTAACCGTGGGCAGACATGCGCCGCTCGAGCCAACGCACCGCCCGCGTAAGCATAATGGTCAGCACCAAATAAAGAAAAGCTAAAATGCTATAGGTCTGGAAAAACAAAAAGGTGCTGGCCGCGTGGAGCTTGGCCAGTTGGGTCATATCTTGCACCCCCAAGACCGACACCAGCGATGAATCTTTGACCATCGCCACAAAATCATTGCCCAAGGCAGGCAACACGCGCCGCACCGCTTGGGGCAAAATAATCAAGCGCATCGCCTGACTATAGGTCATGCCCAAAGAACGCGCCGCTTCCATTTGCCCCACTTCGATAGATTCAATACCCGCCCGAATAATCTCCGCCGAAAACGCCCCATAGGCGACCCCCAGCCCCAAAATAACGCGCCACGTATTGTTAAAGTTGCGGGTGGTGAGGTCAGCCAAGCCTTGCCCAAACGGCAGGCCAAAGTCTACCATGCCATCGCCTAAAAAGTTGATACCGTTCACGAGCATGGGCACACCGACAAAGGCGATGTACATCAACAAAACCAAAATGGGCACGCCCCGCACAATTTCGACATAAAAAGTGGCAAAGTTATAGTAGAAGACGTTTTTGGACACACGGCCGAGTCCAATGAACACCCCAATCGTAATCGCCAATATATATGAGGTGACGGCCACCGTTAGCGTGACCAACATGCCCCGAAAAGCAATTTCGCCAGCGGATAACGCCTCTGGTCTTTGTCCAAACACAAACCAAAAAGCGCGAGCCGCATCATCATCAATGACAATGTTGTAAATGGTAATGAGGGCTAGCGCGGTGGCGACCAAGGCCCACCAAGGCCAGTTGGCAAGGCTGTTGCTACTGCGGGGGGCGAGCCGTGATGCGCCCGCTTCTTCGAGAGGATTGTCAATCATGGTCACTGTCCTTGTAGGGTGAGATTTTGGGTCTTTCACTCTTTTTGCAAATTCAAAAGCAAATCAGGTAAAGAGAAAACGCCCTCACCCCAGCCCTCTCCCCAAGGGAGAGGGAGCCAGTTCCCCTCTCCTCTGGGGAGAGGGGTTAGGGGTGAGGGGCTTTTTACCCAAATAATTGCTTAAACTACAATCAACGTAACGACAAAAGCTCACGAGAAGACGGTCAACTTTTGGTCTTCCAATCGTTCCCGCTACCAGAGAAAAGTTGGGTTCTTCAGGAATTCAGGGGGTTGACATCAAATGATGCGCAAAACGCCATGTGCGTCCAGAGAGACCCGCGCATCACGTATTCCATTTCAGACCAAACCCCATGAGATCCCAAAGAGCCAAAAGTTGAACATCTGGTTTGGTCGTTACAATCCGTTAACAAAAGCTGGTCGCCGAGGGGTTGTCTCGACGACCAGCTTGGGCTAAAAGCAGTTTGGGTTAAATAATGTGTTGTGAAAAGACAGCCGAAATGCTGACTAGCTGAAATGCTGAACAGCTACTCTTATTCTTCGGTGGCGAACCATTTTTGGAAGAGGGCGTCGAGCGTGCCGTCTGCCCGCATGTCGGCCAAGGCGTTGTTAACCACAGGCACGAGGTCACTTCCCGTGGCAAAGATAAAGCCCAACTCTTCACTCGTGAGGGCGTCCCCCGAAATTTTGATACTGTCGGGGTTGGCCCCCACGTAGCCGAGGCCGGCCACGTTGTCCATGACCACAGCATCTACGTCGCCTTGAATCAGGGCCTGTACAGAAAGGCCAAATTGGTCGTAGGCCACGATACGGTCTTCGCCGACGAGTTCCACGGCCGTGTCATAATTCGTCGTCCCTGGCTGAGAACCTACCAAGAAATTCGCATCAGCGGTCAATTCCTCGGCCGTGGTAAAGCGCGACTCATCCGCCCGCACCAGCAAAACCTGTGCCAGTTGGATATACGGGTCAGAGAAATCAACGTGCTGGGCACGCTCTTCCGTGATAGTGATGCCGTCCGCGCCAATGTCAAACGTATCGAAATCACCAGAGCCGCCCATAATGGCGACCATCGCATCCCAGCTTGTTTCCACAAAAATGGGGGTGCAGTTAGCCCGGGCGCAAATTTCGTAGAAGATGTCGTAATCGTAACCGACAGCCTCCCCCGTGGCGGCGTCAATAAAGCTGAACGGGTTGTAGGCGTTCTCGACGGCGATGCGCACTTCGCGGCCGCCTAAATCGGTCAGGCTCGCTTCTTCTGGAGCCGTTTCGGGGGCCGCTGGCTCTGTGGCCGAGCCGCCACAGGCGACAAGCATTAGCAATAGGAGCATTAGCCCCAAACTTAAAATATGGTTTTTCTTCATAATATCTCCTCTTTGTGTTGGGTTCTTTCAGTGGTGTGACTGCTTTTAGCTAAAAACAATCTGGGAAGTATAGTGGAATGTTTAACGATGTCAAAGCACCCGCCATAGGCAAGTCAGGTGTCAGTCATTCCCTATCTTTGCAGTTTGCACTGTAACGGGTCAACACGCCTCGCCGCCTGCGGCGGCTCGG
>JBGTIZ010000255.1:0-2076 GCA_041745395.1 Promineifilaceae bacterium (SeqCode) | reverse complement strand
ATTTGCTACAGGGAGTAGCGACCCCCTTGTGTTTGGGTATCGTTACGGTTGGAATGCAGGGTTCTTAGGCTGGGCACATGATAATAGTGGTGCGTATGTACTTTTCCGCCCCCGCAGTGCGTTGGGGGATTTAACCCGCTCTCAATACCCCATCCGCAAATACCTTGTGCCAGGGGCGGAAGCACGCGGTTTGCCCACGGTCATTTCGCCTGCCCCCACCCCCCGCTGGTTGCCCACGCCAGATGTCACCCCGCCTGCTTCATCCCAAGGGGGGATGCAATGGGTCACTTTGCCTCAACAACCCACGCCGCTTGGTTGGGTGATTGATGATGTCGTCATCGAAGAAACCAGCCCGCCTATCCTAACCTTGTGGATTGAGAATTTCCCCAATATAAACACCCTTCAAGGAGATACCGTCACGAACAACAGTGACAGCCAGATTGACGATTGGGAAATTGAGCTACCCCCAACAAATGGGCCCACATTGCATTGGGACATCCAACATAGCCAAGATTGCTGGGGGTTTGGCGGGTGGTCGCCAAATGGGCAGCTGTTTACTTTGACGCCGACAGGCCAGCAACCCATTTCGGACGAGGTTATCACCCCGTATTACCTCACTTGTTTCAACCAATTCGGCCATACGACGGTGCAGGTAACACCTGACCCTGGTTATTTGGCCATCAGCAGTGGTTTCTGGGCGAACAATCAGGCTCCTTTATTTATGGAACTTCAAAAGCCTCCCATCACTCTGCAATGGGGAGCCGCTTACAGTGGTGGGGCAACTTGTCAGGCGAGTGGGGCGTGGTCGGGTATAAAATCGGGTTCAGGTTCTCAGCAAATATGGGGGTTAACGGTTGGTAAACATCGGTTCACGTTGACTTGTCCGCAGGAAACGCTCAGTGTGCTGGTGGTTGTGAATGAGTGATAGGGAGCGGGATTTTATTAGGAATTACGGTATCTTCTCAAAAATTCGGGGCCACGTTTGACCCCATTCAAAGATGCTCTATTCATTTCCCCGGCACTTTTGGAAGTGCCGGGGAAGTTTCACTATACTATCATACAGACCCCAAAGGTTTGGGAAACCTTTGGGGTCTTGTTTATACTCAAAAGCTCTGCGTTTTGGCGATCCATGCCTCGAGTGTTTGCAATGCTTGCCCGCTATCAATGGCGGCACGCGCACGGCCGAGTCCTTCCGCTAAGTCCAGATTTTCCAGACTGAGCGCGGCGGCGGCGTTGAGCAGAACGATGTCACGACGTGGCCCTTGGTCGGCTCCGCTCAGGATGTCGTGGGTGATTTGGGCGTTTACCACGGCCGTGTCTCCCGCAAAATCATCCAAAGTAGCTTGTGCCAATCCATACTCGGCTGGATCCAACTCAATCGTATCCACCAAGCCATTCGCGTGGAGCCGACTGACCCGATTCACTCCCGTAGTCGAAAGCTCATCCAAGCCATCTGACCCATGCACCACCCACGCCGCCTGCGAGCCTAATTCCCCCAACACCCGCGCCAGCGGTTCCGTCAGGCGCGGGTCATACACGCCAATGACCTGATGGCTGGCTTCGGCGGGGTTGGTCAATGGCCCCAGCACATTAAAAATCGTGCGCTGGCCGAGTTCGCGGCGGGGGCCGATGGCGTGGCGCATGGCGGGATGATGCTTGATGGCGTACAAAAAGCCGATGCCCACTTCGTCTATGCACTGCCCCACTTGGTCAGCATTGAGGTCAAGGTTGCCGCCGAGGGCCATCAGCACGTCGGCGGAGCCGCTTTTGCTACTGGCGGCGCGGTTGCCGTGTTTGGCAACTTTGACGCCTGCGCCAGCGACCACAAACGCGGCCGTGGTTGAGATATTAAACGTGTGTTTGCCGTCGCCACCCGTGCCGCAGGTGTCTACCAGCATGGCGGGGCGGCGACGAATGGCAACGGGCACGACGTGCGCCCGCATCGCTTTGGCACTGCCCGCGATTTCGGACACGGTTTCCCCTTTCATGCGCAAGGCGGTCAGGTAACTGCCGATTTGGGCGGGAGTGGCCGCCCCTTCCATGATGATGTTCATGGCGTCTTCGGCTTGGTTGAGA
>JBGTIZ010000254.1:0-13314 GCA_041745395.1 Promineifilaceae bacterium (SeqCode) | reverse complement strand
AACGCCCAAACGAAAAAAACACCCTCTGGACAGCGAGGCGTGGCCGCAGGCCACGCCGAAGCATTTTATCGCTGTTGGAAAGCGACACAATGACATCTGTTTTAGCAAGCCGTGACCAATACAAAATCCGAAAGAATCCTTACTTCGTCTTGCTTCTTTTGGTAAATGTGTCGAGGAAGGCTAGCACTTCACGGCTGATTTGCGGGGGGGTGAGGGGGCTGGTGTCGAGGTAGAAGTCGGCATGGGCGCGGGCGTGGGCGAGTCGTTCGTGCTGGGTGGTGAGGCGTTGGGGGCCATGGTCTTGGTGGGGACGGCGGGCAAGGGTGGTGGGGTAGTCTACGTCAAGGTAGATAAGAATGTCGGGGGTGGTTATTTTTTGCCACATGTGGGGCACGTAGGAATGTTCTTGGGCGGGGTTGCGGATGTTGGTGTACCCGGCCGTGTGCAGAGCGTCGCGCAGGGTGCTTTTGCCGGAGGAGCAGGGGCCGACGATGGCGATGCGGAGGTGGTGGTTGGGATTGGGAGAAGGAGGTGACACGGCCGTGTTATCTCTCTTCATCTCTAGCTCTTAATACCCGCCACCAGGTGGATGCTTAGCCCACCAATCCATCCCCCACGCCACCGTCCGCTTAATCCCCTCACGCAACGGAACCTGCGGCGTGTAATCCAACAACGCCCGCGCCTTGCCCACATTGGCCACATAATGCGTCACCTCCCCCACCCGCGACGGCTCCACCGTCATATTCGGCTCAACCCCCAACTCTTCCGCAATAAACTGCGCCATCTCCACCAGCGAATTGCCCTGACCATACGCTAGGTTAATCGTGTGATTTTTGATTTTTCCACTGACCAGCCGCGCCAATCCCCGACTCACCCCATCCACGCAATCATCCACATAAGTGAAGTCCAACACCTTGTCTTCCCCATAGACCGTTATCGGCTCGCCCTGACTAATTTTGCGGATAAACAGCGGAATGACCCGCTCCATCCGCTCTAGGTCATTGTCAAAACGACCGTACACGTTGCTAAACCGAAAGACCAAATAGGGCAGGTCATAACATTGGGCGTAAGAATAAACCAACGCCTCTGCGGAAATTTTGCTGGCCGAGTACGGGCTTTCCGTAAAGGCAAAATCAGCGTGTGACTCTTCGGTGATGTAGCGATGAATGTCCCCGTACACTTCCCGCGAACTGCTAAACAGAATCGGCAGATTATGATGCCGACAAAACTCTAGGACATTAAACGTCATGGTGATGTTTTCGAGGGCGCGCGCGGGATTGACGACTAATTCATGGACTTTGGCGTGGGCGGCAAAATGCACCACCGCATCCAAATCAGATGGATATTCGACATTGCCAATGCCGACCTTAAAATCACGATACGGCATGCTCAGGTCTTGATACAGCGTTTCGATGTCGTTTGTCCATGTGTTGCGCCGTTTATCCACGCCAAACACAAAATGCCCGTCTTGTTGCAGTTTCAGACCTAAGTTTGTGCCAATTTGTCCGCTAGAGCCGGTGATTAGAATGCGCATGAAACAATTTTCCTTGTGTTTGGGTCGCTAAGAAGGGTGTATTGATTTGTGACATAGGGCAAAGGCCAGCCTTTACCCTACTAACTATACTCGATCGTAACGACTAACCAGCAAGCCCGTTGCCTGAGCCTGTCGAAGGCAAAAGGGCGGGCTTCGACAAGCTCAGCCCTCGAGGGCGTTTGCCGTTACACTCAATCAATCGTAAAGGCCTTTTTGCGTTTCGGCTACGAGGCTGTCTACGACGGCCTGCAACGCTTCGGCGCGATTGGCGTCCCCACCATGTTGACGATAAACGCGCAATTGGCGATCCGCACTCGTGCCATTGCGTAGAATGTCGAAAACGTATTCTACTTCTTTGCGCGAACCTAGTTCATCCAGCACATCATCTAGCAGTTCGACCAGTTCGTTTATCAAAAAGTGGAAGGGCACTTCCTCCCCACGGCCGAAATCAATCATTTGCCCATCAATGCCGTAGCGCACCGCCCGCCATTTGTTTTCGCTGATGTGCATGTGCCGATACTCACGCCAGCTCATGTTTTTTTCCCGCAGTTTGAGCAATTTGGCACAAATGGCTTGAAACAGGGCGGCCACACAGACCGCCTCATCAATAGTGGTGCAAATATCACAAATGCGGAATTCGAGTGTGTCAAACAGGGGATGGGGACGAATGTCCCACCAAATTTTCGCGGCCGTGTCTCCTTTGCCAAAAGAGCCAACATTGCGCAACAGTTCTTCATACCGCGCATACTCTGAATAGGATTGGAAGGAGTGGGGAATGCCGGTACGGGGCAATTGCTCGAAAATAACGCTACGGAATGATTTAAGGCCAGTGACTTGCCCTTGCCAAAAAGGTGAGCTAGTGGTCAGCGCGAGCAGGTGAGGGATGAAATAACGCGCCTGATTCATGACTTCTATCATGGTATTTTTTAGCTCGGGGTGTTCCTTGTGCCCAAAGCCAACGTGGACGTGCATCCCAAAAATAAGCAGACGCCGCGCCACGCCCTGCATGTCGTCCATTAGTTCCTTGTAGCGATTGCCTTCGGTGATGGACTGCTCTTCCCATTTGGCAAAGGGATGGGTGGAGGCGGCGGCGATTAGCACGCCATTGTCCTTGGCCATGTCGCACACGCTCCGGCGTAAGCGCGTTAGCTCTTGACGCACCTCGGTCACGTTGCGGCAGACGTGACTGCCAACTTCGACTTGGGATTGCATAAATTCGGGCTTGATGTTGAGTCGCGTGGGGCGTTTTTCGTCTTCGGAGATGAGTTCGGAGATATAGGCGTGGAGGTCACGGGTTTCGGGGTTAATGATTTGGTACTCTTCTTCGACACCGAGTGTTAGGGGGGGCTGGGGCTTGGCCATGGTTCACCTCTTGGCTTGTGTTAGATATGGTCGTTTGGGTCGGGCAGTGCAATGCCTTGTAAGTATGCCGTGACACACGGCCGTTGGCAATAATTGGCTTTTTTGGATTTTGCGGAGTGTAATGGTTGAGACCTGACAACTTTTTCCCAGCTCAAGGGCGGCTAGCGGAAATGCGGAAATGCTCACAAAAACTGGTAGAATACGCACAAACCCCTTACTTTCCCAGTCAGCAAGGCCAGTAACCAGACCCAGAGTAAACAACTCGAAGTTAAGAAGTAAGAAGTTAAAAGTGAAAAGTGGGTGTCGCCCAAATGCTTCTGCCCTCTTCCCTTTGCCTTTTTCCTTTCTTACCCTTCCCCTTGCCTGACTCACTTATAAACACAAGGAGATATGACAAAATGATTATCGGCATTCCTAAAGAGATTAAAAACAATGAGTACCGCGTGGGCATGGGGCCGGCCGGGGTACGCCAACTGGTGCAACACGGGCATGAGGTGTGGATTGAGGCGGGGGCGGGCTTGGGTAGCCGCTTTCCTGATAGCAATTATGAAGCGGTGGGGGGTAAGATTGTGCCCACGGCCGTGGAAGCGTGGTCAGCCAACATGGTCATCAAAGTCAAAGAGCCGCAAGCCAGCGAATACAGCTTCATGCGCGAAGATTTGACCCTCTTCACCTACCTGCATCTGGCCGCTGAAGAGAACCTAACCCGAGCGATGATAGAGACGGGCGTACTGGGTATCGCCTACGAAACCGTCGAGGCGCGGGACGGCTCTCTGCCCCTGCTGACCCCCATGAGCGAGGTCGCGGGACGCATGTCTATTCAGGCGGGGGCACATTGGCTCGAACGCTCCCACGGCGGCCGGGGCAAACTGCTGGGCGGCGTGACCGGCACGCAACCGGCGCGAGTCTTGATTATCGGCGGCGGTATCGTCGGGACCAATGCGGCGCAGATGGCCTTGGGCATGGGGGCGCAAGTCACCATTTTGGATAGCAATTTGGAGCGTTTGCGCTATTTGGACCAAGTGCTACACGGCCGTTTCATCACCCTAGCCTCCAACGCTTATAACATCCATGCCGAAGTTGTCCAAGCTGATTTGGTGATTGGCGGGGTGCTTATCAAAGGAGCAAAAGCCCCCAAGCTAATCACGCGCACCATGATTAGCGAAATGCAGGAGGGGAGCGTCGTGGTGGATGTGGCTGTGGATCAGGGGGGCTGTATCGAAACGACGCGGGTCACGACGCATGATGACCCGGTGTATGTGGTGGATGGCGTGTTGCATTATGGGGTGGCGAATATGCCGGGAGCGGTGCCGCGCACCAGCACCATCGCCCTGACCAATGCGACGTTGCCGTATGCGTTGCGCTTGGCAGATATGGGGGCGCAGTCGGCGGTGTTGGCTGACCCTGGCTTGGCGAAGGGGGTGAATACGTATCGGGGACAGGTGACTTACGCGGCCGTGGCGGAGGCGTTTGATTTGCCGTATCAGCCGCTGGCGGATTCAGGTCTGCTGGGCTGATATAAGTATCTTAAACACGCTCGCGCCCCAAAAAGGGGAGCACCCAACTGGGTAGCTCCCCTTTTTTGTTGGGCGGACAAGCCGTGTCAATGTATCATTAACGTCATGGGATTTATCGGGCAGGGGAGCCACGGCCGTGTGAACAAAAACTAGCCAAGAGCCACCCCCTCCCGCTATGCCCACTTTTTGCTGACCATTTTAATGACTTGAACCAAGGAGCATATGATTTTGCAACGGACACATCTTTTATTTGTCTTGGCCGCCCTGCTGTTGCTGGGTGGCGTGATGGGCTGGGCGCACCAGCCCGTGGTGCTGGCGGAGCCAGCTAATTATGATTGCGCCGCGCAGAGTGCGATTCCAATAGCAGAATGTGAAGTGTTAATAGTAATCTATGAAGCCAATCCCACGGCCACATTTTCGGGCTGGCTGGAAGATGGCTCATCCCCATGTAATTGGTCTGGAG
Organism: Promineifilaceae bacterium (SeqCode); assembly: GCA_041745395.1. GTDB lineage: Bacteria > Chloroflexota > Anaerolineae > Promineifilales > Promineifilaceae > Hadersleviella. The sequence continues at coordinate 8,438 of JBGTIZ010000254.1, read as the reverse complement.
TTGGTTGTTACCAAGGGGTGGTTACAGGGCTATACATATATCATCATCAACTCACAACGGTGCCCGCTGAAATTGGACAGTTAAATAACTTGACATACATAAATTTAAGCTATAACACGCTAACGACCCTGCCGCCCGAGATTGGGCAGTTGAGTAGCTTACGAGAGCTACACTTGTACAACAATCCGTTGACAGGCCCTGTGCCTGAATTTTTAACAAACCTACAGCTATTGCAACGGTTTAACTTTATTCAAACCGACTGGTGTGTGCCCTCAACGGGGCCAGTGCCCACATGGCTGGATACAATTCCTTGGTGGACTGGCAGTGGCTTAACCTGTGACGCTACGTATGATTGCGCGGCGCAAAGCGCGATTTCTGTGACGGAGTGTGAGGCGTTGGTGGCGATTTATGAGGCTAATCCAGATTCAGACTTCTTTTCTGGTTGGTTGGTGGATGGCTCTTCCCCTTGTGATTGGAGTGGGGTCACTTGTGCGAGTGGGGTGGTGACCCAATTAGATTTTACATGGTACAACCTCGACACCCTGCCCGCCGAGATTGGGCAGTTGAGTAACTTGCAGTCGCTACTGTTGTGGGGCAATCGAATTGCGGTTGTGCCCCCCGAGATTGGACAATTGAGTAACTTGCAATATCTATCGTTGTTCGAGAACTTCCTCACGACCGTACCCGCTGAGCTTTGGCAGTTGAGTAACCTGCAATCTCTAGCCTTGGGTGGAAATCAACTCACGGCCGTGCCCGCCGAGATTGGGCAGTTGAGCAACCTGCAAGGGCTATACTTGCAGGACAACCAACTCACGGCCGTGCCTGCCGAGATTGGGCAGTTGAGTAACCTGACAGAACTCTTCTTGTATGACAACCAACTCACGACCTTGCCTGCCGAGATTGGCCAGTTGAGTAACCTGCAATCTCTACACTTGTCCAGCAACCAACTTTGTGCGCTTCCAACGGCAATAACCAGCCTAATGCCCTATTTGTATCTGTCTGTAAGTCACAATCATTTAGCTCCCACAGACTCCAATCTGATAACGTGGTTAGACACATACCAACCAAATTGGGCAGATACCCAAACCGCTTGCCCCTTTATCCCAAGCGTGGTTCTATCCGCGCCTACAGACGCATTGGACATGGCAGTGGGTCAGACCGTGATGTATACGGTTCATATCACCAATACGGGGGATGCCCACGACATTTTTACCCTAACGGCGACCAATCAGACATGGGCAACCAGTTTACCGGTCAATATGAGCTTGGCGGCGGGAGCGGCCGAGACCTTTGCCGTGCAAGTCCACGTGCCGTTGACGGCGACGAACGGCGCACAAGACAGCGTGTTGCTAACGGCCGTTTCTAGCATCAGTGAGACTGTGACGGGCACGATTAATTTGACGACCACGGCCGTGGCCCCCCCCGAGTACGGAGTTTCGCTCACGGCCGTGACCACAACCATCACCAGCACCGCAGACACGGCCGTGACCTACACCCTCAGCCTGACCAATACGGGCAACATCACTGACACCTACACCCTCACCCCCACGGGAGCCAGTTGGCCGACCCAACTCCCCATCAGTCTCACCGTGGGAGCCGAGCAGGTGGTTCAATTTGAGCTAATGGTGACGATTCCCGCCACGGCTACGCACGGCCAGCAGGATGTGGTGACGGTAACGGCCACCTCGCAGGGGAATGAGACGACAACGGACGAGGTCATGTTGACGACCACGGCCGTGGTTACCCCACCGCCAGAAACGGAACAGGTCATTTATCTGCCGCTGATTACACGGTAAGCTACGGAGTTATACTTGGGCAAATCTGCCCTACATAAAAAAGGGGAGTGACCTAGCTAGGTCGCTCCCCTTTTTGCTTGGAACACCATTTTCTTCTATCAAGCTCCTTAAACACGGCCGTGTCCAACCTAAGCTAAACATATAAAAATCACCTATTTCCCCTCCCAAAACCTGCCCTGATAGCTTTTGAGAGCCAAACCAACCTATAACAGGAAGCGGCTGAAAAACCTACACACCCTAGCCCACGCACATCGCCCAGACAGAGAAAACAGAAACAGACAGAAAATAATTATGTCAACCAGAATCGCCTATCCCGCTATGACGACCAACCAACAAACTAGCAAACCAACCAACCACCCCCCCCAAACCTCCCGCCTGCCCGGCTTCTACAAACTCGACGCCGCCCAGCGCGTCCGCCAAGTGGCAGAGTGGGCGGGACTCAGCCGCGACGAAGAAGAAACCTTGCTCCACGGTGGCCTCGGCACGGCGCAGGCCAGCAAAATGATTGAAAACGGCATCGGCACGCACGCCCTGCCGCTCGGCGTGGCCGTCAATTTTTTGATAAATGACCGCCCTTATCTTATCCCCATGGCCGTCGAAGAACCGAGCGTGCTGGCCGCCGTTTCCAATGCGGCCAAGATGATTTATGCGGGGGGGGGCTTCACGGCGACGGCCAGCGAACCCGTCATGATTGGGCAAATCCAAATTTTGGACATCCCCGACATGGCCGCCGCCATCGCCGCCCTTGAAGATGAAAGCAACCAGCAGAAGCTGATGGCGGCGGCGGATGCGTCTAGCCAGAACATTGTGCGGCGCGGGGGCGGCTCGCGGGGTCTTGAATTACGTCCCCATCTAGACACCCCCGTTGGCCCGATGTTGATTGTGCATTTGCTCTATGATTGCCGGGATGCGATGGGGGCGAATGCGATAAACACGGCCGTGGAACAAATCGCCCCCATGCTGGCCGACCTCACCGGCGGACGCACCAACCTGCGCATCCTCTCCAACCTGACCGACCAGCGCACCGCCACCGCTACCTGCACCATCCCCGCCTCTGCACTGGCCCCACAAGGCATGGACGGCCGAGAAGTTGCCCAGCGCATCGCCGAAGCCAACGCCTTCGCTCTCGTAGACCCGTACCGCGCCGCGACCCACAACAAAGGCATCATGAATGGCATTGACGCGGTCTGCATTGCTACGGGCAACGATTGGCGGGCACTCGAGGCAGGCGCACACGCTTACGCGGCCGTGCATAGTCGTCTTGGTAACGGCCAATACGCCGCCCTGACCGACTGGCGCGTCACCGACGCTGGCGACCTCTACGGGGAAATCACCCTGCCCCTTGCCGTGGGCATCGTCGGTGGGGCAACTAAAGTGCATCCCACGGCGCAAATCGCCATGAAAATACTCAACGTCGCTTCGGCGGGGGAATTGGCGCAAGTGATGGTCTGCGTTGGCTTGGCCCAAAATCTGGCCGCCATTCGCGCCCTCGCCACCAACGGCATTCAGGCGGGACACATGAAAATGCACGCCCGCCAAGTCGCTATGGCCGCTGGCGCCACCGACGGCCACATTGACCGCATTGCCACCCTGCTTTATCAGGAACAAAACATCCGCGTCGAACGCGCTAAAGAAATCTTAGCAATGAACAATTAAAAAGGCGCAATGAACAAAAGGACGCACTTTACTCATTGTTCCTTGTTCATTGCTCCTTGTCCCAGAGGTGAAAAATGACACCGTATCAACCAGGCGATGGCCTGATGCAACCAAATACACCGGTCGGAATCGTGGGGTATGGGGCGTATGTGCCTCGGTACCGCATTCCCGCCAAAGAGATTAGCAAAATGTGGACGGGGGGCGCGGGGGGCGTGCCCATTATCGAGAAGTCGGTCAATGGGCTGGATGAAGACGTGGTCACCATGTCCATCGAAGCGGCGCGGAATGCGTTGCGCCGCGCCCAAATCAGCCCGCGTGATATTCGCGCCGTCTGGGTCGGCAGTGAGAGCCACCCTTACGCCGTTAAGCCGACCAGCACGATGGTGGCGGAAGCGATTGGGGCTGTGCCCAACACGGCCGCGGCGGATTGGGAATTTGCCTGTAAAGCAGGCACAGAAGCGATGCAGGCCGCGATGGGCTTGGTCGGTTCGGGCATGGCTAAATACGCCCTGAGCGTGGGCATGGATACGGCGCAGGGGCGTCCCGGAGACGCGCTGGAATATACAGCGGCGGCGGGTGGTGCGGCTGTTTTACTCGGCCGTGGGGAAGAATCTGCCGTGCTAATTCACGGCTCCTACTCCTTCGTGACCGACACCCCCGATTTTTGGCGACGCGCCCATGCGGACTACCCCTCCCACGGCGACCGTTTCACGGGTGAACCCGCCTATTTCAAACATATCATGGGCGCGGCCGAGGCTCTGCTCGGGGCGATGGATAGAACGGCGGCTGATTATCGCTGGGCCGTTTTTCATCAGCCCAACGCCAAATTCCCCATGCGCGTTGCCCAGCAGTTAGGCTTTCAGCCCGACCAATACGAAGTCGGCCTGCTCAGCCCGCGCATTGGCAACACCTACTCGGGGGCAACCATGATTGGTCTGACCGCCATTCTGGACGTGGCCGAACCGGGCGACCGCATTCTCATGGTCAGCTACGGCTCTGGCGCGGGGTCGGATGCGTTTGATTTGGAAGTGACCGAACGGATTCTGGAAATCCGCGACCGTGCGCCCAAAACAGAGGAGTACATCAGTCGCCGCACCGAAATTGATTACGCCACCTATACCCGCTTCCGCGACAAATTGAAGATGTAGAGGTAGCTGTAAGCTGTAAGCCGTAAGCAGGCTTACAGCTTATGGCTTATCGCTTAAAGCTAAAAAAAAACCATGACAACAAAACAAATTGTAATTATCGGTATTGGACAAACGCAGGTGGGGGAACATTGGGATGTTTCCCTGCGCCATCTGGCGTGGCAAGCGATTGAGGCGGCTCTGGATGATGCGGCCGCCAATGGCTTGGATGCGGTCAACCAGATTGAATCAGTGTACGTTGGCAACATGCTCGGCGGGTTGAGCAGTCAACAAGACCATCTGGGGGCCTTAATCGCCGATTATGCAGGTCTGCGCGGGGTGGAGGCGGTTACGGTCGAGGCGGGGGAGGCTTCGGGGGCCACGGCCGTGCGTCAGGCGATTATGGCTGTGCAAAGCGGCCAAGTGGACATGGCTCTGGCCGTCGGCGTGGAAAAAGCGACCGACGAAACGGGCGCGGAAGCGATTCGCTCCATGACCACTAGCCTCGACGCCGACTTCGAGACGATTCACGGGGCGACCTTGCCCGCGATGGCGGGTCTGCTCATGCAGAGATACATGCACGAATATGGCACGGCCGTGGCGGATTTTGCCAACTTTAGCGTCAACGCCCACGCCAACGGCGCGAAAAACGAATACGCCATGTTCCGCAATCTAATCAAAGCGGAAAAATTCCCCAACGCGCCGCTGGTGGCTGATCCCGTCAACTTGTTTGACGCGGCGCCCGTGGCAGACGGGGCGGCGGCTGTCATTGTGACCACGGCCGAGGTCGCGTATTCGGCCCGCATGCGCAATGTAATCAAAGTCCTCGGCTCAGCCATGGCTACCGATGCGTTCTCTCTGCATGATCGGGATGATATTTTGCATTTTAATGCGGTCAAGCTGAGTACGGAACGGGCACTCAAGCAGGCGGGATACGGCCGTGAGGTCATCAACATCCTCGAACTGCACGACGCCTTCACCATTATGACCACCCTCGCCCTCGAAGCGATGGGCTACGCCGAGCGAGGCACGGGCTACCAGTTTGACCTGAACCAAACCCCGCTCAGCACCTTTGGCGGCCTCAAGGCGCGGGGCAACCCGCTCGGCGCGACGGGCGTCTATCAGATTGTGGAGCTGACGCGGCAGTTGCGCGGGCAGGCGGGCGAGAATCAGGTTCCCGACGCGAAAATCGGCTTGGCGCAAAACTTGGGTGGGGTCGCGTCCACGGCCGTGACGCATGTGTTGGGAGTTTAGCTGTGCCCTCTTTCACGCTTTTAGACGGCTCGCTTATTGTTGGAACCTTGTTAGAGCCAACAAGGCAACATGTCGAAAACCTGTGGATAAGCGGCTTAATTCTGTGGATAACTGGCTCTGTGATAGCTTTTGAGAGGCTTTTGGCAGGACTGGAAGCTTCTGAAAGGGTTGTTACGCCATAATGACTTTGATTCGAGAAGCGAAATCTATAATATGTGTTTAGGCACGAAAGGAGTTTTAGCATGAATGTAGCACGTCATTGGCGCATGAACGCCCAGCGGTACAATATTATTGGTGGTGCTGGTCAGGAAGCAGTGAAGATGTTGCAATATGCTGGTGTCCAGCCGTCAGACACGGTAAACACGGCCGTGGCCGAGCCGGGACACGAACAACAAGCCCCCGTCTTTTCCGGCCGGGGCGAAGTCTATTCCTACACCACCGTTTATGACCCGCCCGCTGGCTTTGAGCGGTACGCGCCCTATGTCTTGGCCTTGGTCAAACTAAATGAAGGCCCCCTTGTTACGGCCCAATTGACGGATGTCATGCCGGGCGAGGTGCAGATTGGGCAACCTGTGGAAATGGTGACGCGCAAGCTCCGCACGGAAGGGGATGAGGGGATGATTGTGTATGGATATAAGTTCCGGCCGATTGTGACGATGAACACGGCCGTGTCGGCCTAATCCTTCATCCGTATAAACAAACAAAATAGGGCATGGTTCAAGTTACCTTTACAAAATCATAGCAAGGAAGTCATGGATTCCTGGTGCATAATAAGGGTCTGAAAACAAATCCTGCACCAAACGAGGAAACCCATGACTTCCAGACGAGATGATATATCGGCAGTTGAAAGAGTACAAATTGCAATGGAAATGCTATCACCCAATCGGTCAGCAGATGTGTTAGCATGTCTGAGGGAAGCCTTTGGCCTGTCACGGCAAACGCTTTACGATATTAGGAACAAGAGTCTCGAGCTACTCGAACAAGGCCTACAGCCTGGACCACACGGGCCACAACCTCAACGTAAAACCGTAGAAGTGGACAAAAATCGCCTGCAACGGGGGGTTTTGTGCCTAGCGGAGCATGGCGTTAGCCAACGAGATACGACAAACTGTCTGCAAGAGCTATTGGACACAAAAGTATCTGCAAGCTGGGTCAATGGTGAGTTGGGTAAACTGGAACAACAGGCGGCACAAATCAATGCGAGGTTGTCCCCGGCGATAAACGAGAGCTTGTCTGCGGATGAGGTATTCTCAAATGGACAGCCTAACCTGATCGTGGTGGGTAACGACTCTCTCTATATTTATGCCTTAACGCGCCAAGAGAGTTGCGATGGCGATACTTGGGCATGTGTTCTGCTAGATGCGCCAGAAACGATACAACTTGCTTCAGATGCCGGTAAAGGGCTACTGGCTGGAAGCAAAGAAGCAGGTTTGCCCATTCACCAACTCGATTGGGATCACCTTTTACGCCCTATGTTCGGTCAGATGTATCGCCTCGAGAGGGCTGCCTATGCGGCTCTGGAAAAGGTTGAGGAACGAGTCGCTTTCTTCGACAAAAGCCATACGACTTATCGCCTAACGCAACACTTTACGAAATGGGAAAACTTAGTCGTGCAAGCAGATGTAAAGATAGCCCAAGTCGATGCTTTTCAGGCCCTCGCGCAAGGTGTCAATGATTGTTTCGCGCTCATTGACCTCGATAGTGGTCAATTGCTTGATAGAGCCAAGAGCGAAAGCCGTTTGCAAGAAATCGGGCAAGCTATGGCGAAGTGGTCGGGGCGCATCTACAAGAAAATTGCGACGAATTTGCAAAACTGGTCTCCTCAGCTATTTGCTTACCAAGATCCTTTACAGCAAGATTTGGAACCCATTTATGCGCAATATGGAGCGGAGGCTGTCTCTGCTTTATGTCGTCTATGGCAATGTGAAGCAGATGAAAAGCGACATCCTCTCTCCTATCCTGAACAACACGTCCGCCAACAAATCTGGGCACAAAGTTTGGACGAAGCTTGGACCTTATTGGGCGAGAGTCAACTCTGGTCTGCTTGGGAAGCACTCTCAACTATCTTATCGCGCTCTTGGCGTGGTAGTATGCTCTCTGAATGTATGAATAGCTTACTGCGTCCTTCTTTAGATCAGCGCAAACATACTGACCAAGGCTGTTTGGATCTATTTCGATTTTTGCGCAATATGCGCATCTTCAAACGAGGTAAACGTGCTGGACATAGCCCCGCGCAGTTAGTCGGCCTTGAGTTGCCTGATGACCCGCTTACCTTGCTAGGTTTGGCGTCTAAATTGTAAAGGTAACTTTGAAGGGGTTTCTGAACCATGCCCAAAATAGAGACAACAAAAAGCCTAGCTCATCGCTAGGCTTTTGGGCTCTTTGGGATCTCATGGGGTTTGGTCTGAAATGGAATACGTGATGCGCGGGTCTCTCTGGACGCACATGGCGTTTTGCGCATCATTTGACTTGCCTTTCGACGATTTTTTTCGACTTTTTCAAATTCGACCAACCCCAATATATGGCACTCTTCTCGAGTCAAAACCCATATATGGGTGTGATGAAAATTTGCGCCAAAAACCGAACGCTGGCATGAAAATCATCTTGT
>JBGTIZ010000253.1:0-38807 GCA_041745395.1 Promineifilaceae bacterium (SeqCode) | reverse complement strand
ACAAGATGATTTTCATGCCAGCGTTCGGTTTTTGGCGCAAATTTTCATCACACCCATATATGGGTTTTGATTCGAGAAGAGTGCCATATATTGGGGTTGGTCGAATTTGAAAAAGTCGAAAAAAATCGTCGAAAGGCAAGTTACACAAAGGACAAAGGTAAATGAATCGAGAGAAGGTATTTAAGGGACTGTATGGCTATTTTGAAGTTGTGGTCAATGTGGTCTCAGGTAGTTTGCTTATTTTTGCACCAGTGCTTTTTCTACACGGCACCGCGCCCGGCATGGCGGGCGACCTGTTTGCTGAGCCGCTCCTGCTCAGCACCGTGCAATTCTTGGGCTACATGATTATCACGCTGGGGCTGGTGCAGTTCCCCGCCATTCATTACGGCAATTATCGAGTACGGCAGGGCTTTATGGTGGGGTTAACGCTGGGGGATGTCTTTCACATTATTCTGTCCGCCTCGTTTGCTATTCAGTATAACGAGTGGACATTTGCGACCTATTATGGCTTTTCCATAGCGGGCCTATTGGCTCTTTCCCGCATTTATTTCTTGGTGACGGGCATACCCGCGAATGAAGCCGTCGCCAGCACCAATGGCTAAACAGCGTGCGGTCAAACGTGCGGCCAAGCCCGCGCTTTGCCCTTGTCATAGCGGGGCGCGTTATGAGGTGTGTTGTCGGCCGTGGCATGAGGGGCAGTTCCCTGCCACGGCCGTGTTATTAATGCGCTCCCGTTACTCAGCCTACGCCTTGGGCAATGTCCGCTACATTATCGCCACCACCCACCCCGCCAGCCCCCTCCAGCAAACTGACCAAGCCGCTTGGCGACAAGAACTCAGGCAATTCTGCCAACAGACCACATTCCTGTCCCTCCGCATCGTGGCGGATGACGAGCATGTTGCGCGGGCGGGGGAGTGGGCCACAGTCACGTTTCGGGCAGGCCTGATACAGGGTGGGCAGGATGCTTCCTACACAGAGCAAAGCTTGTTCGAGCGCGTAGCCGGACGCTGGCTCTATATGACGTCGCTCTAAATTGTTGACATAACGTCAATAATAGTGGTGATGATAGGACGAGGCTCAGATGACTGCCAGCATGAACCCTAACGCTCCTGCGGGGCACAAAAGATGGTTGACCACGCTCCTGTTTTACACCCTCGCCCTGCGCATTTGCACCGCCTGCGCGGCCAATGCGCCCGCCACCCCGTCCATCATCACCGCCACCCCCAGCCCTGTTCCCTCCCCCTACCTCAGGAGGCTATAAATCACCTTACAGAGCAATAATGAGCAGGGGGTACAATAGAGCTATCTTTATTGTGTTTTTTACACCTTAAACAGATACTAGCTACACGCATACTGATGCGAAATCATAAAGGTGAAATATTTGTTCCGGTGGCTGGCACTTAGCAATCGAGAATTTCACAGTTGTCAGGCGCATCTCAAGTGTCTGTCACCTCAAAAGTCTGGATCGTTGCAAGGAGAAAAGCTAAATGTTTATCTACACAAGGCGTTTATTCATGGTGCTGGCAGGTTTTTTGCTGGTCGCTTTTGCGGCCTGCGCACCCGCCTCGGCCGACTTTGAACCTGGTGCGCAACCCGTGCCAACTTTGGACAGCAACGGACAATTGACCATTTGTCATTACCCGCCCGGCAATCCTGAAAATCCCCAAACGATTGTCATTGACCCAGCGGCCGTACCAGCTCATTATGAGCATGGAGACACGGCCGGGCCGTGCGAATCAACGGTCATCACACCCACGATGACTATCACGCCCACTATGACTATTACACCCACGGCGACCAGTGAGGGTAACAAAGTGAACATTTGTCACTTCCCCGCAGGTGATCCAGAAAAGGCCATGACGTTGAGCATTGGCGAAGCCGCTGTGGATGCTCATTTGTCACATGGCGACACGTTGGGGGCTTGCCCAGAGAATCCTGTGCCTAATGACACACCTGAATCCCCCGGTGAAGAGTCGGCCAATAAAGTGACTATTTGCCACTTACCTGGTGGGGATGAAGCGAAAGGGCGCACGATTACAATTGCTGAATCGGCCGTGCAGGCGCATCTCGGACATGGCGATTCAATTGGCGCGTGCCCAGAGAGAAGCGGTGCTAATTCGGGCAATGGAAATGGTAACAACGGCAATGGCAATAACGGCAATAACGGCAATGGCAATAACGGGAATAACGGCAATGGCAACAATGGCAATAAAGGCAATAATGGCAACGGCAACGGAAAGCCGTAAAACTTGACCCGAAAATAACACAAGTGACATAGGCAATATGTAGAGGGCTGATTTGTGAGACCACAAATCGCCCTCTTTTTTTTGGTTTAGGGGCTGAAAAAGAACCGCACGGCCGTGCCAAATTGCGCCCCCCACTGCCCCCAATTATGCCCCTCGGCGCGTTCGCTAAAGAGAAAATCCGCGTTTTTATCATCTAGCGTGTCCGCTAGGGCACGCTTGGCCGCTAGCAAATCATGCCGTTCCGTCTCGCCGCCAGGCGCGGGCATCGCCACGGCCGTTTCAAACAGCCCCACCCCCAAATGCACCCGCACAGGAATCACCGTCTGCAACTGCAAGCGGCGCGTCAGGGCTTGGTTGCCCACGGTCAGGTCAGCCGAATGAGCGGCCACATGGCCGAAGCTGTCGGGATAGTTGAATGCGGCTTCGAGCGCGGCCATCCCGCCCAGCGACGACCCCAACACGGCCGTGTCTTCGGCTCTATTGCTCACCCGATAATTAGCCTGCACAAACGGCTGTAGCTCAGTCACCAAAAACTCATTATACAGAGCGGGCTGGCCGTACTCGGCGCGGCGGTTGATGGGGGAGATAAACACGGCCGTGATAGGCGGTATTTCCCCCTGATAAATCAGCCAATCCAACACGGCCGTGGCCTCAATTTGATTCAGGTAATCCGTGCCATCATTGACATAAAGCACAGGGTAACGCCCGTCTTCATTCTCGGCGGGCGCGGCTGGCGTATACACAAACAAGGTGCGCGTCTCCCCCAACACCTCACTCACCAGCGTCTCCCGCGTCAGCGTGCCCCGCGCCGCCTCGGGCACGGCCGACCGATTCACGGCCAGTTCAGGCGGAGCCACATAGTCGGGCATGGTCAAAACGGAGCGCGGCCCGTCTGGCCCCAGAACGGTGCGCGAGTTGAACAAATCTAGCTCCTCCCGCTGGTTATCGAGCCAAAATCTGTACTCCACACGGCCGTGGTCGGGCACAGGCACCACCAGATACCACGTATCTGTTTCGGGCAAAAAGGTCAGCTCATAAGGGGATGGCTCATCCGTTTCCTCAGCCGGGGCGGGCAATTGCCAATTGTTGAGGTCGCTCAGCAAATAGACCCGTTGCGCCTGTCCCCGCCAGATAAAAATGGCGCGACCGTTTATCGTTAGCGGGGTTTGCGGCAGACGGGCTACATAATCGTTGACCAGCCGCTGGCGGTCGGCTCGCCGAGCCGTGGTCACGCGCTCCACGAACTCGTTAAACCCCGCCAAGGTGTAGGGTTCGGGCGTGGGCAGAGGAGGCACGGCGGTGATGGTCGGCACGGCCGTGGGAGGCGATTCGGGCGTTAGAAATTCAAGCAACACGGCCGTGTCTGGCCACGAAGCACACCCCACCAGCCCCCCACCAGCCAAAACAAAGAGCAAAAGCAGAAAAAGTCGGTTCATGCCCCTATTGTATTCAATTCCAGCCCTGAATGGCATTGGTAGCCTAGCAAAATCCTTCTGTCGTTATTCGTCCTGTTACCCAAACATGACCCTCAACATGACCATTGCCACACGTCAATGTGACCTCCTTTGCCTTATAGTCAGAATCAGTAACGACACGAACATACAAAAACAAATTGGAGGTTTTACCAAAATGAAAAAAATAGCGGTGATATTAGGATTACTTGTTTTAATGTGTACAACTGTCTCTTTTATCGGGTATCAGCGGGTGCAAAATAGCCCGTGGGGGCCAGCCCTGACGCTCTTTGCCGATGACACACGGGTGGAGAACTTCCGCTCTATGGACAGGATTTTTCCCAGCAAATATATCCAGCCGGCCGCTGACGTGTGGGCTTTTGAAGACGATCCACGGCCGTTGCCGACCACCTATGAATGGCAAGGAGAGCAACACAATATTGCTGACTTTTTAGCGCGTACCGAAACAACGGGTTTGCTGGTTGCTCATGATGGGCAAATTTTGCACGAAGCGTATTACCTGGGCAACGAGGCCAGTTCTCCGGCTACCTCTTGGTCAATGGCGAAATCTTTTCTTTCCGCCTTGGTCGGTATTGCCCTTGAGCAGGGACATATTCATTCACTAGATGATGCCGTAACAGATTATGTCCCCGAACTGCGCGGGTCGGGCTATGAGGATGTACCCATCAAGCATGTTCTGACGATGTCTTCTGGCGTAGCCTTTGATGAAGATTATAATAATCCCCTGTCTGATGTGAACATGATTTTTATACGCGCTTTTGGGCTAGGCACGCCGATGGTGGACACCATCGCCCAACTAGAGCGGGTGCGGGAACCGGGTATTTATAACGATTACATTAGCTCAGATTCGATGGTGTTGGGTCTGCTATTAGAAAAAGCGACGGGGCAACCTGTGGCTGACTATCTGGAAGAGATGTTGTGGCAACCTGTGGGGATGGAAGCGGAGGCTTTTTGGAATCTCGACCGCACCGGGACAGAAATCTCCTTCTGCTGTCTGAATGCGACTCTGCGTGATTATGCTCGTCTGGGGCGTCTATACTTGCATGAAGGGCAACGGGACGGGGTGCAAATTGTCCCCCGTGAGTGGGTGATTGAGTCTGTCACCCCCCAAGGGGCACATTTGGAACCAGGGGATAATCCTGACTCATTCTGGACATTTGGCTATGGGTATCAATGGTGGATTCCTGAAGAGCCAGATGGTGACTTTTTAGCTATCGGGGTGTGGGGTCAGTATATCTATGTCTATCCTCGTTATAATATGGTCATCGTCAAGAGCAGTGCGGATTATTGGTTTGATGAAAATGACCACGAGACGCTGGCTATGTTACGCGCCATTGCCCGGCATTACGGCGAAAATTAAGGGAGAGCGCATTAAATAAGCAACAAAAAAGAGGGGCTAGGTCTGCACGACCTAGCCCCTCTGGCGTTTTGCTAATGTGAGAGTGCCGTTTTTTAGGCGACTAATTTAACCACGGCCGTGTCTGTCCACAAAGCACACCCACCAGCCAAAACAAAGAGCAAAAGCAGAAAATTTCGTTTCATCTGCCTATTGTATTAAATTAGGGGGCAAGGTGCAGGGTACAGGAACTTGACCGATTGACTGACTGAAAGACTCACGGACTAACATGAAAATATTCCTCCACAGCATCGGCTGTCGTTTGAACCAGAGCGAAATGGACACCCTAGCGCGGCAACTTATGGCGGCTGGTCATGAAATCGTGGCCGAGGCGGCCGTGGCTGACCAAGTGGTCATCAACACCTGCGCCGTCACGTCCGAGGCGGCGCGTGAGGCGCGGCAAATGACGCGGCGCATTCACCGCGCCAACGACACGGCCGACATCACGCTCACCGGCTGTTATGCCACGATTGCCCCGCAGGATTTGCAAAAGATAGAGGGGGTCACGGCCGTGGTGCATAACGCCCAAAAGGCCCACATCGGCACTCAGCTAGACCCCGCCGTCAACGAGAACAGCCCTGTTTTTGACCAAGAGCCAATCATGCGCGACTTTTTGGGCACGGCCGTGAGCCATACCCGCGCCTTCATCAAAGTGCAAGATGGATGCAACAACAAATGCACCTTTTGCGTCACCACCGTTGCTCGCGGCGAAGGGCAAAGCCGTCATCTAGGCGACATCGTGGCCGAAATTCAGGCGTTGCACGCGGCCGGATATCAAGAGGCCGTTTTAACGGGGGTGCATTTGGGCAGTTACGGGCATGATTTTGGCAATCAAGCGGGGCTAAAAGAACTGGTGCAGGCCATCTTAACCCATACGGACATCCCCCGCCTGCGCCTCTCCTCCCTCGAGCCGTGGGACGTCGCACCTGGGTTTTTCACCCTGTGGGAAAATCCCCGCCTTCTACCCCACCTGCACCTGCCTTTGCAATCAGGCAGTGACCGTATTCTGCGCCTCATGGCGCGACGCACCCGGCGCGATAGCTTCCGCGAACTAGTGGCCGACGCCCAAGCGCACATCCCCCAGCTTAATCTAACAACCGATATGATCGTCGGTTTCCCGAGCGAAACGGCTGATGATTTTGCCCAAAGCGTTGCTTTTGTGCGCGAAATGGGCTTTTCTCGCTTGCACGCTTTTCCTTATAGTGCCCGCCCCGGCACGGCCGCGTCCAAAATGCCCGGCCATTTACCCAAGAAAATCAAAAAAGCGCGGATGCACCAGATGCTTGCTCTGGGTGAAGAGTTGGGGCTGGCTTATCATCAACAATTTGTGGGGCAGTCGCTCAACGTTTTGTGGGAATCGGTCACGGGGGCGGATGAGCAGGGGTTGCGCTGGATTGGCTATACGGATAATTACATGCGCGTCACGGCGCACGGCCAGCAGGATTTGATGAATCAAGTCACGGCCGTGGTCATCAACGCGGCCTCGGCCGACGGCGTTATGGGGGAATTAACGGCTACCATTGGTGAACCAAGACGCTTCATTCACCATTAGCTATTCACCATTTACAATTCAATCGGCCGACGGCGTTGTAGGAGAATTAACGGCTACCCCTGTTTGAAACAAAAAGCCATTGGTGAACCGAGACGCTTCATTCACAATTCACCATTCACCATTCAAAACCAGCGGGAAACAAAAAAAACGGCCAGAGATTCTGGCCGTTTCGTTAAAAATTTGAAGCTCCTCAGGTTGGACTCGAACCAACAACCCTGCGGTTAACAGCCGCATGCTCTGCCGTTGAGCTACTGAGGAATACATCTGGTCACAACGGAAGGTCATTATAACAAAGCCATTTTGGCTGTCAAGACAGGGTTACTAACAGTTAACATACCCCCTAGGTCAGCTAGTCAACATTGCCTGCGCCGCCGCTAGCCGAGCAATCGGCACTCGATAGGGCGAACAGCTCACATAGTTAAGCCCGATTTGGTGACAAAAAGCGATACTGCGCGGCTCGCCGCCATGTTCGCCACAAATGCCGACCTTCAAGTCGGGCTTGGTCTGACGGCCGCGCTCGACGCCCAACTGCACCAGTTCACCGACCCCCGTTTGGTCCAGCACTTGGAACGGGTCATCGCGCAACAGCTTCTCGCTGACATAGTGTGATAGAAAGCGAGTGCTGTCATCCCGACTTAGGCCAAAGGTGGTTTGGGTCAGGTCGTTGGTGCCAAAGCTGAAAAAATCGGCGTGTGCGGCAATTTGGTTGGCGGTCAGGGCGGCGCGGGGTAGCTCAATCATCGTGCCAATTTGGTACGCCAGCGTGATGCCATACGCCCCCATGACCTCTTCGGCAATGCGAGTCACCACGGCGCGTTGATGGCCCAGCTCCGTGTCCACGGAAACCAGCGGAATCATAATTTCGGGGGTGACGGCAATCCCGTTAGTGTAAGCTTCACAAGCCGCTTCCATGATAGCCCGCGTTTGCATCTCGGTGACTTCAGGATAGACCAGCCCCAATCGACAGCCGCGATGTCCTAACATGGGGTTCGCTTCGCGCAGTTGGTCCACGCGACGGAGCAACTGCTCTTTTTCCCACACCTGCCGCAAAAGATGATCCATGTCCACAAAGCTATTGGTCTGTCTCGTTTTCAGCTTTAGCTCGTACAGCTCGGCTTGTAGTTCTTCAAAATTGGGCAGGAACTCATGCAGGGGCGGGTCTAACAGGCGAATGGTGACGGGCAAGCCGTCCATCACTTGGAAGATTTCCAGAAAATCGTGGCGCTGAATGGGGAGTAATTTATCGAGTGCGACCTGTCTGGCGGCCAAATCCTCGGCCAAAATCATTTCGCGCATAATAGCCAGTCGTTCTTCGGCAAAAAACATATGCTCGGTGCGGCAGAGGCCGATACCTTCCGCGCCAAATTCACGCGCCACGGTGGCGTCGTGCCCCGTGTCGGCGTTGGCGCGGACTTGCAGGTGGCGAATGTCATCCGCCCAAGCCATCAGCGTTTGGTAATGTGGGCCCAATTCTGGCTGTTTGGTGCTAACTTGGCCGAGCAAAACGGTTCCCGTGGAGCCGTCAATGGTGAGCCAATCGCCGCGCCGTATTTTGTGTTCGTTGGTGTAGAAGTACCCTTCTTCCTGGCTGATGTGAATCTCGCCCGCACCGACAATGCAGGGTGTGCCCATGCCCCGGGCGACCACGGCCGCGTGAGAAGTCATGCCGCCGCGAGCCGTTAAAATCGCTTGGGCGACCGCCATACCGTGAAAATCATCGGGGCTGGTTTCATGGCGCACCAAAATAACCGGCTGGCCTTCATTGGCGTATCGTTCGGCGTCGTCGGGGTCTAGCACGACAATGCCCGAGGCGGCTCCGGGGCTGGCGGGCAGGCCCGTGGCGACGATGGTGGCGGCCGCGTCGGGGTCTACGGTCGGGTGTAAGAGCTGGTCTAGCTGGTTGGCTTCGACCCTCAGCACGGCCGTGTTCTTATCTATCACCCCTTCCGCAACCATATCAACGGCAATGGCCACGGCCGCCGCTCCGCTCCGTTTGCCCGTGCGCGTTTGCAAAATCCACAGCTTACCCTGCTCAATCGTAAACTCAATGTCCTGCATGTCGCCATAATGCGTTTCGAGCCGCTGGGTAATGTCCATCAGTTGATCATATGATTGCGGTAGTTCGTCGGCCATGTCGTGGATGGATTTGGGGGTGCGAATGCCCGCCACAACGTCCTCCCCTTGAGCGTTGAGCAGGTATTCGCCAAACACTTTCTTTTCGCCCGTGGACGGGTTGCGGGTAAAAGCGACGCCTGTGCCGCTGTCCCAGCCCATGTTGCCAAACACCATGGCCTGCACGCTCACGGCCGTGCCCAAATTATCAGGAATGCGGTGAATGCGGCGATAATCAACGGCGCGGCGACCGTTCCAAGAGTCAAACACGGCCGCGATAGCCATGCGCAGTTGTTCGTAGGGGTCTTGCGGAAACTCATCCCCGTGTCGGTCGGTGAAGATAATGCGCTTGTAAACGACAATTAGCTCAGCGAGTTGCTCGGCGGTCAAATCAGTATCCCGCCCCGAGTTGGTTTGCGCTTTGAACCGCTCTAGGGCACGGACGAACTTCTCGCCGGGCACATCCATAACAATCGTGCCAAACATAGAGATGAAACGACGGTAAGCATCCAGCGCAAAGCGGCGATTTTGGGTAAGCTGGGCAAGTCCCGCCACGGTCACGTCGTTGAGACCCAAATTGAGCACGGTGTCCATCATGCCCGGCATGGAGATGGATGCGCCAGAACGGACGGAAACCAGCAGGGGGTTTTGGCTGTCGCCAAATTTTTTACCTGCATCCGCTTCGACTTGGATTAACGCGGCCTGTGCTTGTGACCACATTCCTTCGGGAAATTGATGCTCGTATTGAATATAAGCGTTGCACGCTTCGGTGGAGATAGTGAAACCAGGGGGCACGGGCAGAGCGGCTTGGCTCATTTCGGCCACGTTGGCGCCTTTGCCGCCCAGCAGATGCTTCATATCCGAGCTTCCTTCGGCAAACAGATAAACCCATTTGTGGTCACGCTGTTCGTATAACATATTGTCTCCTTGTTTAGAGTCTTGGGGATTTTGTGGGGTTTTGAAGGGTGTCCGTTTCATGTGTCACGTGTCATGTGTCATGTTTCACGTGGTTTTTCTCTGGGCATGGCCTGTTTACGCCAGAGGATGGTTAACTGACTCCACAGATTTCTGAAGAGCCAGAACTCATTATGTTTGCATTATATAAGAAAGAGAACCGTAAACAACGGGCGAGATGATACACATTTTGGAAGTTATCTGGTCACAAAGGTAAAAGTGTTCAGCGGTTCAGACAGTCAGCTTGTTGTTCGCCGCATAATGTGGCAATGGCGTAATGGAGTGAAAAGTCAAAAGTAATATGAGCATTCAATGGCATTTTGAAGAGGATGACCCCAAGCCTGACCCCCGCGAGCCGCACGGAAACCGCCGCTGGTGGGGGCCGCTGGTGGCCTTACTGGTGGGGGCGGTGGGGCTGGGCCTGCTCTGGTGGTGGGGGGCGGAGCGAGTATCCACGGCCGTGTTCCCCACCCAAATCGCCCTGCAACAGCTAATCGACACCACGGCCGTGTCTCTCTTCTCCCCTACTCCCGCTGACAGCCAAGCCATTCCCGCCCGCGACCCCGCTTGGCGCGTCGCCCAATGGCAACCCGTTAATCGCGCCTTTTGGCAAGCCCAGCCCACCCTCACCAGCGTCAGCCAGCCCGACCCCGCCAGCCCCGATTATTGGCTCAATGTCGGCTGGACGGGCGCGGACGGCCAGCCGCGCCAGCGAGTGCTTTTGGCGACGCAAATTGGCGACCAGTTTTATTGGTTGGGCGATGACCCTGTTTTTTGGGGCGACACATTTCGGGCTGAATATTCGTGGGGCGCGTTGCGCTTTCGGGAGCGGGATCAAGATTTACACACGGCCATGGCAACCTTCATCGCTAATCAATGCGCCGCGCAAGCGTGCCCCCCGCTGACCATCACCCTCGCCGCCGATTACGCCCCCAGCCCCGACCCCCGCGAAATCCGTCTGCCCTCCCCGCGCCTGATTGCCCTGACCGCCGACGGCCAGCCCGCCCCCGAATTTTTCGACCAGTTAGGGCGACAAATAGCCGCCTTTGCCCAGCCGACCCCGCTCCAATTCGCTGTGCCCGCTGAGCAAGTGCGCGTGTTTACGGAGCTAGCCCGCCGCTATAACGAGCAACCTAACCCGCCGCCCGCCCCCGTCGAAATTGTGTCGCTGGCCGACCTGTCGCCCGACCCCGCCGACTGGCTCCCGCTGGTAGATGGGGCCTTGTTCAGTCCCACGCCCGCCTTGCTTCAGGCGGGGCACATCCTTGATTTGACCCCGTTTGTGCCCGCCACGCAGGGGTTTGATGCGGCTGATTTTTATGACCAAATTTGGCAAGGGGGGGAATGGCAGGGGCGGCTGTGGCTGTTGCCCCACACGGCCGTGGCTCCCTTTTTGTACTACGATCCCGCCGCCTACCACGAGAGTAATCAGCCCGAGCCAACGCAACGCCCCCATTGGAATTGGGCACGGCTCCAGCAGGATGCCCAGCTTTTTTATGAGGAACCCACTTGGGCGTGGGGTCTCGTGACGACCGAGCCAGAGATGCTGGCTTATGGCTACGCCTTTACCCAATTGCCCGACGCGCCTGGCGCCTATTTGACCGCTGGGCAAGCTTTTTTGAGCGATTTGGCCGCCGTTATGCCCGATGTGAGCCAGCTATCGGCCAGCGAGCGAGCCAATTTCTTTTATGGACAGGTGGCTAGCTCCACGCGCCGCACGCCGCTGTGGCTGGATACGCCGCAAAATTTTGAGCATCATCAGCAAAGCCGCCAAGCGCGGGTCGCGCCGTGGCCCGGGGTTGTGCCCTTGCGAGTGACGGGCGGGGTGATTAGCCAGCAGAGTGCCCGTCCCACGGCCGTATGGTCATGGCTCACCTATCTTTCGCGCCAATATCCCGAGCGCACCAGTCGGCACATTCCTGCCCGCCCCTCGGTCGCCCGCGAGGTGCGCTTTTGGGAAGGGCTACCCCAACCGCTGGGGCGCATCATGCTCGATAGTTTTGCCGAAGCCCGCGCCATTCGGCTGGATGAGCAGGCTGTTTTTGAGTAAGCGGTAACCAAGACCAGACCCTAAAGGTTTTGGAAACCTTTAGGGTCTGGACAACAAAAAAACCCGACCTCTGGCGAGAGATCGGGTTTTTTCATGTCCTATTTCTAGGAGAAGAAAGGAAACATTTGGTGGCGTATAGGAGCTAAGTTCCTTTGAGGAACTTAGCTCCTGCTAGATAAAAACCTACGGAACCAGAACGGCGTCAATGACGTGGATGATACCGTTGGAAGCTTGCACATCGGCGAGGATGACCATCACGCTATCGTTGAGGATAACGTTGCCATCTTCGTCCACCATAATGGTGATGTCTTCACCGAGCAGAGTGGTGGCAGAATCGAGTTCAACCACGGCCGTGGCGTCTACCGCACCTTCAACCACATGGTATTGCAACACCTGCAGTAACGCCCCTTCGGGGTCAGCCAGTAACTCTTCCAAAACGCCCTCGGGCAACGCATCAAAAGCCTCATCCGTGGGGGCAAAGACGGTGAACGGGCCAGCCTCGGCGTCAGCAAACAGGTCAATCAAATCTGCGGCCGTGAGGGCGGCGGTCAACGTCTCGAAGTCGGGGCTGGTCGAGGCAACTTCGGCAATGGTCACTAGCGCAACCATATCAGCTTCAGCCTCGGCATTGCCGCCCAAGCTGGGAGGCAACAGTACCGTATCAATGACGTGAATGACGCCATTGGTAGCCATGATGTCGGTCATAATGACGTTGACCACCCCGTTCAACACCACGCCGCTATCCGTCACTTCGATGGTAATTTCTTCCTCTTGCAGGGTCATAGCGGACTCAAGCTCGACCACATCGGCGGCGGGCACGGCCGTGCCTACAACATGATAGGTCAAAATGGTGGTCAAGTCGCCACCGGGGTCAGCCAGTAGGGCTTCGATTGTGCCTTCGGGCAAGGCGGCGAAAGCGTCATTGGTGGGGGCAAAAACGGTGAATTCACCTTCGCCCGCAAATGTTTCAACCAAGCCCGCCGCGTCAAGAGCGGCCACCAGGGTGGAGAAATTTTCATCTCCAGCGGCGATTTCGGCGATGGTCATGGTGGGTTCCGCCATTTCGTCCATCTCTGCGTCGGTCATGCTGGGGGGCATTAACACGGCGTCAATGACGTGAATCACGCCGTTGCTCGCTGGAATGTCCACGGCCGTGACCAGCACCGCGCCATTCAGCAAAACGCCAGCATCCGTCACTTCAATGGTGATCAATTCATCCTGAAGCGTCTCGGCGCTGTCTAGGGTCACGACCACATCAGATGTAACCACCCCACCCACAACGTGGTAGAGCAGAATATCAGTCAACGCGCCTTCGGGGTCAGCCAACAGGGCTTCAACCGTGCCCTCAGGCAGGGCGGCGAAAGCGTCATTGGTGGGGGCAAAAACGGTAAATTCACCTTCACCCGCTAGCGTTTCGACCAAACCAGCGGCGTCTAGCGCGGCGACTAGGGTGGAAAAGTTTTCGTCGCCAGCGGCGATTTCAGCGATGCTGGGCAGTTCGACTAGGCTGGGGGGCAGTAGCACGGCGTCAATGACGTGAATCACGCCGTTGCTCGCTTCGATGTCCACGGCCGTGACCAAAGCCATCCCATTCAACACGACACCATCATCCGTTACTTCAATCGTGATCTCTTCCCCCTGAACCGTCATCGCGGCGTCTAGGGTCACAACCATATCAGACATGATCGCGCCCTCGACCACATGGTAGAGCAAGATGTCGGTCAATGGCCCGTTGGGGTCTTCCAAGAGGGCTTCGACCGCACCATCGGGCAGGGCGGCGAAGGCGTCATTGGTGGGGGCAAAAACGGTGAATTGCCCTTCACCCGCGAGGGTCTCAACCAAGCCAGCGGCGTCTAGGGCGGCGACTAGGGTGGAAAAGTTTTCGTCGCCAGCGGCTATTTCAGCAATGCTGGGGGCCATTTCTTCTTCGACGGGCATTTCTGTCGGCTCGGCGGGAACCTCGGTGGGTTCGGGCACGGCCGTGGGGGCGGCGGTAGGGCCACACGCGGCCAAGAATAGCGAAAAAGCCAGTAGGAAAGTTGTTATCAGTTTAAGTTTCATAATCTTCACTCCTCAGTGATATGGGTGGATAAAATGTGTCCACGGCCGTGTGGTGCGGCCGTGACAAATTCCATAATGGCCTGAGGTGATAAAAATGTCAATGTTTTGTACAGTTTTTCAAACAAGGTGTTTACACAACCCCCCTTGGGCGTAATAGCTCTATGAGAATTTCTGTTTTGACAGGTACACCAGAGGTGAATAGCCGTATATAGGGGATAAACATTTTCCAGGCACGCGGCTGAACCAAAACAAAAAAAGCTGGGCAAAGTAACTTTGCCCAGCTTTTTGTTCGTTATTTTGTACAGTTTTTGGAAAGCTCATCTAATTTGTCAAGGCTTTGGGCGATGAAACCAGTTATGGTTACAATGCCATGGAAGATAAGACAAGAGGGAGACAGGTGAAAAAAATAAGTGAGAATCTAATCCTGCGCACTGCTTGCGCCTTTGCTATTGCTTTTGCCATTGCTGGGGCGGCTTACAGATTTACTGCGGTTTTCATGCGTCACGAGCCTTGCCAAGCTTATATCGTCCTAACGGTAGGTACTATTTTCTATGCCGTTATGGGGGGGGGGGCCTTGCTATCAATAAGGGTGAAATTGCAACCCGATCAGCGGGGATTGTCCTCCTTTTTACAGGCCAGCATCGTTTGCGGCGTGGCCTTTCTCATCCCAACAATCATTATCCATTGGTATTCATCTGCTTATGGTTTTTTCACATTTCAAGCTGTTGGTATTGCCCACACCTTACGGTTTGCTTTTATGGGGGCTTGTATCGGCGGATTGTTGGGATCTTACGAAAAAAATTGGCAGTTAATCATCTGGCTAGCTGTTGTGGGGGCAATTGGTTTTAGCATCCAAGGCATAATGACGCAATCGCCAGATACGGTCATGAACCAATGGGGCTTTTTAGCCATAAAGTTTGACTTTGCCGTGATGTATCTCGTTTCCTTTGCCATACGGGGAGCCATAGCAGGAATGGTTGGAGGTGCTTTAATGGGCTGGGTTTTGAGAAACCATAGGGAAAATCAATCACGCGCTCAGGAAATGAGTGAGGTATGACGAAGCCTGCTGGAATAAGGCGGCTCGTTTGCTGACATGAAGCATTATCTGTCATCTGTCTGGTTCGCTAGACGCTGGATGACCACAGTCGGATAATGCAACTGTTTTTCTGTAAAATCAGATGGTCAGTAGGCCATGAAAGAGTCTTAACCGTGTTTGAAAGGGAAACGGCCGTGTCTTTTACCGAGCAGGATAACCCGTGATTTCTTGGATGGCTTGGTAGAGGGGTTGCAGGCGGGCATACATTTTTTGGTACACGCGGCGATAAAGCTGGTCGTAATCTGTTATAATACAAGCCTGTCCCGACCCCATTCCTCATGATTAATTAGGTATGATGCTGATGCCAACCATCCACATCCAATCAGAAATCCCCCTAGAAACATTGCTCCACAGCGTGTCTCAACTAGATACGAACCACCTAGAGCAATTTGCCCACGACGTGCTGGCTCTTCGCGCCCAGCGGCGTGCCCCCCATTTGCCACCCCAAGAGGCAGAACTACTCCAACAAATCAACGAGGCGGTGCTTGCGCCCCCTCTGCAAGCTCGGTTGCAAGCGTTGTTGAACCAGCGTAAAGATGGCCTGTTAACGGACGACACACAACAAGAGCTAATTGACCTCATGACGGAAGTTGAGGAAAAGGATGCGCAACGTATCATCCTTTTAGCCGAATTGGCTCAATTGCGAGGCGTGTCCTTGCGCGAGGTTATGAACAAGCCTAAACCTTTAGACTCCTAACAATTACACTCTCCACCTAGACGAGGAAAACGGCCGTGTTCTTTTATCGAGCAGGATAACCCGTGATTTCTTGGATGGCTTGATAGAGCGGTTGCAGGCGGGCGTACATTTTTTGGTACACGCGGCGATAAAGCTGGTCGTAAATCTCTTGGTTGGCGGGAATCGGCTCGAACTGCTGGCCGAGGCGGGTCATTTCTCCCACGGCCGTGGCAAAATCAGGCTGTAAACCGAGACCCACGGCCGTGTCTATCGCCGCCCCCAACCCCGATGTCTCATACAGATGCGGCCGTGCGGCTGGTTTGCCAAAAATATCCGCCGTAATCTGCATCGCCGCGTCACTCTGCGAGCCGCCCCCCGACACCCGCAACGCCGTAATCGGAATTTTACTCCGCTTCTCCGTCCGCTCTGCCCCTTCCCGCAGGGCATAGGCCAGCCCCTCCAAAATGGAGCGATACAGATGGGCGCGGGTATGCACATCCCCAAAGCCAATCACCGCCCCTTTCGCTTCTGGGCCGGGCACGCGAATGCCGGGTGTCCAATACGGCTGGAGCATCAGCCCCATCGAGCCGGGCGACACTTCATTGACCAATTCATCAAACAGCTTCTCGGGCACGATGCCTCGTTCCGCCGCCAACTGTCGCTCCCGCAGACCAAACTCCCGCTTAAACCAACTGACCATCCAATAGCCGCGATAAATTTGCACCTCGAGGCTGTAAGCGTGCGGCACGGCCGAGGGATAAGGCGGAATAAGCGGGATGACCTCGGTATATTTGCGGTGCGTCGTGTTAATCGTGGCCGTCGTGCCATAGCTCAGACAGCCGATGTGCGGCTCGAGCGCACCGGAGCCAATCACCTCACACGCTTTATCCGCCGCCGCCGCGATGAGCGGCAAGCCAGCCGGAATGCCCGTTGCTTCGGCCGCCGCGCGGCTAATTTCCCCCAGTTGCTCCGTGGGATGCACGAGGTCGGGCAAAATGTCGGGCGACATGGGCAGAGCTTGCCATTTCCAATCCCGCTCCCCCGCCCACTGCAGATTTTTGTAATCAAAGGGGACGTAGCCCACTTGTGCCCCGACGGAGTCCACGAATTGGCCGCACAGTTTATGGGTCAGGTAGCCGGATAGAAAGAGGTATTTGTGGGTTTTGGCCCAAATGTCGGGCTGGTGGGTGCGAATCCAGTTCGCTTCTGCTTCCGCTTGCAGATAGGCGACGGTGCGGGACGCGCCCATCAGTTTGAAGCCCAGCCCCCACAGCCCGCCTACGGGGGGCAACCCTGCGGTGCGCCGCTGGTCCAGCCAAACGATGGCGGGACGGAGGGCACGGCCGTGTTTATCCACATTGACCACCGTCCCCCGCTGGGTGGTCAGCGACACCCCCGCTATCGCTTCACGCGGAATGTCGCTTGTTTGCCACAGCTTTTGGCACGCTAGGCATAAATTGTCCCAGTAATAATCAGGGTCTTGTTCTGCCCAGCCGGGCCGGGGGGAAACATACGGCTCTAGCTCGATTTGGGATTTGGCGAGCAGATTGCCGCGCAAATCAAAGAGCAGGGCGCGGACGCTTTGGGTTCCGTTGTCGATGGCGAGCAGGATCTCTTTCATGGGGCGGCGTTCATGGCTATTTGGCTCTCAGTTTGGCTGGCTGGCCGTCTGACTGGGTCACGAACAGTGGCTCTCGCACGCGCAAAACCACGGCCGTGTAACACACCATCAACACCCACATCACATCCGCCAGCAGTAGATGCACCATCTGCATCCACACCGGCGCTAGCAAGGCCACATTGACAAAGCCCCCCAGCAACTGCAATCCAATTACCGTCACCAACCCGTTCGACAAGATCCGCATTCGCCCTGGCTCACGCAAATTTTCTCCTCCAAACATGAGCGCGATGATATAGGCACTGGTCACAATAGCGATAACCGGATGCCAAATGCGCAAGCGCACCGCAAAATGGGAGTCGGGGTTAAAATCTTGGGCGATGCCTTCCGCCAGAGAGTCCGCCGGGAAGAGCGTATTCCCCAGAGCCGTAATCGCCCCAAAGGCACTGACCACCAGCAAACCAGCAAAGCCCACCCCCAACAAACGAGTCAGGCGGGGATTTTGGCGGAGTGAGAATTTTTCGCCGCCCGAAGCCCACCAAGCGGCCAGCACATAAGCTCCCAATAAGAAGAGCGTATTGACCAGATGTAGCCCAATCACGACGGCTCTCGTGGTGGACGTGTTGTAGGCCACCAGTTCAAAGATAACCAGACCCGCGCCCAAAATCCCTTCAAACACGGTAAAACCAAAGGCGACCAGCACCGCTTTGCGCACGATGTGCCCTTTGGGAAATAACCACCAAGCGAGAGCTATCTGAATAATGCTAAAAATGCCGAGGGCGGCACTGGTGATGCGGTGGGTTAGCTCGATAAAGGTTTCGGTTTGTTGGGGCCGATGAATAATTTCGCCATTGCAGGTGGGCCAATGGCTCCCGCATCCCGCGCCGGAGCCGGTGGCGCGGACGTAGGCGCCCCACATAATCACGGCGATGGTGTAGGCGACTAAAAACCACGCATAGGTAGCGAATGGTTTGGACACGGCCGTGTGCCACATCTCTCTAAACGGCTTCATACAATCAACCTCTTCACATAGCGGGTAAATAAGCTAAACAGCGGCCAGCCCACTGGCTAACCGTGTGTGAATTTTAGCACAATCACCGTCCCGAACCCTCACCACTCACGGTTTTTCAACCTCTCTCTCAACGCCCAGACCCCAAAGGTTTTGGAAACCTTTGGGGTCTTGTCTACGAGGAACTTAGCTCCTACGCACACGACACGACTCTCTCTACTCAAAATACTCATCATAATCCGTCTCCTTTAGCGACTCCTCCAGCTTGGCCGCCTCTCTCGCCCGTTCCTCCTCGGGCAACTCCTCATCCCCCCCCCGCCCAAAGCGGAACAGCAACCCACCACCCAGCAACAGCAACAAGGCCGGCAGGAGGCAAATCCCCGCCAGAAGCAATGTTGCCATAGCGTCACTAGAATCAAGGCTGACAGCCACAATCGCGCTAGCCAGCCCCGTAAACAGCATCCCCATGCTGATGAGGAGCAAGCTCATAAGCATGACGGCACGACTCGCTTGGTAACGGAGACGGTTTTTCACCATCCATTGCCCTAGCAGACCAATCAGGAGGGGAGCAAGGCAACTGGGGAGAAGGGTAAACATTAACGCCATCTCCCCATCTTCAAATATCACCCACAGGCCAATAACAAGCAGACCCCCGCCGCAAAAGGTTAATAACCCAAATATCGAGTTTAACACTTGGTACAAGCCTTCATTTTTGTCAGATTTTTTTGCTTGGCTCATGGTTGATGTCCTTAATAAATCGAGTCAGAAGTAAGAAGTGAAAAGTTGGGCTGTCTGACAGCCCTTGAGCAGAACGCAGGACACTTTGTACTTCTTACTTTTTACGTTTCACTTTTCACGCTATAACCGAAAGTCCACAAGTCGTTACGACAAGCGGTCAGTCAATGGGGCTGGCAAAGAGGCATTTAAGGTAACGGCCTTCGGGAAATTCGGGGCGTAGGGGATGGTCAGCGGCGTGCCCCGTGACGAATTGCGTCCAGAGGGGGCGATCCATCTCCACGGCCGTGTCATGAATCGTGTCCAGAAAATCCGCCTCGCTAATCCGGCTGGAGCAGGAGGCCATCACCAGCAACCCGTTGGGGGCGACCAGCGGCAAGGCAAGCTGAACGAGTTGGGCGTAGGCGTGGAGCGCACGGCCGTGTTCGTCTCCCTTTTTGGCAAAAGAGGGCGGATCCACAATGACCATATCAAACTGCGCCCCCGACTCATTTTGCGCGGCCAAAAAGATGAACACATCGGCCACCACAGGTGTAAAAGGGCAGGCCGACACGGCCGTGTTGCCCGCCTCCCGGTTCAGCCGAAAATTTTCCTCAGCCGCCGCCAGCGCGGGGGCACTCACATCCACGGCCGTGACCGCCGCCGCCCCGCCCGCCGCCGCATACAGGGCAAAGCCCCCCGTATAGCTGAACAAATCCAGCACGGTGCGCCCCCGCGCCAGTTGGCGCACCCGTTGCCGATTTTCCCGCTGGTCAAAAAAGAAGCCCGTTTTGTGCCCCTCACGCACATTCGCCGCAAAAAGCAGGCCATTTTCCACAAAGGGCACGTCGCTCTCTAGGAGAGGCGACCCCGCCAGTAGATCCCCTTCTCGCCAGCCAAAAGTGGCCTCGGGTTGCGCCTGCACCTGTCGGCTGAGCCGCAGGATAACGCGCTCGCTGGCGGGCATGCTCTCGAGCAGAGCGGGCACAATGTGCCGCAGATAGGGAAACCACACGGCCGTGTACAGCTTCATCACCAGCGTCGCCCCGTACCTATCCACCACCAAACCGGGCAAGCCATCCCCCTCCCCAAAAACAAGCCGATAGCCCGTCTGTCCCGCCTCGGCCAGCGGAGCGCGGAGCTGAATCGCCTCCCTAATTTTGTCCCGCAACCACGTCCCGTCAATTTTTTCGGGTCGATGATGCGCCAGCAGTTTCACGCGCAACGGCGAAGCGGGATCAAGTAGGCCAATCGCCAAAAATCGCCGCTTATGGTCAAACGCCACAGCCAAATCCCCCGCCTGGCCCGGTCCGCTCTGCTCCGTAATGGCTTGGTCAAACAGCCACGGATGCCCTTGGCGCAAGGCGCGCTCCGCCGCTTTGGTCACGCGCAGGGCCAGTCGTTTTGGGTTAGGTTCGGGAATTTCGTGCAGAGGAATGGGAGAGGGCATGGGGTTGGTTTGTTGGTTAGATGGTCGGTTTGTTGGCTGGCTGATGGATAAAAGTGTTCAGTATACGGATTCTAACGTAAAATGATGCGCTGTAAAATGTTACATGTCAGCAGTTCAGCAGATAAGCTGACTCGCTCAAAACAGCAAAGGTTAAGAAGATGAAATTAGTCAATGTGAAAGTTCCGGCCACGTCGGCCAACCTCGGGCCAGGCTACGACTGCTTGGGTCTCGCCCTAGGGCTGTATAATGAGTTTGATTTTATCCCCCTGCCCGAGGGGTCAGACTTAGAGATTATTATCGAAGGGGAAGGCGCGGATATTATCCCGCGTGATGCGTCCAACCTGATTGTGCAGGCCGCCCAATTTTTGTGCGACCATCTGCAACGCCCCCTGCCGCCCATGCGGCTCATTCAGCGCAACTATGTGCCCCCCGCCAGCGGCATGGGGAGCAGTTCCACGGCCGTGGTCGCGGGTATGCTCGGCGTCAACGAAATCCTCAAAGCAGGGCTGACCAAAAACGACATTTTGGAACTCGCCACCCAGATGGAAGGGCATCCCGACAACGTCGCCCCCGCCCTGTTCGGCGGCCTCGTTCTCGTGCCCATGGGCGTCACCCCGCTACACATCGAGCGGTTTGAAGTGCCCCCGCTCATCGTGACGATTATCCTGCCCGACTTTGATTTACTCACCCAAGACGCCCGCGCCGCCCTGCCCGCCCAAGTCTCGCGGGAGGACGCTATTTTTAATCTGGCACGTACCCCGCTGGTCATTCGTGCCCTCGAGCAGGGCAACTATGCCACGCTCCGCATCGCCATGCAGGATAGGCTTCATCAGCCGTATCGCTTGCCGCTGGTGCCGGGTTTAGGGGAGGCGTACACGGCCGTGTTAAATACCGGTGCCGCCGCCGTCGCCCTCAGCGGGGCTGGCCCCAGCCTCATCGCCTTCGCTCCCCAAAATCACATGGCTATCGGCCGTGCGGGACAAGCCGCCTTCAAAGAAGCTGGCCTCGACAGCCGCTTCTGGCTCCTGCCCATCGACCACCAAGGCAGTCAACTGCGCATCGTCCACTGAAAAAGGTGCGAAGGGCGGCGTGCGAGGGGCGACGTAGCTGTCTCATCGCCCCTCGCCCTTGCCTCCATAGGAAATATCCATACAACAATCGCCTAACCCCGCGCTTTTTGCTACACTAAACGGGTAACAACTACCCACACCGCACAATCCCATAATCATCCGCGATTTGTGAACTTTATTTGTTAGCGAAAACTCACTGAGAGCCTCAAGTGAGCTTTTGGCATACCCTTTACTGAGTCCCCTGCAAAAAGGTCAACTTACCCGCAGAGGCCATAGAGAACGCGACGTCTTTCTCAAGAAAACACAACATCAGACCGCGTACTCATCCTCAGCAACCAACCTTTTTGTTCATTGCTCATTACTGAGTGCCCTGAAAAAAGGGGTGTTTTCGCCAAATCTACCAGAGGTGGATTTCCGCGAAAAGGGGCTTTTTTCAGTAGGCTCATTACTCATTACTCATTGTTAACTACTCATTGCCCCAAGGAGATACGCATGGAAAAGACAGAACTACCCGAGCCTGTCACGACCAAAGAGATGGTGCTCGACTGGTATCGCCAAATGGTTCTGATTCGCAAGTTTGAACAAGCTTGCTCAGAACAGTACCAGCTTGGCAAGATAGGCGGCTTCCTGCATTTGTACATTGGACAGGAAGCGGTCGCTGTAGGAAGTATCGCCGCCCGAGGCGAAAATGACCACGTTATCACCGCTTACCGTGACCATGCCCACGCCATTTGCGTCGGTTCCGACCCCAGCAAACTCATGGCGGAGCTATTCGGCAAATATACGGGCGTCAGCAAAGGCAAAGGCGGCTCGATGCACTTGGCCGATGTGGAACGCAAATATTGGGGCGGCTATGCCGTCGTGGGCGGTCATTTGCCGCTCGCCGCAGGCATTTCGCTGGCGGAACAATATCGCGGCACAGATGGCGCGGTTCTCTGTTATTTTGGCGATGGCTCGACCAATATCGGCTATTTCCATGAATCGCTGAACCTGTCGGGCGTGTGGGATTTACCCATGCTGTGGATTTGCGAGAACAATCAATACGGCATGGGCACGGCCGTGCAAAGAGCCTCCGCCGCTCCCGATATGATCACCAAAGCCTCCGCCTACGCCATCCCCGCCAAACAAGTAGACGGCATGAACGTCTGCACCGTCTGGGCCGAAACGACGAAAGCCCTGCAACGCATCCGCAACGGCGAAGGCCCCCAATTCCTCGAGCTAATCACCTACCGCTACGAAGGGCACAGCATGGGCGACCCCCTCCGCTACCGCACCAAAGAAGAAGTGACCAAATGGCGCGAAGAAGACCCGCTAGGCGTGGTCGAACGCCGTTTGCTCGACAAAGAGGGGGTCGAACGGGAACAGCTAGACGACATCGACGCCGAAGTCGAGCGCATCATGGCCGAAGCCGTGAAGTTCGCCGAGGATTCCCCCTTGCCCCCGCCCGAAGCCTTATACGAAAACATCTACGTGGAGGACTAACCCAATCATGGCTAAGCGAATTACAATGAGACAAGCCATCACCGACGCTCTGCGTGAAGAGCTAGAACGTGATGAAAAGGTATTTATCATGGGTCAAGAAGTCGGGGTTTGGGGCGGAACCTATGCCGTCACCCGCGGCTTTTATGACGATTTTGGCCCCAAACGCATCAAAGACACCCCCATTTCTGAAATGGCAATCGGCGGCGCGGCGGCGGGAGCGGCTATGAACGGCCTGCGCCCCGTGGCGGAATTCATGACCATCAACTTCGCCTTTGTCGCCTTCGACGCCATCGTCAACCATGCGGCCAAAGTGCATTACATGTTCGGCGGCCAGATTCGTTGCCCCGTCGTTTTCCGCGCTCCAGGCGGCGGCGGGCGGCAGTTAGGCGCAACCCACAGCCACACGCCTGACATTATTTTTGCCCATTTCCCCGGCCTGCGCGTCGTCTCCCCCGGCACACCCTACGACGCCAAAGGGATGCTCAAATCGGCCATTCGCTCTGATGACCCCATTATGTTCATCGAACACCACACCTTGTATCAGGTGCGGGGCGAAGTGCCCGAAGAAGAATACCTGGTTCCGCTGGACAAAAACGAAGTGAAGCGGGAAGGCACAGACGTTTCTATCATTGCCTATGCCGAAGGATTGCGCGTGGCGCTGGAAGCGGCGGAAAAACTGGCCGAAGAAGGCATTTCGGCCGAAGTGGTAGACATGCGCGTGCTCAATCCGCTTGACATGGAACCCGCCATTAAGTCGTTCAAAAAGACGTTTAAGGCGGTCATTGTGGAAGAGGGGTATAGCACCTATGGCATCAGTGCCGAGATTGCGGCGCAGTTGCAGGAACACGCCTTTGATTACATTGACGCACCGATTAAGCGGGTGGGGCAAAAGCGGGCACCGTTGCCCTACTCTCGTGAGTTAGAGCAATCCGCGCTTATCAATCCTGACCGAGTGATTGCGGCGGTGAAGGAGATTTTATAATGGCTAAATTTATCGTAATGCCCAAAATGGGCTTTGACATGCGTGAAGGTGAATTTAGTAGCTGGCTGAAAGAGATCGGCGATGAAGTCACCAAAGGGGAGGTCGTGGCCGAGATTGAATCGGACAAAGCGACCCTCGAGTTAGAAACGCAGGTAACTGGCGTCTTGCTGGCGACTTTGGTCAGCACGGGCGATATTGTCGAGGTGGGGGCGAATGTAGCCATCGTCGGCGAAGCGGATGAGGATATTTCTGACCTGCTGGACGGCGCAGGTGGTTCCGCACAGGAAAGCGAAGATGCGCCCGCCGAACCAAAATCTGATGCTGATGCGGCTCCTGAATCTGAAACGGAAAGCGAAGCCTCTGCCCAAGAACCGACGGGCACAAAGGCCACAGCAAATGAGGAGTTCCCCGATGGGGTGAAAGCGACTCCCGTGGCGCGGCGCATCGCCCAAGATAAAGGGGTGGACTTGCTCAATGTCTCGTTTGAAGGCGACCGCATCCGCAAGGCGGATGTGGAGGCGCATCTGGCGGCTGGTTCGCCTGCGCCAGCTAAGGATGAGGCGAAAGAGAAGGCGGCTCCTGCCCCAGCGAAGATGGTGGTGGAACCGACGCAGGTTAAGGTGGGTGAAGATGACACGGCCGTGCCAGCCTCTAAACTGCGCCAAGCCATCGCCCGCCGTATGGTCGAAAGCAAAACCACCGTACCCCACTTCCAAGTCACCATGGAAATTGACATGGCTCCCGTTCTCGCCCTGCGCGAGCAACTCAACGAGATGCTGGCCGAGGAAGGGGTCAAAGTTTCCATCAACGATATTTTGGTCAAAGCGGCGGGGATTACCCTCGTGGACTTCCCCAGCATCAATTCCAGCTTTGGCGGCGACCAAATGATCCAGCACAACCGAATTAACGTCGGGAGTGCCGTGGCGACGCCCAACGGCTTGCTGACCGTCGTGCAGAAGGACACCGACAAAAGCACGCTGGGCCAAATCGCCAAAGACAACAAAGCGATGATTAAACGGGCGCGGGATGGCAAAATCAGCCCCGATGATGTCTCTGGCAGTACCTTTACCCTGAGCAACTTGGGCGTGTATGGCGTGGACTCCTTCACGGCCATTATCAACCCGCCCGAAGCGGCCATTTTAGCCATTGGCGGCATCATTGAGAAGCCCGTCGTGGTCAAGGGCAAGGTCAAAATCGGCCAGCGCATGAAGGTCACGATTTCGGCCGACCATCGCGTCACGGATGGCGCGGAAGCCGCCGAGTTTTTGGTGCGGTACAAAGAACTCATCGAAAACCCGATGCGCCTCCTGGTTTAAGCGAGAAGTTAGAAGTAAAAAGTAAGAAGCAAAAAGCCGCCGCGCAGAGATTTTTCTGGGCGGCGGCTTTTTTGTTTTGGAGTTCAGAATCGTCTAATTATCGTCTATAATTAGACGATGATTCCTTTTGAACCTACTTATCGCATCTTGCCACCATTGCTGGATAGCATTAAGCGCATCACCCTTTTGGTGCATGACCTGAACCAGCAGGTTGTGCCTGATGTGGTTTGGGCACGTCTACAGAAAGAGGCGCGTGCCGTTTCGACTTATGCCTCAACTAGTATTGAAGGCAATCCACTGCCGCTGACGGAGGTGCGTCGCTTGCTCAAAGCAAACCCTGAGCATATACGTCAAAGTGAGCGGGAGGTATTGAATTACAATAGTGTGTTGGAGATGCTTTCTGAAAGACGGGAGGAGCCGTTCACGGCCGTGTTAATTCAACAAATTCAAGCAAGTATCATGGCTGGCTTGCTCCCTGACCATCAGCTAGGTCAATGGCGTCGCGAACCAGTCGTTATCTACGCCCCGAGTACTCAAGACATCATTTATCTCCCCCCCAATCACGAGGACGTGCCTGCCCTGATGACTGGGCTAGTAGCTTTTGTCCAGCAAAATCGGGGCATATTGGACCCCATTTTGTTGGCTGGATTGGTGCATCGGCAAATGGTCATTATTCATCCTTTTATAGATGGTAATGGACGCACGACGCGCCTAGCAACTAAACTACTGTTGGCTGGATTGGGGTTAAATACGTTTAGTTTGTTCAGCTTTGAAAACTTTTATAATCAAAATGTGACCCGCTATTTTCAGCAAGTTGGCCTGTTTGGTGATTATTACGAACTGCGGCCGATGATTGATTTTACGTCTTGGCTAGTTTATTTTGCGGAGGGCATTTTGGATGAACTATGGCGGGTGGAGAAAGAGTTGACGCGAGCGCAAGCCTCACCTACTATGACGCTTCAGCCGCATCATGAAGCGATTTTGGCGCATATTGCGGCGCGTGGCTTTATTATGGACAAGGATTATGCGCAGTTGACAGAGCGGGCGAAGGCGACGCGGATGCTTGATTTTAGGAAGTTGCTTGATTTGGGCTTAATTGTGCGCCACGGTCGTGGGCGGCAAACACATTATCGGCTACCAGAAAACTAAAAAAGGAACCCCATGGAACTAGAACGAGAACAAGAAGAACAAACAGTCGGCTACGTCGTTGGCGGTGGCCTCAAAGAAGGTCTGCGCGTGCGCCTGACCGTGCCCGCCGATGAAGTCCAAGAAGGCAGTTTTGTCGTCTGTGACAGCGGCCAATGGCGCTATTACGGCCTTGTGACCGACCTGCAACTCGGGGCGACCGACCCCCGCTTCGCCGATGAGCAAAGCAATCGCCTGAGCGAAAACGTGCAAATCGCCCTGCTAGGCAAAACGCTTTACACCACGCTCAACGTCTACCCCACCCTGATGATGGACAGGGGGCCAGATTTAGACGACTTCGATGCCCGCATGGTTTGGGAAGAAGAAAATCAGGAGATCGGCCCGCGCCCCGTGAAAACCGTGCCTGCGCATCACGCTCTCGTGCGGCTGGCGGATGAGATGGACGTGGCCGAAATTTTTGGCAAGGATGGCCCCGGCATGTTCGAGATTGGGCAAACCATTGAGCAAGGGCATCCCGTGCGCATTGATTTGCACAAATTGGTCAAACGCTCAAGCGGTATTTTTGGGGCGACGGGCACAGGCAAAAGCTTCCTGACGCGCATGGTGCTGGCGGGCATGATGAAAGAAGACGTGGCCGCCGCGCTGGTGTTCGACATGCACAATGAGTATGGGTTTGATGACCAAGATAGTGACAATGCGGTGGTGGTGAAGGGGTTGCGCTCTCTGTTTGGCAATAAAGTGCAGGTGGCGGGGCTGGGCAAAGGGGCAATGGTACGCGGCCGTGCGCCGGACTTTACGCTAGAGCTAGCCATGCGTGACTTTACGTCTGAGGATATAGACCTGCTCGCTACTGCCCTGAATTTGACCGACACGGCCGCGATTACGCTCAGTGCGCTCGTGCGTGATTTTCATACCGATTGGTTCGCCCAATTTATGAAGCTGGAGCCAGGTGCGGTCGAAACCGACCCCGACACAGGTAAAACCGTGCCCGCCCCCAACTCAGTGGCCTATTGGGCACGGGGAAGTAACATTAACGAACGCGCCGCCGAAGCCCTACACCGCCGCCTGCGCCGCATCGCCGACCGCCCTTATGTGGTCGAAAATCCAGCCAGCGACCCCGTGACGGCCATTATTGACCAACTCGAAAATGGTCGGCACGTCATTCTCTGCTTTGGCGAGTTTGACAACGATTTGGATTATCTGCTCGTCTCCAATATTCTCACCCGCCGCATCCGTGAGCATTGGGTCAAGCGCACTGACGTAGCCAAGACGAGCGGCTCACCCAATCCACGGCCGTTGGCAATTTGTATCGAAGAGGCGCACAAGCTTCTGAATCCCCAATTAGCCAAACAGACCGCCTTTGGCATTATCGCCCGCGAGCTACGAAAATATTTTGTGACGCTACTGGTCATTGACCAACGTCCCTCGGGGATTGACGATGAAATCATGTCCCAATTGGGCACGCGCATCACGGGCTGGCTAGGGGATGAGGACGATATTCGCGCCGTGCTGTCGGGCTTGGCGGGGCGGGAGCAACTGCGGGGCATGTTGGCGCGGTTGCAGGAAAAAGAGGAAGTGTTGCTATTGGGTTGGGGGGTCAAAATGCCGATTCCCGTTAAGTCGCGCCGCTATGATGAGGCGTTTTACGAGGACATGAAGCGCAAGCGGGGGGGCAAGCGGGGGGGCAAAACGGGACAGTTAGACAGTATTGAGGATATTAATGAATTGTTGTTTGGATAATCAAAAGGACGGGGGACGAGGGAAGAAGGAAGAAAAGAGCGGGTCTTCTCGAGGAGATTTGCGCCTTCTTGTATTGGTCACGAATTAGTAAACCACAAAGAACTCAGAGAAATTTTGGAGAAAAACTCCGCGGTGAATCCTTCGAGCAAAAACGCCCGGCACTTTGAATTTGAAAGTGCCAGGCGTTTGTCTAGGAACTAAGTTCCTGTATATCTATCAAAATACGCTCTTCTTAGCTAATCAAGCTTGTCTTCGAACCATTTGCCCAGCTTGGCTAGCCAGCCGGCTCGCTCGGTGGCGGCGGTGATGGCGCGGGCTACGAAGACGGGCGCCATCTGGCGACGGTATTCAGCACTGGCGTGAATGTCGCCCATGACGTCGTCGCCGAGGTGTTTGTGGATTTCGGACACGGCCGTGTTAATGTTTTCCTCCGTCAGTTTCTTCCCCACCAGCGCATTCGACACCGACGAAGCCAACTTCGCATGAGGCGTCAGGCCACCAATAGCAACCGTCGCCCCTTGGCATTCACCCAGCGCACTTACCTTAATCGAAGCACACGCCCCCACCATCGCATAACGGGACGCGGGATTAAACAACTTGACATAAGCAGACCCCGTGCGCGACTCCTCCACGGGCACATCCACCGAGGTGAGCATCTCATACTCCCCCAAATCCGTCTCAAACAAGCCCGTAAAGAACTCATTTGCCGCCACCGAACGAGGGCCATCCGGCCCCTGAATGTTCAGCGTCGCCCCCAGCGCGATCAGCACCGTGGGCAAATCAGACGCGGGATCTGCATGAGCCACATTGCCGCCAATCGTGCCCCGATTGCGCACCATGGGGTCGCCAATCATCTTGGCCGCCTCGGGTATCGCAGCGGGGATTTCTTTGGAGCTAGCCAGCGTCGCATGAGTCGTTAGTGACCCAATCCGAAAATAGCCATCATACTTGGTAATCCCTTTCAAACTCTCAATGCGCCCAATGTCAATCAGCGTCTCATAACTCGCTAGGCGCAACTTCATCACGGGAATGAGGCTATGCCCCCCCGCCAAAAACTTCGCATCATCATGCTCCTGCAACAGAGCAATCGCTTCTTCCACCGTGTTGGCACGGACATAATCAAATTTTGCTGGATACATTTATCTGTTCTCCTGGAAAGAGAATGAATAATGAATAATTAGTAATGAGTGTCCTAAAAAAGGACGAAGGACGAGGGAAGAAGGACGAAAAGGGGCGGAAGTTCTCGATAAAATCTTCGCTTTCTCTACGCCTCATCCTCAGCAACCAACTTCTTTTACTCATTGTTCATTACTCATTACTCATTACTCATTGTCTAGTCGGCCGCTACGGGCAATTTGTTGGCAATTGCTGAATGAATCTTCTGCGCCGTGAAAGGCATATCCATATGGGTGATGCCCAGCGGCGCGAGCGCGTCCACCACGGCGTTGGCAATCGTTACCGTTGAGGTAATCGTGCCCATCTCGCCGCATCCCTTCACGCCCAGCGGATTGTGGGGCGAGGGCGTTTCGGTGCGGTCGGTATTGATACGGGGGAAGCCGTCCGCACGGGGCATGGCGTAATCCAAGAAGGAACCAGAGAGCAATTGCCCATCTTCGTTGTAAACTGTGTTTTCCCACAGAGCCTGACCGACCCCTTGGGCGATACCACCGACAATCTGCCCTTCGACAATCATTGGGTTAATGACATTCCCCACGTCGTCTACGGCAAAATATTTTTGCACAGTCACTTCGCCTGTGTGGCGGTCAATTTCCACCTGCGCGATATGGGCACTGTTGGGGAAGGTGAAGTTGGCTGGGTCATAGAACGAGGTTTCTTCTAGGCCTGGTTCCATCTCATCGGGCAAATTGTGCGCCGTGTAGGCGGCGAAAGAGATTTCCCCAAAGGCCATGGCCTTATCGGACGAACCGCTAACGTACATCGTGCCATTGCTTTGGTCATACACAATGTCTTCCACGGCCGCCTCCAACTGATGAGCGGCGATGCGCTTCATCTTTTCCCGCACCTTGCCCGCACTAATGACCAAGGCACTCGCCCCAACAGAAGCACTGCGAGAGCCATACGTGCCCATGCCAAAGGGCACTTTGCCCGTGTCCCCGTGAATTAACTCGATGTCTTCCATGGGAATGCCCAACTCGTCGGCCACGACTTGGACGAAGGCGGTTTCATGCCCCTGCCCGTGGGTGTGGGAGCCAGTCATGAGCGAAACTTTGCCCGTGGGATGGACGCGAATGACGCCGCTTTCCCAAAAGCCTACGGCCGCGCCGAGCGCACCAGCAATCTTAGAGGGAGCCGGGCCACTCGCTTCGATACAGCCCGCCACGCCAATGCCGACCAGTCGCCCTTCTTTACGCGCTTTGGCCTGGGCATCGCGCAATTCTTGGTAGCTGGCGAACTCGACCGCTTTGTCGAACAGCTTGTTGTAGTCGCCGCTGTCATAAGCCATGGCGACGGGGGTTTGATAGGGAAATTCATCCACGCCGATGAAGTTGTGGCGGCGGAATTCGATGGAATCCATGTTCATGACCCGTGCCGCTTCTTCGACCAGCCGCTCGACCACGTAGGAAGCTTCGGGCCGACCCGCGCCGCGGTACGCATCCACGGGCACGGTGTTGGTCAGCGTGCCGTGGGCGATACCGTAGACGTTGGGGATTTTGTAGAGGCCAGAGAGGAGGCAGATGTAGAAGGCGGTGGGAATGAGCGGGGCAAAGGTGGAGAGGTAGGCCCCTTGGTCCGCCCACGTTTTGACGCGCAGGGCGGTGATTGTGCCCTCGGCGGTCATGGCGAGTTCGGCTTCGCTGACGTGGTCGCGCCCTTGGGAATCGGTCATGAAGGATTCGCTCCGAGTGGCGACCCATTTACACGGCCGTGAAATCTCCCGCGAAATCCAAGGCACAATCACTTCCTCAGGATAATGGAAAATCTTGCTCCCAAAACCGCCCCCCACGTCAGGCGAAATCACCCGCAGGCGATTTTCGGGAATGCCCAGCGTGAACGCGCTCAGCAAAAGGCGAATGGGGTGGGGATTTTGGCTGGTGGTCCAGAGCGTCATCTCTTCCGTGAAGCCGTTCCAATCGGCCACGCAGGCGCGAGGTTCCATCGCGTTGGGCACAAGCCGCTGGTTAATCAGGTCAATTTTGACCACATGCCCGTTGGCTTCCGCTTCGGCAAATGCTTTCTCCGCGCCCTCTTTTTCGCCCAGTTCCCAGCTATAGCTGATGTTGTTTTCGATGTCGGGATGGATTTGGGGCGCACCCGATTCGGTCGTATGGCGGGCGTTAATAGCGGCGGGCAGGGGATCATAATCCACTTCGATTAAGTCCAGCGCATCCTCCGCGATATAAGGATTCTCGGCGACCACGGCCGCGACGCTGTCTCCTACATGGCACACCTTGTCTGTGACCAGCGCGTGGCGCACGGGCACTTTGGTGCCGGGCACGAGCCAGCCACAGGGCAACGCGCCGACACCGCTGTCCTGTAAATCTTTGCCCGTGTAGATGGCAATCACGCCAGGCAGGGCTAACGCCGCGCTGGTATCAATGCTGTTGATTTTGGCGTGGGCGTAAGGACTGCGCTTGATGGCGACATAAGCCATGTTGTTCAGCGTCAGATTGGCAACATATTTGCCCCGACCTTGGATAAAGCGGGGGTCTTCAAATCGTTTAACTCGTTCACCAACATATTTAGCCATGATGATTACGCTCCTTGCATTTCAGCCGCCGCGCTTTGCACAGCGTTAACAATGTTTTCGTAGCCCGTACAGCGGCACATATTTCCTTCTAGGCCGTGGCGAATGTCTGCTTCGGTGAGGCTGGGGTTGTTTTCCACCAGCTTCACGGCGGACATAATCATGCCGGGGGTGCAGTAGCCGCATTGCAGGGCGTGCTCGTTCCAGAATGCTTTCTGCATGGGGTGCAGGTCGCCATTAGCCAAACCTTCGATGGTGGTGAGGTTACTGCCATCTGCTTGGACAGCCAGCACGGTACACGCTTTAACGGCCTGTCCGTTCATGTGGATGGTACAAGCGCCACATTGGCTGGTGTCACAGCCGATGTTGGTGCCGGTTAGGTTGAGGCCATCGCGGATGAAGTCGCTGAGCAGGGTGCGCGGCTCGACATCGCGGGTATGGCTTTTACCGTTGACAGTGATTGTTACTTGCATCTGATTACCCTTCCTTACTTGATTGGTGTGTGGGATAAATTTTATGTGTGTGAAGATATGAGGTGCGAGGTGGCGAGGGGCGATGTGCGACGGGATGCCCCTTTGTTCATTGTTCCTTGCTCATTACTCATTGTCTCTGATGATGCGAGCGACGCGGCGGGCGATGATGTTGGTCCACCAGTTGCAGAGGATGAGCAGACCCACGGCCGTGAGTCCGATTAGCAGGTATTTCTGTCGGTCATCTTGCAGGGCGTCGTTAGCCATCTCTTTGGCGACGCCGAGAGCGAATTCCGTTTGGCTGGGTGGGGGTGGAGGCGTGATGTCGGGGCGAGGGGTGGACACGGCCGTGTCTACCCCTGCATCTTCTGCTAGGGTCGGAGCCGCGTCCGCCGCCAGACGAGCCTGAATCTGCTTATCCAAATTGTCTAGGCTCTGCTTCGTAATCGCCTTGGCCGAGCTATCCATCAGCCGCTGGCCGACGCTGGCGATTTTGCCGCTCACCTTGGCATCTCCCGTGTAATACATAATGGTGTGATGCCCCTCCTGCTCCAGTCGGACTTGGCCCACGCCATCCACAATGCCCGACGGCCCTTTACCCTTCACCTTCATTTTATAGGTGTGCGGTGGCTCGAGGTCAGAAAGTTTGACATTGCCATTAAACAGCCCTTGTACAGGGCCAACTTTGATTTTCAGCTTGCCTTCGTACTCATCCTCGCCCACGCGCTCTAGTTTCTGACAGCCGGGCATGATACGAGCCAGCACGTCGGGGTCGAGGAACATTTCCCAGACTAAATCGCGGGGGGCTTCAAACGTATATGAGCCTTCCAATTTCACAATAATGCCTCCTTGGGGGGATTTAGCCGGTCAGCTTTCAGCCGCTGGGATGTTTATGCAGTTGTTTTTGATTAGGGCAAAACAATCTCGTGGGTTGAGGGGCGACAGGCTTTGGGTGTGTGTTGGGCAGGATAGGTGGTGCTGGACAAAAATTGTGCAGTTTTCACTAATTTTTGGCACAATCTCTGTGGCAGTTTGCCTACACAATCTATCCAACTTTGGGGGGAATGTCAAGGTGTAAACACGGCCGTGTTTACACCAAAAAAGCCTGCTCTACCAGATAGTAGCGCAGGCTCTTGTGAGCGTTAAAAAATCAGTTCGGGACTAACTATAGTGAGAAGTGAAAAGTAAAAAGTGAGAAGTAGCGTCTGTCTGACAAACCTTGGCTGGCACGCAAACCACTTCTTACTTCATGCTTTTGACTTTTCACTCGACATTGGAGAAGCGGCCTCATCCAAAATCCGGCTTATCCTTATACTCCCGATACGTATCCCCCTGCTCCCGCACCCAATCGGCCAGCGGGTCATCTGATTCCTTGTCCGTATAAACTTCACGCGTTTGGCCGCCGCTTTTAGGGTCTTCCACCAGACCCATCTCGTACAGCGTTTCCATGAGGCGAGCGGCGCGAGGATAGCCGACCCGCAAACGGCGTTGCAAAAGCGACGTAGAAACCATGTCGTACTTCTGGGTCAGGGCGATGGCGCGTTCCAGCAGTTCATCCGTTTCATCCAGAATGGCCTGCTTTTCGATAAGATTTTCCCACGGCGCTTTCACACGCTCAAAATCGGGCAGGATTTTTTGCCAATGGGTGACAATGTGGTCTATCTCATCGTCGCTGACAAAACAGCCCTGAATGCGCATGGGAGCAGAAGCGTCAGAGCCAAGATAGAGCATATCCCCACGGCCGAGCAGGTTTTCCGCCCCGTTTGTGTCCAAAATAACCCGGGAATCAATGCCCGAAGCGACGGCAAACGAAACGCGAGAGGGGAAATTTGCCTTGATAAGCCCCGTAATCACATCCGTGGAAGGGCGTTGGGTAGCGACGATAAGGTGAATGCCCGTCGCTCGCGCCATTTGCGCCAGCCGACAGAGCGCGGCTTCCACATCGCCGCCAAACTGCACCATCAGGTCAGCCAATTCATCAATGACGGCTATCACATAGGGCATTTTTTTCACGCCAGCCGATTGGCTCACTTTTTCGTTGTAGCTGGCGATGTTACGCGCCCCCACGGCCGCGAGTTTTTCGTAACGCTGATCCATCTCCTTGGTCAGCCAGCGCAAGACGCCCACGGCGCGTTCACCCTCTGTTTCCACCTGACCGATAAGATGGGGCAGGCCATTAAAGCGAATCAGCTCCACCTTTTTGGGGTCAATCATGATGAAGTGCAGGTCGTCGGGCGTGTTGTTCATGACGAGGCAGGTAATAAGCGCGTTCATGAAGACGGATTTGCCGGAGCCAGTTTGCCCCGCCACGAGCATATGGGGCAGACGCGCCACGTCGGTCGCCACGGCCGTGCCCGCCACATTTTGCCCCAAGGCAATGCCCAGCGTGCCCCGAATCTGCATAAACTCGGGTGCTTCCAAAATGTTGCGCAACGTCACCGCGCTAATGTCGCTGTTGGGCACTTCGATGCCCACGATACCCTTGCCCGGTACGGGGGCTTCGATGCGCACGCGGGGCGCTTTGAGGGCGAGGGCTAAATCTTTTTGCAGGCCTGTGATTTGGCTGATGCGCACCCGCTGCTGACGGGTGACGCCATCCGACCCCGTGCGCTCGATGTGGCCCGGCTTGACCCCGAATTGGGTGATGGCGGGGCCTGTTTGCTCGCTGACCACTTTGGCGGGTAGGCCAAAATCATAGAGGGTTTGTTCGATGGTGCGCTTTTTGTCGGCGATTTCGGCGGCGTCGATGACCACGGGGCGGCCTTCGAGCAGGAGGTCGAGCGGGGGCAGAAGGGGATGGCGACCGATGACCGCACGGCC
The DNA here is from genome assembly GCA_041745395.1 of Promineifilaceae bacterium (SeqCode). Taxonomy (GTDB): domain Bacteria; phylum Chloroflexota; class Anaerolineae; order Promineifilales; family Promineifilaceae; genus Hadersleviella. The sequence continues at coordinate 3,669 of JBGTIZ010000253.1, read as the reverse complement.
GTGTGAGGGTTGTGTGGGTTGCTTTTTGCCCCGTTTTTGAGCGATGAGAACTTTGCGAGGGCGATCTATGGTGGGTCGCTGGCGGCGGGGGACGATGAGGCGGGTGGACGGGGCGGGACGGATTTTGGTTGCCCATTGACGCAAAAACACGGCCGTGTTTCTCAGCCAGCCCACCACATCCTGCCAACTAACCTGCACGATGAGCGCCACGCCCCACACAAACAAGCTGAGATACAGGGTGTAGGTGGGCAAGGTGCCGATAAAATCGTGGGGGAGGGTGGCTAAGGCCCAGCCGATGAGACCGCCGCCGCGCCCGGCGTAGGCGTCGGGCAGGGTCGCGCCGCTGAGGAGGTGGGAGAGGGGCAAAGCGGCTACGAAGATGACTTCGAGGCCGACGATTTGGGTGCTGGTGAGGACTGCCCACGGCCGTGTTGTGCGCCGCAGGGCGAGGTGTAGGCCGCCCCAGAAGAGCAGTAGCACCAGCGCATACGCGCCCCAGCCAGCAATGCTGGTCAGGTAGCTGGTGAGGGGGTCGAGCCAAGCGGAGTCAGTCAGACCTAAAAGGGCAAGGAGCAAAACCACGGCCGTGAGGGCCAGCCCCACGCCCCCAATTTCGGGCAGGTATGGTTCCAGCGCGTCCACCAATTTCTCGTCCCAAGTGGGCGCAAGGGGGTTCTCGCCCGGTTTTTCACTGCTCTTTTTGCGTATTTGTTTAGCCATGACCCAATCCACTGCTCAAATGTTCTGATTTTAACACTTTTGGGGCGTCATGTGTCATGTTTGCTGTTTTGGGTGCGAGGGGCTAAGGGCGAAGGGCGACGGTTTGGCTCCCCTGCTCTCTCACTCACTTGCTCTCTCACTCACTTGCTCACTTGCTCACGTTCGCTCACCCCATCAGCTCCAAATAAACAACCATCGTTTCGTCTTCGATATGGCGGGTGTGGGGAACCTGAGCGTGGCGCAGGAGGGCGAAGGCGGCGGCGTTGCTGTTTTGCACGTAGGACACAAAGCGGTGGACGCCGCTGGCTTGGGCTTGGGCAATAAGGAGTTGGAGCAGGTTTTGGCCGATGCCGATGCGTTGGTAATCGTCGCGCACGGAGGTGGCAAACTCGGCCGTGGTGGGGTCGTCGGACACGCGCATATAACGGCCCGCACCCACGGCCGTGTACGCATCATCCTCCTCGTTTTGCACTAAAGCCAAGAGGCCGTACTGAATGCGGGGGTCAGCTTGAGCGATGCGCTCTGCTTCTTCCCGCACCCGCGCCACAGAAATGGTGTCGGCGGGTGTATTAAAGCGATGATAGCGGCTATCACTACTCATGTTGTCAAAAATATCTATCAGAAAATTGGTGTCGTCGGGTTGAATGGGGCGCACATAAATAGTGCGACCCGTGCGTGTCTGAAAAGAATTCATTGGGGTGTGTCCTCCACGTGGTGATAAGGCGCGAAATAGGAGGGGAAGGAGAGGGGGGTATTTATTCATATGGTAAGGGCCAAGTGTCGGGTATCCTGTGGCCTGTGTCAAGGTTTGTATCAGGTTTTATATTATTAGATTACATCAACGAATTTCTTGTATAGCAACGACCTGAGCCGTTATCACCCTTCTTCCTTATCCAAAAACTCGTTGAGCAAGACACAGGTCTCGGCTACCGTTTCTCGCCGCGCCGCGTACCGCTGACCGTCGGGGGTGAGGGTCAGGTTAACGAGACGGGCAAGGCGCAAGGTGTGCAGGTGATGCACCACGGTAGGGGCGCGCAGGCGCAGTCGGCGGGCGAGTTCGGTCGGCGTGAGTGGCTCCACGACCAGATAGCGCAGGATGCGCAGGCGGGTGGGGTCAGCGAGGGCTTTGAGGCCGTTAAACAGGGCGTCGGGCACGACATCCCCTGGGACAAGTGACGCGCTGGACGGCCGTGCGCCGAATAAGAGGACTTGTTGCACGGCCGTGTGACGGCCATAAAGCAAGAACGGGCTACCCCAAAAAGAGGGGGCCAAAATTAGCTTCTCCACCTCTGGCGTCTGCTCAAACTCTACCCCTTGCGAAAGCTCCTTAAGCAAAGCCAGCACAGGCAATCCCTTAGCCAACTCTTGCGCCTCCGCCAAAGCTTGCTCCAGCGCGGGCTGGAGCCGCTCCTCATCTTCGGCAAAAAAAACTTCGTAGTAAGCTTCAAGCGCGGTCAGGTATTTGTCACCAAATTCGGCTGGATTTTGCCACGCATTGAGCAGAATGGGCAGGTTTTGCCGCTTGTAACGCCAAATTTTGTGCGTGTTGTGTTTGCTGTATTGCTGATGCAGAAACTCTTCATCGGCGGCTGTCCAGCTTCCTCTGTCCATGACTTCCAGAAGACGCTGGTCGGCTTCGTCGTCAGGCTTGGGATAGCTCATCTGGAGCAGGCGTTGCTCGGGTGGGGTGTGGCGCAGGGTCTCTAACACGGCCGTGGCCGTCTTAACCCCCGCCGTGTGTTCATGCACCCAATCAAGCGGCCAAATCATAAAGGCCAAAATATCTTGCAAAAACTCCCGCTCGGCCGTGGGCAACCGCGAGCGCACCCCCACCGCCCACGCCCCTCGCAACCCAAAATCCTTCGGATGGTGCAAGGTGTGCAAGCTAACAAATAAATCATAACCAGTGCCAATGTCCCAAACGAGCTTCGGTGATGTCATCGTTGTATCTGTTTCCTTTGACAATGCGTCTTAAACAATGAGTAATGAACAATGAATAATGGTTCTTCAGGAATTCAGGGGGTTGACATCAAATGATGCGCAAAACGCCATGTGCGTCCAGAGAGACCCGCGCATCACGTATTCCATTTCAGACCAAACCCCATGAGATCCCAAAGAGCCTGAATAATGAGTAAAGGTAGTATCCTAAATATAATTCTGACCTAAAGCGGCCAATTGCCTAACGACCAGCTACAATCTTATAGATTATAGTCAAATGTACATTATATTAGACAAGCATCTAATATGTGTCAATTCAAACCATAAGCACATGTAGCTCTTGGGAAATTCACGAGGTCAATTAGCGACTCGTCTTTACGAAACAGGCCACACATGATACTCGACGAACAATGGATGCAGGCCGCTTTAGCCGAAGCCGAAAAAGCTCTGGAACTGGCAGAAGTCCCGGTGGGGGCGGTAGCGGTATATCAAGGCGAGATTATCGGCCGTGGTTTTAATAAAAAAGAGCGCGACCACAGCCCCCTCGCCCACGCCGAAATGTTTGCCCTTTATGAAGCGGCGCAACATTTGCAAAATTGGCGGTTGCTCGATGTAACCCTTTATTGCACCTTAGAACCGTGCCCTATGTGCGCGGGAGCCATGATTCAGGCGCGTCTACCCCGGTTGGTATATGGGGCCAAAGATGCCAAGTTTGGCGCGGACGGCAGTATCGTCTCTGTGCTGAGCGAACCCCGCTTTAATCACCAAGTCGAAGTGACCAGTGGCGTGTTAGCCGCTGAAGCGGCCGCGCTCCTCCAGCAGTTTTTTCGCCTCTTGCGCGACCAAAAGAAGGAAAATAAGTAGCTGTTCAGCAGTTCAGCTTGCTTTCCACCACATAGTTTGGTCATATTTGAGCAAACCACCGATCTCACTATCTTTGCAGTTTTCGCTTTAACTGATCAACACGCCTCGCCGCCAGCGGCGGCTCGGCCCTAAAAGGGGGGGTTTTTT
>JBGTIZ010000252.1:0-24223 GCA_041745395.1 Promineifilaceae bacterium (SeqCode) | reverse complement strand
TGGCACTAAAGTGCCTTCGGTGACTTTCGCACCGACTGAAAGCTGAGGGACTAAAAGTCCATAGCTTTCACTATCAATACGCTTAAGCGCACTGAAAGTCATTCGAAACAGTAAAAAGTGGGAGGTGAAAAGTGAAAAGTCGAGTCTGACCATCCTTGGTTAGAACGCCAACCACTTCTTACTTCTTACTTCTTCGCTATCCCCCTAATCCCCCAAAGCGGTTAACACCAGCGGGAGCAGTTGCTTTTTACGGCTGACCACCCCTGACGCCGTGCGCGTGCCGTCATCCCGTTGGGCATACGGCAACACCTCTAACTGCGGAATCTCATCCGTAAAAATCAAGCGACTGCTGTTTTTAACCACATCCGTGGCCATCAGTAGCGCAAAATCCAGCCCTTGGCTATCCCGCAAGTTGACTAATGCCGTCCGAATTTGCGTCAGACGCTCCTCTAGTTGGGCAAAATTGGTTAGCTCCACCTGCCCAATGCCAAACTTCATTCCCCCCGCCTCATACAGCTTAAAGTCCGCGTTGACAATATCTTCGGGTTTCCGCGCCCCAATGTCTGCCCCCGCCTGCAAAATTTGTTGACCATAACTGTCTAGCTTTTCCCCCGCGAGTATCGAACCGCCGATAAACGCCCAGCGGGAGAGCCGCTCAGCGGCGCGATGATCGCGGTCGGTCGTCGTGGGGGAAGTAAGCAAAAGCGTGTCGGACACGAGTCCCGCGAGGAGGAGGCCCGCCAGCGCGGGAGGGGCACTCAGCCCTGCTTCGGCGATGCGTTCGGAGACGAGCGAGCTGGTACTGCCAATAATATCTACTGTGAATTTGATGGGTACGTTGGTCGGCGGGTTGCCCAGCCGATGATGATCCAGTATCTCGAGCAGTTCCGCTTCGTCGAGTGCGCCCAGAGCCTGTTTGCTTTCGTTGTGGTCTACCAAAATCAGGCGCATTCGCGGCGGGTGCAGGGCTTCGCGCTGGTGACAAATGCCCATGTAACTGCCGTGGCTGTCTACCACCCAAAAGGCGGTGCGCTCTTCTTGGAGGATACGCCGAAGCATGTCGTTAATGCGACTGCTGGCTTGGAACCGCGCCACGGCCGTGTCACACGCCTCATCACACGGCCGTTCAAACAAATCCGCCACCCGCATCTCCTCCCGTTTGGGATTTGCGCCCAGCGTGGCTTGCATCCAATTAAACAGACTGCCGCCCGTGATTAGCCCATACGGCTGACCATCCTGCGTGATAACGGGCACAACCCCGCCCGTGCGGCTGGCGATGTCCCATGCTTCACGCAGGGGCAGGTCGGGCGTGGTCGTGTTAAACCGATGGGCGATGTTTTCAAAACGGGGAGACGCATCGGGCAACAGCAGAGGCGGCTCTAGCTTGAGCCGATTGAGGACCCAAGTGGTTTGAGGATTGAGCTGTCCCGCTCGGGCGGCAACGTAGTTTTCGTCAGGGTTGGTTTCCTGCAAAAACCAAGCGTACCCCACGGCCGAGGCAATCGCGTCGGTGTCGGGGTTCATATGACCAATGACGTAGATGGGGGTGTTGGTGGGGCGCATGATATATTGTTCCTTGAGGAGTGGAGGGGTATTTTGTGTCACGTTTCAGGTGTCATGTGTCATGTTGGACTGCCTAAACTTGACACATGACACGTCCACACATGACACTCTATTTTAGAGCGATTTCAGCCATTGTACCAGCGCAGACACGGCCGTGTTGCTCCCCTCCCCCACCCCCCACTTTTAACGCTCAAGACAAAGGACGATGTAGCCTAATTTGTACCATTCGGCCACCTCTTCTGGCTGGGTTGCGTCACGGGTGGTGAAGCCGTGGGGATGATTTTCGAGGAGTTGGGTGAGAGCGGACACGGCCGTGTGTTCCGCCCGATAATCATGGAAAATTTGCCCCCCATGCACATAACACCACGGCGCAAGCTGATAGCGCGTCTGCGTCGTCAATGGCCGAAGCTGATACGACATCGGCTTCTGCTTGGGCGTGTTGAGGATCACGTCGGCATAAGCGGCCAACTGCGCCTCGATGCCATAATGCGCCTTGAGGTAAGCCATCGTGGCGGGGCTGGTGCGCCGCTTGGCGGCCAAAATATCCGCCGTTAACTGCGCGGCCGTGTCGTGGTCATCAAAATGCACCTTATCAATCAGCCCCTCGGGCAAAAGCGAACGATGCGTGGCTACCCGCGCCACCACGGCGGGCGTGCCACATGCCAGCGACTCATAAGGCACATTGCCAAACGCCTCCACAAAATGCCCCAGGGCCAGCGTGGCCTGCCCCAAGCGGTAATAATCGGGCATGAGCGATTGGGGAATCCATTTGTGAAAGATAAAATGCTCGGTCAGGCCACGCTGAACGATGTTCTGCTCAATTTGCTCGGTAAAGGCGCGGACTTCGAGATTAAGGTTAGAGGCGAACCATTGCGGGATAAGCACGCGCAAATTCACACGGCCGTGTTTCTTCACCAGCCTGTCCACCACCTCTATCGTTTGCGGCAAGCCCTTGCTCGGCTCGGGGCGATGGGGATGCAAAACGATGTCATGCGCCGTGGGGTCTACGTCCACATACTCAAAAATAGCGGGGTTAGGCGGGGCTGGATAAAACTTATCAAAATCAAGGCCGTTGTTAATCGTCACCGTGCGCTCGGCCAACTCAGGGAAAAATTGCCCCGCCGTATGCAAATAAATCTGCCGCGAATATTCGGCGATGGCGATAAGTGCGTCCCCGCGAAAGAGAAAACTCCCCAGCAGAGTCTCGGGGTAAACGTTGTCCCGCAGGGAGACAATGGCGGGTTTGTCAGCATAGAGCGGCGGAAAAAGTAGCTCGCCATCGTGCATGTAAAAGCGGTCGGCCGTGGCTAAATGCTCGGCCACGCGCTGGATGTTCCAGGCAATGTTGTGGGGAGCCGTTTCGTAGGGCTGGGGAAAGGGCTGTTTGAAGGTGAGTTCGGGGCGGATTTCGACATTTTCGTGCCAAAAAAAGGACACGGCCGTGTCATCCCGCCGCGTCGAAAAAATCGTCAGCTTGTGCCCCAACTCCCCCAAATGCACAGCCACATTGTGCAAATGTTTGGTCGAGCCACCAATCACTTGGTCAGGATAAAGCGGATTTATAGCAAAAGCAGTTATGTTCATTTGAATTGTAAATGGTGAATGGTGAATGGTGAATTGTAAATGGTGAGTGGTGAATGCGGACGTTCATTTACCATTCGGAATTGATAATTTACCATTTATAATTCAACCAGGTGAATGGTGAATGAAACCCGTAGCATGTCAGAACATCATTGACAATTAGCCATCGCCCATTAGCTATTGACCATTCCCAAAGGTCGCCGCATTCTGCCCCGTGTTGGTCAACGATTCCCCCCCGTCTACCACGAGGATTTGTCCCGTGACAAACTCATTCTCGAGACAATAACGAACCGCCTGCACAATATGGGCTGGGTCGCCCTGCCTTTGCAAGGGAATCCCCTGCACCCGCCACGCAATATACTCGGCCGTGCGCGAGCCGGCGGGCAAAATGACGCCCGGCGCGACGCCATTCACGCGCACGGCCGGAGCTAGCTCCACCGAAGCCATTTGCGTAAATTCAGCCAGCCCTTTTTTAGCCAGCAAATAGGCCGCATATTGCGGCTGATTGAACCCTATCTTGTTATCAATAATGTTAACGACGTTGCCCCGCCCCACCTGCGCCGCAAACGCCTGCGTCAGAAAAACGGGCGCGGTCAGGTTGACGTCAAATTGGCTGGCCCAAATCTCGGGCGTCGTGTCCACGATGCTGGCTTGGGTATAGGCGGACGCGCTGTTGACCAGCACGGCTAAATGGGGCATTTGCTCATGCACACGGCTGATAAACGCGCTCAACACGGCCGTGTCGCTCAAATCCTGCTGAAAAAGCAGACAGTCCACGCCCAAGGCGCGAATTTCGGCCGCCGTCTCTTCGGCGGGGCCGACGGATGCGTTGTAATGCAGGGCAATATCATACCCCGCCTGCGCCAGCCCGAGGGCAATCTCTTTGCCCAAGCGAATGGCCGCGCCTGTTACCAAAGCCGCTTCTTTATTTTGTTCATTGCTCATTATTCATTGCTCATTGCTAATCGCCCTAAAGGAGGGCGAGATGGGGAGTAAGTACCACGGCCGTGTGCTGCGTCAGGCGCATCGGCTGATGGCCGATAGTTTGCCCGCGCCATGTGAGCGGCACGCCCGCGCTCAACTCAGGGGCTGGCAACTGTAATAAGGCTCCCTGCGCTTGCCAAATTTCGATGACAAGGGGACGGACGTATGGTTCAGGCGGCAACAACGCTTCATCTGGCTGGCACATTCCCACGATGTCTATGTCAGCGGGGCGGTCTTTAACTTTACACAGCGGGTCATCGCGGTCACGGCCGAGGTCGGTTTCAATTTGGTTGAAGCGGGTTTTGAGTTCAGAGGGGGACAGGGGGCTATCGAGACACACGGCCGTGTTCAAAAAATAATGGTCACTGGACATACCCATCGGCTCCGTGCGCAAGATTCGGCTGAGCCACAGCGCGTCACTCAACCCCAGCAAAGCGACCAACATGCGGTGCATATTCACCCGTGGGCGCACATTACTACCCAAACTAACCGTATAACGCTGTTTGACACCTGTCATCAACCCACCTCTTTCTAATCGGGACATTTGGTTACAAGCGTAGTTGGTTGACGTTAGAAAAATGAAAATGCACAAAAAAAGACCTGACAGGTCTCTAAAACCTGTCAGGTCTTGGCTTTAACCAGCTACAAAAGTTTATTGCGCCGCTTCGTACTCTTTAGCAACGGCGGCCCAATCAACCACATTCCAGAAGGCGGTCACATAATCTGGCCGACGATTTTGGTAATGGAGGTAATAAGCATGTTCCCAAACGTCCAAGCCCAAAATAGGGGTGTTGCCCTCCATCAGGGGCGTATCTTGGTTGGGGGTCGAACCGACGGCTAATTTGCCATCAGACCCGACATAAAGCCATGCCCAGCCTGAGCCAAAACGGGTTTTGGCGGCTGTGCTAAACGCTTCTTGGAAGGCGGCAAAATCGCCAAAAGCGTCATCAATCGCCTCGGCCAAAGCGCCACTGGGCTTTTTGCCGCCGTTGGGGGACATGGTGCGCCAAAAGAGGCTGTGGTTGGCATAACCGCCACCGTTGTTCCGCACGGCCGTGCGAATCTCCTCTGGCAACGCGTCCAAATTCCCCAAAATCTCTTCAACGCTCTTGCCAGCTAAGTCGGCATGACCCTCCAAAGCGGCATTCAAATTATTGGTATAACCAGCATGATGCTTATCATGATGAATGCTCATCGTGCGAGCATCAATGTGTGGTTCCAAAGCGTCTTCAGCATAAGTTAGGGCAGGTAGTTCAAAACTCATAGGTCACTCCTTGTTTAGTGGGTCGTAGTTTATAAAATTTAGGTAATCGTGATTGGGGTATGGTGCAAGCAGGCAAATCAGGCGATTAAGAGGCAAACTAGATGGATTTGCTTGCATGACAAATGGTTTAGCACACTTTTCATTGTAACGGGATGAAAAATCAGGGTCAAAGCATCATGCGTTTATCTTACGTTGTGACTAAAAAGTCCGGCTGGCGACTTACTTCCGTCGGCCGAAAGAACCCAAGGCCACCAAGCCACACAGCAAAAAACAAAGCCCCGTTACCAGCCACACAAAAACCACGCTCCAGCCAGGCTGAGGCACAAAAGAGGGGCTAAAAACCAAACCGAGTGTCACCAAAACAATGGGCAAAGCGACCAGATAATAGCGCACCGCACCCGAGATAAACCCTAGCATGAGCGGCACAAAGCTGACAAAAAGCCCCACGCTGAGGGCAAACAAATCAGCCGCATCGCTCGCCAAATGATCGCTTTCACCCAAACGAGCCACCAGCAAGCCCAGCAGGGTCACGAGCGGCACAAGCAGAGCCATCCCGAACAGTTGATACCCTAAAGAGGGACGTGCGGCCGTGACAATGGGCGGATTGGTTAGCCAACGCGCCCGCGCCGTGCGAATCGCCCACGGGAAAAAGAGGCTAATGGCGAAACCCGTCAGGGGCAGAGCCAGCACACGGCCGAGTAAGGTCGGCACATGCTCAATGTTCAGAAGCACGGTCGTCATTAGCCAAAAGCCCAGCCCCAGACTAATATCGGGCAGGCCATCGCTATACCAATAGCGACCTTGTTCTAATTTAGGTAAGACAGCCAAGAGAGATTTGCGCATTCGTTACTTCCAGTTGCCCAGCGGGCTGGGTAGAAATGGCCTCAATGAGTTCATCATAATCGGGACGCGCCAAAACCACCACGGGCAGAGCCACCCCATAGATTTCTTGGGCCACGACTGCGCCCAAAGCCAAAATGCCGTCCACTTCGGCCATGATAATGGCGGCTGGGGCGTGTTGGGCACGCACCGCTTCCAGCAAAATACTGCTGGCACTGCTAGAGCCGCGCCCAGCAGGCAGGATTAGCACACGGCCGGTCACGTCTTGTCCCACGGCCGTGTGGCGTTGGTCAATGATGCGCCCCGTGTGCGGGTCAAGCCCTCCCCACAGGCTGAGCGGTTCAGTCAAAACAAGCGGCACGGCCGTGGCTGAACCAGACACCAACGCCCGTCCTATCCAAATATAAGTTGGGTTCATTTCATTCACCGTATCGAATTGTAAATGGTAAATTATCAATGGTGAATGGTAAATGAACGGTCGCATTTACCATTCACCGTTCACCATTCACTACCTCGCCACACGCGCCCCAGCTCTGCCGAGCGCACACACTCCTCTAGCGAGCCAAAAACAACCTGCAAGCCGATATTACCAGGCGTGTAATGGGCAAATTTGCCCGAATTGGTCATCAGCACCCCGTTCCGCGCCCGCACCAGCGGCGTAACGACCACGCAAGTATCTACCACGATTTGTACCCCGGCCGTGTGAAAATCAGCCAGCCAACCCCGCTGTTGCAACTGCGCCAACACCAGCCGATTGGTGCAAACGATAAATTCGATTTGGGGCGGGTGTTGCTGGATAAGCGGGCGCAGGGCGGCAAATTCCCCCAGCGAAAAATGGGGACTGCCCAAGGCCACCACCTTAATCGGCCCATCGGGCACGGTCGAAAGCTGGGCGAGTGCCTGTTGAAGCATGGCCGCATCCACCATGATTTCCCGCTCGGCAGCCTGGTCGTGGAGCGCATCGGCGAGGGTCGGAGCCTCGGGGGTGACGCCCACGGCATGAAACAGAGCCACTGCACCCGACGAGGCGGCGGCCGCGCCCAACGCTTTAAGCTGGTCTTCGCTGGTTGCGGGCGGCAGGCCGATAATGACGGGAATCTGGCTCTGGGCGAGTTGCCCCATTAAATAGCCCAGCACGGGAAAAAAAACGTCGGTGCGTCGCAGTGACATGGACACGTCCTCAGCCAGCCGCAGGACAATTTGGCCGCGCCGCGCCTCGGTCAAATGTAGCCCCACGGCCGGGGCACGGCCGGTCAGGGCGGCGCAAATGTCTATAAAATCGCCGTACCGATTGGTACGCGCCCCCAGCACGGAGTTGGCAAAAATAATAGCGTTGCTCTCTGCCCAAGCGATTTGGGAGCCAAAAGCGGGACGCTGTACCTGTTGGTAAGGGGCGCAGGTCCACACGGCCGTGCATCCCATCTGCTCATAAGCGGCCATTAGTCGCTGAGCTTGAGCCGCCTGCACGGCCGTGCCTTGGAAATATTCGGGATGAAGCAAGTCCACCGCGCCCACGTTGAGCGTGGTCGGTACGCGCACCTGCGCCCCGCCCGCCACCAGTTGCTCGGCAAAGTCTAGGCCAGAGTCGCCATGATAGAGACAGCCGTCTATGTGGGCTGATTCGATGTCGAGGAGTTGAGTCGCGCCGTATACCTCGGCCATGGTGGTCAGGATGCGCATGGCGATTTGGGTGGCACGGCCGTGGGAACCCGCCAGCATCGCTTCATCTTGCTCGCTTAACTGTAGTTGTTGTGATTGTGGTGATGGGGTCATGGGCTAAGTGTCTGAGGTCTGCGGCACGGTGTCAAGTCTGTTTTCTCGTTCTTAGCCACGACAGCTCGTTACCTGAGCCTGTCGAAGGCCAGACGGTGGTGAAAGTCGTAGCAGAAATGCTTAAGCTAATGACCCTGACCCAGTAGCAAGCCAACAAAAAAAGAGCGGCTTCCTCAAGCTGGAGCCGCTCCTTTTGGTTTGTTCATACTGTATCTTCCCAAAATATAGGGGGAGATTCCTCCCCCGGCACTTTCTATCCAGAGTGATTCGTTAACTTCCGCTGAGTGCTGGGGGTTTCCACTACAGATTTTCGAGAAGGTGCTTAATGCTCCCCCAAAGCGATGATTTCAGAGATGAGAAAGGGTAAGTTGGGTTGGGTGAATGTCAATGTGGGCGCAGGGATACGATGATGTTTTATATCTGGTGGGATGTGCTTGTGATGGGGATGGTTTTCCGCCAGTTCGGGCATGTGGGGATGGGGCTGGGGGTCATACCAATACAGTTTCTCACTCCCACGCCATACTTCATAGCCATATTCCATAATGACGCCATTTTAGCAAACGAGATTTTTTCGGCTACACGCAAATGATAAATGCCAATTTCTACTTGACCCCTCAAGGTTGCCATACCCCGCCCACGTCGTACAACGGACAATGTTGAGCGGTGAATAAGGGGGTATGTTTGCGGCAAAGTGTAAATGAAATGCTCGTAATCAAAAAGCGACTGTAATGGGTTCACGGCGGGCTGTACGGGCGATTAACTTAGATAAGGATGGGATAGTGGCATCTTGCAGTAAAGTGGTGACAGCTTCACGATACATTTGTTGGCGTTCTAACAAAATTTTGTAACTGCCAGCCCACTCTACCCAATCTAGCACCCAAGCGTCATCATCAGGCTCTTCACCTTGCAGATAGCTCTCGTAAAATATCTCGGTGGGAACGCCATATTTTCGCTCAAACATGAGCAAATCTTCTTCAAGGGCATGAATGTCTTGTAAAATCTCGTCGAGGGTCACGGCCGTGGTTCTCCTTCCTCATATACTATCGCGCTATCCAACAGTCCAACACAATGTGAATTATAACTGAAATGGTGCAGGAGTGTACGCCTTAGGAATGATTCGTCAATGCTTTGATAAGGGATCGCTTTGGATAGCTCCTCTCTTCATTGGGCATCACGGCCGTGCCCATGTATCATTAACGTTATGGGATTTATCGGGTATGGGAGCCACGACCGTGTGTACAAAAGCCAGCCAAAAGCCACCCCACCCCGCTATCCTCACCTTTTACTGACCCTTTTAACGAGTTTAACCAAGGAGCAAATCATGTTGAAACGGACACCCCTTTTATTTGTATTGGTCGCCCTGCTGTTGCTGGGTGGTGTGATGGGCTGGGCGCACCAGCCCGTGGTGCTGGCGGAGCCAGCGAATTATGATTGTGCGGCGCAGAGTGCCATTCCCGTGGCAGAATGTGAGGCGCTGGTGGCGATTTATGAGGCCAATCCAGACGCTGATTTATCTGGTTGGTTGGCGGATGGCTCTTCGCCCTGTAATTGGTGGGGCGTTTTTTGCAATGGTGATGTGGTGACGGAATTAGAGTTGTCATCGCGCAATCTCACGACCGTGCCCGCCGAGATTGGACAGTTGAGTAACCTGCGAGAGCTAGACTTGTGGGGCAATGAACTCACGGCCGTGCCTGCCGAAATTGGGCAGTTGAATAACCTAGAACGGCTATACATGGACAACAACCAACTCACGACCGTACCCACCGAGATTGGGCAGTTGAGTAACCTGACCTTGCTAGACTTGGGCTTTAACCAACTCACGGCCGTGCCCACCGAGATTGGGCAATTGAGTAGCCTGACCTTGCTAGACTTGGGATCTAACCAACTCACGGCCGTGCCTACCGCGGTTGGACAGTTGAGTAACCTGCTAGAGTTATGGTTGAACTACAACCAACTCACAGCTCTGCCCACCGAGATTGGGCAATTGAGCAACCTGCGAGGGCTACGGTTGGACTACAACCAACTCACAGCTCTGCCCACCGAGATTGGGCAATTGAGTAACCTGCGCGTGCTATCGTTGGGCGGCAATCAATTCACGGCCGTGCCCACCGAGATTTGGCAGTTGAGTGACCTGACTTCGCTACGCTTGGGCTTTAACCAACTCACGGCCGTGTCCACTGAGATTGGGCAGTTGAGTAACCTGCGAGGGCTAAACTTGCAGAGCAATCAACTCACGGATCTGCCCGCTGAGCTTTGGCAGTTGAGTAACCTGCAAGAGTTATTGTTGAACGACAACCAACTCACGGCCGTGTCCACCGAGATTGGGCAATTGAGTAACCTGCAATGGCTACGATTGGACTACAACCAACTCACGGCCGTGCCCGCCGCAATGGGGCAGTTGAGTAACCTGCAAACGTTATGGTTGAACAACAACCCTTTAAGTGGCCCCATCCCCACCAGTCTAGTACCTCTCAATAACTTATCAAGTTTCACCTTTTACAACAGCAACTGGTGCATTCCCACCTCACCCGACACCGTGCAATTATGGCTAAATGGTATATCTCGGGTCATTGGCACAGGCCGCCTTTGCGATCAACCCGCCGGGGCTATCAGCGGGCAAGTCACCCTCACCAACACACTCCCCATCACCCAAACCAGTATCACCCTCTACCGCCAAACATTTTGGTGGGATCGGGACGAATTTGTCGCCACCACCCAGCCCAATGAACAAGGAGCATACAGCTTCGGTGACCTCGGGCAAGGCATCAACTACTTCGTCCACTTCGTACCTCCCGGCAACAGCCTTGCCCCGCAATATTACAACGCCCGAGGCACACTTAGCAGTGCTATCCCCGTTATCGTCACCTTGGGCATGACCACGACCAACACCAACGCCACCTTCGAGCCGCCTATGCCCCCGCTGGCTACCATCACCACCCCCAACGGCTCCGTCACCACCAACCCCATTGATGGCACGGTAATTGTGGGGCAAGTCAACGGCCAAACAGCAGATATTACTGTCACCCGCACCGTGTTGTGTGCCGATGAATCTGTGCCCACGGCCGTGGTTCTCACCCTCGGCGATCAAAGTTACCCCATGAGTAGCACGGGCAACCCCAACGAGTACGAAGCCACCATCCCCGCCAATGACGTTGCCAATGGCGACTTAACGGTCGTGGCAACCTGTGACGGTAACGATGAGTCTACGATCCTCGGCACCGTCACCCTCTTTGACCCCAGCGGCATCATCACCGATGCCCAAACGGGCGACCCCGTCGTTGGGGCGACGGTCATCTTGCACCAAGTCCCCAACTGGCAACCAAAAACCAGCCCCAAGGACGAGCGTCCCAATACCTGCCAATCCCATGAATCGAAAGGGGAAGATGAGCCGTGGAACCAGCCCGCTCCCACTGAGTTAGGGGTGCGAGTCAACACGGACGTGACCACGGTATCCCCGTTGGTCAGCCAGCAAACGACCAATAATATCGGCTATTATGGCTGGGATGTGCCGTTAGGGTGCTGGTATGTAACCGTGCAAGCGGAAGGGTATGAGCCGCTAACCAGCCCCGTGGTCGGTGTGCCCCCCGAGGTGACTGACCTTGATTTGGGTCTGCTACCGTTAGCCTGGCAACCTGAATATGGCGTCTCTCTTTCAGCCATGAGTACAGAACTCACGGGCACGGTTGACACGGCCGTGACCTACACCCTCACCCTAACCAACACGGGCGACATCACCGACACCTACACCCTCACCCCCACGGGAGCCAGTTGGCCCACCCAACTCCCCCTCACTGTCACCGTTGGGACGGAGCAGGCGACCCAGTTTGAGGTAATGGTGACGATTCCTGCCACGACTACGCTGGGTCAGCAGGATGTGGTGATGATTACCGCCATTTCGCAAGGGGATGAGACGGCGACGGATACGGTTATGTTGACGACCACGGCCGTGGTTATCCCGCCACAAACAGATACAAGGATTTATCTGCCGTTGATTACGCGGTAAACGGCTGAATCGCCTCTCGGCGAATCTATCTCACACAAAAAAGAGGAGCTATCCAGTTAGGTAGCTCCTCTTTTTATTGGGAGTAATGGCCGTGGTGCGCGACAACAGCAAAACCATGCGTAACCAACCCGACCAAAAAACAGGTTGACATAGCTCTATTTTATGAAACAATAACGAAAGCGAGTCAGCCACATGGGAAAAATCTGACGCCCTTTATTCATTACGCCTTATTCACTATTCATTGATTCTTGCGGAAGCTTCCTTATGATGAACGAGCCTAACAACATTGTCACCATCAGTCGGCCACCACGTATCCAGCCCGAACTGCCGTTCGACGAGATAGAAATCCCCAAGCCTCCTGAAAAAGAGGATCCTGGTTTTTCCCAGCTTATTCAGCTTGGTCTGCCCCTGCTGACCATCATGGGCTACATCCTTGTCTCTAGCATGGGCGGTGGACGTAGCCCGTGGATGCTCATCCCGATGGCTTTGTCCGTCGTTGGCTCCGTCATCTTTTCCATTTATAGCTATCGCAAAGACAAGCAAAAACGAGCCGAAATTGAGCGGGCGTATGGGGATCAACTGGTCGAACTCTCGAAAGAGATGAACCAGTATCATGATTTGCAACGCCGCTTTTATCGCTATAACTACCCCGACAAACAAAGCACCCTGCGCATTGTCAAAAACAGCCGCGCCGACGTTCAGCGGCATGATTACAAATTGCGGAGTGAAACGCGGCTGTGGGAGCGGCGCGTCGCTGATGCTGATTTTGGCGTGGTGCGCTTGGGCATGGGCACGCTTCCCTCCACGGTAACGTATGTCCTGACCGAGGTTGAGAATTTTGAAGACCCACAGGTGCGCGAAGCGTTGAAGCTGGCGGAAGATTCCCGCTTTGTGGCTGATATTCCCGTGATTATTTCGCTACGCCAGTCCGCCAAAAGTGAGCCAGACAAAGCGGCGGATGATGAAACGCCAGCGGAAGAGGGGCAAGAGGCGGTGTCACAATTGCCCACCCCCGTGACGCACGCGCTAGGCGTGGCGGGCATTCCCACGGCCGTGGAAGAGTTCAGCCGCGCCCTGCTCGCCCAGTACACTATTTTTCACGCCCCCATGGATGCCAAGCTCTACGTTTTGGGCAGTAAACGCGCCAAATGGGGCTGGGTTGAGCAACTCCCCCACAGCATCCCCGACGACCAAAATCAATATTGCTATTTTCTGGACCAAAAACAAGACGACGAAAAGCAAAAGCTGTTTGGCAATGAAGAAGGAAGCGAACTTGACCAATATTTGGAAGGGCTACGCAAGACGCTCGCCCAGCGCAAAATTCGCCTGCAAGACCGCGAGAGCGAGAGCAAGGGCGACCCCACGTTGCCCCTCTTGCTGGTGGTCATTGATTTACTAGAAGCGATTTATGAGCCAGATTCACCGCTTAATGATTTAGAAGCAGACGCGGCCGTGTCTATCCTTATAGAAGAAGGGGCGAGTTTGGGCGCGGCCGTGGTTTTCCTCGTGCCCGAGCGGAGCAAAGTCCCCAGCGGTTGCCAAGCCGTCATCGAAATTGAGCGCACTACCCCCGCCACCAACAGCCGTATCGCCCGCGCCGAAAAGCTTCATTTTCGCTATGCCGAGACGGGCGTCAATAGCTACCGCTACGTCGGCGTCGCCGATTACGTGACGGACCCGCGCCAAATGATTGGCCTCGCCAGCCGTTTGGCCAACACACGAGTGCAGGAAGGATTTGGGGCTAATCTCAACAAATCCGTGCCGTTCATGGACTTGATGGGGTACGACTCCATGGCTGACTTAGATGCACAGTGTTGGCAAAATTGGCAAATCAGCATCCAAAAGGAAGCGGCCAACTGGCTCACGGCCAAGCTAGGCTTTATGTCGGGCAACAAGCCGCGCACGCTGACCTTCTCGGCCAAAAAAGATGGCGTGCATGGCATGGTCGCGGGTAGCACTGGCTCTGGTAAATCGGAGCTACTGATTTCGATGATTACGGCCATGGCCGTGACGTATGACCCCAGCGTGCTCAATTTCGTGCTGGTGGACTACAAAGGGGGTGGCGCGTTCAAAGAGTTTGACGCCCTACCCCACTGTGTGGACATCATCACCAACTTGGAAGGGGACGGCGTGACGCGCATGTTCACCGCTATCGCGTCCGAGATGCAACGCCGCCAGAAGCTCAACGTGGACACGAGCACCAAAAATATCGTGGATTATCGGCAAAAGGGGTATCACGAGGTGATGCCCGACGGTTCGCCCGGCGAGCCATACCCCTACCTGTTCATCATCATTGATGAATTTGCCGAAATGATAGCCGACCGTTCTGAATTTCGAGATGAATTAGAAAGCATCACCCGCGTAGGGCGGGCGCAGGGAGTGTCGCTCATTTTGGCGGCACAGCGGCCGAGCGGCGTCACCGACCAGATGCGTTCCAACATTAAGTTCCGCATCTGCTTACGGGTCGAAACGCCGAGCGAAAGCCGAGAAATGTTGCGCCGCAATGACGCCGCCTATCTGCCGAGCGGTATCCCCGGCCGTGGTTATTTGCAGGTGGGCAACGAAGAAATTGAGCTGGTGCAGGTCGCTTACGCGGGTGAAAAATATATTTCGCCCGACCGTATCGAGCAGGCTAAAGTGATTTGGCCCGAGCGGCAGGGTGGGTATGACCCGTCGCTTGACCAAGAGCCGCCCGAATTATACAAAGCGATTATTGGCTCGCTGGGTCGCCTTTCCAAAAACCACGGCCGTCCCGTGCAAAAAGCACCGTGGCCCGAATTTCTGCCCCAGCATATTACCCTCTCCCAGATTTTGGTGACCAATGATAGCGACCATGACGCCTTAACCTCGCCCGAATACCTCGACCAGACCGCGTTTATTACGCTGGGTCACCCTGCCGAAAGCACCTTGACCTTGAACCCCGCCATTAACACTTGGCTTAATGGGGAAAATGGTTGGCTGGAAGGTTCAGCTTTGGATTGGGCGCATTATGCTCTGCGGCCGGTGGTGGGCTTGGTAGATAATCCGTTTGCGGCCAAGCAGTTACCGTTGACCATTGATTTTCAGCGGGGGCATGTAGTCATGTTTGGGGCGTCGGGCTGGGGTAAAAGCACCTTTGTGCGCTCGCTGGTGGTCAGTTTAGCGGCAACCCATTCTCCCGACCAACTGCATATGTACATTCTTGACTTGGGTGGGCGGAGCTTGGGCGTGCTGGAGGAATTGCCCCATGTGGGGTCGGTCATCAACCCTGACGGGGAGGGGTACGAGGAGCGAGTGGAGCAGTTGTTGCGCGAGTTAGATAATCGGGTGGAGGAGCGCAAGATTCTGCTCAATAATGCGGGGATTACGGGGGATTATACGGTTTATAATGCGCAACATCCGCAGGAGCCACTCACGGCCGTGGTCGTAGCTATAGACAATTTTGTCGAGTTCATGGAAACCTTTGGCGGCAACGATGACGGAGTCGAGAGCGTCCTCGACAAATTCATCGACCTTGGCCGCCAAGCCAAACGGTACGGCATTCATTTTGTCATCACCATGAACCGCATCAGCGGCCTGTCCAGCCAAGTGCTGAGCCTCTTTAGCGAGCGACTGACCCTAAAATTGGCTGAAATGACCGAATATCGACCCATCATTGGTAGCTCCGTGAGCGACATTGCCGATATAGCGGGGCGCGGCTATGTCAAAATTGGCCCTCAGGCTCTCAGCTTCCAAGTAGCCGAACCATTCGACAGCCAACAAGGGGGAGCCACGCCTAACGAGCTTCTGCGCCAGCTTGCACAGAGCATGAACGATTATATTGAGCGAGCCAGCCACAGCTACGCGCTTCCCTCAGCGATAGACGCCCTGCCCAAAACGATTCTCTTCAAGCAGATTTTGGCGCGTCAATTAGGACAAGTCCCGCTCGATGAGCAGTTTTTGGGTTTGTTGCATGACCATGCGCAGAAAAATTGGGCAGACAGCCTTGACCCCCAGCAGGCGGACTGGCTAAAAGTAACGCTGGGCGTTATCTCTGGCAATCGGCCGCGCACGCTGGTGTTTGAAGCCAAGAAAGACGGGGTGCATGGGTTAATCGCGGGGGGCACTGGCTCTGGTAAATCAGAAATGTTGATGACCCTCATTGTTGGCTTGGCTCTGAACTATGACCCGAGCGTGCTTAATTTTGTGCTGGTGGACTACAAAGGGGGGGGCGCGTTTAAGCCGTTTGAAAATTTGCCCCACTGTGTGGACAGCATCTCGAACCTGAATAAATCGGCCGTTCAGCGTATGTTCACGGCCATTAACGCCGAAATGATGCGCCGCCAAGCCCTGAACGCGGACACGGGCACCAAAGATATTGTCGAGTATCGGCAGAAGGGGTATCACCTGACTCGGGAACCATATCCGCATCTGTTTATCATCATTGATGAGTATGCGGAGATGATTAGCGACAGCCCCGCTTTCAAGGATGAATTAGAGAGCATTACCCGCGTGGGGCGGGCACAGGGGGTTAATCTCCTCCTGGCTTCCCAACGTCCAGTCGGGGTGACAGACCAGATGCGAGCCAATATCAAGTATCGGCTCTGTTTGCGGGTGGAGGGCATTGATACCAGTCGGGAGATGTTGCGCCGTTCGGATGCGGCCTTCCTGCCCAACGGCATGCCTGGCCGGGGGTATTTGCAGATTGGCAACGAAAATATTGAGCTGATTCAGGTGGCGTATACGGGAGAGCCGTATCCCTTTGCCCCTGTGGCGGAGGGGGGCACGAAGCCGAATTTTTATGATGTAGTGGTGAAGCTGGCGCAGGATTTGCTAGCCGAAAAGCAGGCGGAGCGGCCGTATACGCCGTGGCCGCCGTTCTTGCCCAAGCAGATTACGCTGTCTACGGAACTAGAGGCGGAATACACCACGGCCGTGAGTAGAACCCAAGCCACCCTCGGCCGGCACGACATGCTAGCCATCAACCCCTTCATGGCCGACTGGTTCAAAGGGCAAGTGGGCTGGCACGGCGTTGATTGGCATAAAAATGCCATGTGCGCCACCATCGGGCTAGTTGATGACCCGTATAACGCCCATCAACTCCCCCTTTCTGTAGACCTGACGCGCGGCCATTACATTTTGTTTGGCGCGTCGGGCTGGGGCAAGACCACGTTTATCCGCACCCTTGTGACCAGCCTCGCCTGCACCCATACGCCCGATGAATTCCAAGCGCATCTGCTGGACTTGGGCGGCCGCAATTTGGAGCCATTGCGTGACCTGCCGCACGTAGGCACGATTATTATGCCTGACGAGCGCGGCTACGAGGAGCGGGTGCAACAAATTTTGCGCGAGCTAAATGATATGGTGGACGAGCGCAAGCGGCTCTTTAGCGAGGCGGGCGTTTCGACCCTGTACGAGTACAACGGGGGCGATTATGGGCGCGTTTTGCCTGCCGTTTTAGTGGCCATTGACAACTTTACGGAATTTTTGGAGACGTTTGGCAATTTGGGGGGCAAAAAAGAGGATGACAGCATCATCGAGGCGTTTGTGACGATGGCGCGACAGGCGCGAGCGTTTGGGGTGCATTTTATCATCACCACCGATAGGCTGAACTCGATTCCCAGCAAGCTGTATAGCCTCTTTACGGAACGGCTGACGTTGCGCTTGGCGGATGCTGACCAATATCGCACGATTTTGGGGGCTACCGTGCCCGAGATAGAGGAAATACCCGGCCGGGGCTATGTCAAAATTGGACGTCAGCCGCTGGAGTTTCAGGTAGCGGTGGCGGTTGGTTATTTTAATGAGAATGAACAGTTGCTCAACTGGACCGATGGGCAAGCCTTGAATGAAAACCAGCAGATTCGGCGGCTGGGGCAGATAATGCAGGAAATAGGGGGTGACGCGTGGTCGGGGCCGGGCCCGTTGCGCATTGATGCGCTGCCCAATACGTCGCTCTATCGGCAGGTGCTGGCGCATGAGTGGGGGCTGAAGCTGGATCAGCCATTTTTGCCGCAGTTGCAGGAAAAGACCACGGCCGTGTGGGAGCAAAACAGCTCCGCCGAACAAGCTGACTGGCTCCAAGTGCCCCTCGGCATCACCTCTGGCAACCGCATTCGGGGGCTTGCCCTCGAAGCGAAAAAAGATGGCGTGCATGGCCTGGTCGCGGGGGGAACTGGCTCAGGTAAATCTGAAATTTTGATGACCCTCATCGTCGGTTTGGCCCTTCACTATCCGCCCGATATTCTCAACTTTGTGCTGGTCGATTACAAAGGGGGGGGCGCGTTTAAGGCGTTCGAGCGGTTGCCCCATTGCGTGGACATTGTGACCAACCTGAATAAAGCGGCGGTTAATCGCATGTTTACGGCTATCAATGCCGAAATTCGGCGGCGGCAAGCCTTGAACGCCGACACGGGCACCAAAGACATTGTTGAGTACCGCAAAAAGAACCTGCACAAAACTCGCGAAGCGTATCCGCATCTGTTTATCATCATTGATGAGTACGCCGAAATGATTGGGGAAAACCCTGAATATTTAGCGGAACTGGAAAGCATCACCCGCGTGGGGCGGGCGCAGGGCATCAATTTGCTCCTGGCGGCGCAACGGCCGAAAGGGGTAACAGACCAGATGCGGGCTAATATCAAGCTGAAGCTGTGTCTACGGGTGGAACAAATCGAAACGAGCCGCGAAATGTTGCGCCGTCCAGATGCGGCGTTGCTCCCCAGCGGGATGCCCGGACGGGGTTATTTGCAGGTGGGCAATGATAATTTGGAACTGCTCCAAGTGTCATATACGGGAGATAATCAGCCGCTGGAAGAGGACACGGCCGTGTTGTGGCCCAATCGCCCCGAAAACACAAATGCCCCCAGCGAAGAAACGCCCAAACTCTACGACGCCGTGGTCGCCCTAACCTACGCCCTAAACGACCAACAAATGGCTAAAAAACCGTGGCCTAGCTTCCTGCCGCAAACCTTTAGCTTGCAGTCCACCCTATTTGACGGGCAAACGAACGAAAGCTATACGCTAACCACGGCCGTGAGCGATTGGCTCAACGACGATACAGACCACCTCTGGACGGGCATCAACTGGGAAGACAAACCGTTCCAGCCCATCGTCGGCCTGCTCGACGAACCCGCCGAAGCCCGCCAAACGCCCCTGCGCTTTGAGCTAAACCGCGCCCATTACGCCATTATGGGTGACTCGGGCTGGGGCAAGACCTCCCTGCTACGCACCCTGATAATCAGCCTCGCCGCCCATTACACCCCTGACGAGTTCCACGCCTACGTGCTGGACTTGGGCGGGCGCAACTTCCGCGCTCTGGAAGGGTTGCCGCATGTGGGCGCGATTATTTACAGCGACGAAGAAGCGTATGAGGAGCGGCTCCAGCGGTTGCTGGACAAATTGGGGCGGCTGGTGGATGAGCGGCAACATTTACTGAGCGAAGCGGACGCCAATAATTTGTATGTGTACAATGCGCGGAATCCTGAGCAAGCACTGCCGGCCGTGCTGGTCGCCATTGATAACTTTGCCGAACTGCGGGAAAACCATGAACTGCTGGTAGACAACACGCTCCTGCCGCTGGTGCGCCGCTCGCTGAGCGCGGGCGTGACGTTTGTGGTGACGGGCAACGCGCCCAACAGCATGTCGAGCCGTTTTTATGCCTTGCTGGGTGAACGAGTGACGTTTAAGCAAAGCAACCCAGACCGATACATGGAAATTGTGGGGCGCGGGGCG
This sequence comes from Promineifilaceae bacterium (SeqCode), assembly GCA_041745395.1. Classification (GTDB taxonomy): domain Bacteria; phylum Chloroflexota; class Anaerolineae; order Promineifilales; family Promineifilaceae; genus Hadersleviella. The sequence goes on along the minus strand of JBGTIZ010000252.1, from coordinate 4,526 downwards.
ATTGATATTGCGGACATTGCGGGACGGGGGTATTTACGCGTGGGGCGTCAGCCGTTGCTGTTCCACACGGCTCTGCCCGTGGGGATTTTTGATGCGCAGGCGCGGGATCATGTAGCCGAAGGGGATGAGTTGCGTCGTTTGGCGGAAAATATGCAGAGGGTGATGGACACACGGCCGTGGCAACATCAGCCCGACCCCATCAAAATCCTGCCCGAAATCGTGCCCCTCAGCGATATGCTCGCCCAAGCTACCGCACCCAGCCGTCGCATACAGGCCGTGCTGGGGCAAAACAGTCGTCTCGTTCCCGCGCTGTTTGACCTACAGCGCATGGGGCCGCACTTTGCCATCGTGGGGCCGCCCATCTCTGGTAAAACGACCACCATGTACAACTGGATTTTGTCCCTTGCCAGTCGCTACAGCCCGACTCGGGTCAATATGGTGCTGATTGATATGCAGGGGCGGCTGGCTGATTATGACGGCGAGCAAAAGCTGGACGAACTGCCGCATGTGCTGGCTTCCATTACGGAACTGGAGCAGATGGAATCGCTGGTGGCGTGCCTCAAGCGGGAGTGTGTCGTTATCGCCGAGGAAGACAGCGGGCGGGAACTCTTTATCTTTATTGACAATTTCGACGATTTTGTGGAAGAGTTGAACCGTGAACGAGAGCTAAACGAAGATTTATCGACGCTGGCGCGACGGTACGGCCGTGATGGGGTGCATTTTGTCATTGCGGGCGCGTTGGACAGCAGTATGAACGAACTGCGCCGCCGGGTGCAATCCTCCAACTACGGCGTCGGCTTGCGCGTGGCGGAGTCGCTCAACACCTTGCGCGTGCAAAAACATCCCGCCGGCATTCGCGGGCGGGAACTAACCAACGGCCGTGGGTACATCGTTCGTTCGGGGCAAACGACGCTCATCCAAGTCGCTACGCCTTACGACGGCATGGGCGTTTTGGTGGATGATGTGGAAGACCCCGATGAGCAAGAAGAGTTGCGCAATGCCCGCGCTTTGGACAAATGGATTGCCCAAATTCGCGCCCAATATCCAAATGAACAGGCAGAATGGGTCAGCGGCGCGGACGGGGTTAGTGGCGGCACAGGCGGTTCGCTGAGTGAGCTTTCACCAGAGCAGAAACGCATGGCGGATACCCTGCAACGGTATCTCCAGCATGAAATGGCGACGTTTGACCCAGAGAAGCAGGCGCAAAGCGCTTTGCTGACCAATCAATGGGTACAACTCGCGCCAACTCAATGGTACGATAGTGAAGCGATTATGCCGCTGTTGCGTGAAGCATATGTCCGCCAGCTTGGTTTATCGGCCGAAATGGCGCCAATATTCACCAGTAGCATGTCGGACAGAGATTTTGTAGATGGGGTGCTGAATGCCCTGCCAGAGCCGGAAGAAGAGGTAAACGAATGAGTACAATTGCCAGCGGTAACCGTCTTCAGCTAAAAATTGATGTGTTAACGTTGCCCGAGCAGGCGGCGTGGGCGTTGCCTGAGCTAACGCCACCTGAACTGATTGACGCCATTTTGCAGGAGTTTCAGGAGCTGGAATATTTGAGCCAAGAGCGGGGGGCGTATACATTGCACCTGCTCAAACAGGGGGAACGGCAGGCTCTAGATACCAGCCAGCCGCTACAGCCGCAGGTGTCCAACGGGGCGCATTTGGTTTTGGCGGAGGTGGAACGGCCGCAACCGCTGAACACAAGGGCGGCTCCGCAGGCGGCGTATGTGCGGGATGTGACCCACGGCCGTGTGTTTCGTCTGGATTGGCTTCCTGCTATTATTGGCCGACCCGACCCCAGCCGCCCCATGAACCAGCAGGTAGCCGTCAATTTGCAATCGTTTGAGTATGGCCTGCGAGTCTCGCGGCGTCATGCCCAAATCACGGCCGTGGGGGAGCAATTTTACATCGAGAATTTGGCGAATAATCCGACGCGGGTGAATGATGAGCCTCTACACGGCCGTGTGCCGCTTAATCATGGGGACCACATTTGGCTAGAGCGGAGCAACATCACCCTCAAATTTATTCTGCAAGAGCCGCCTGAGATAGATATGGCTGATGAAAGTGATGAAAGTGAGGAGCAATCATGAGCAGTGACCTGATTCAAGCTGATTTTGAGCAGTTAACCCAAGTGGGGCAACGGTTTGCCCACCAAGCGGAAGCGACCACGCAACTTATTAGCCTGTTGCAAACCCGTATGGCTCCCCTGCAAGATGGCGGGTGGCAAGGGCGCGGCGCGGACGCCTTTCTGGCTGAGATGGCCGAAGATTTATTGCCCGGCCTGCATCGCCTGCAAAATGCCCTCGAGCAGGCCAGCCAAACGACGCGCCACATTGACGATATTCTCAACGGGGCGCAGGAAGAAGCGGCCAGCACGTTTAGCCAAGGCGAGGGGTCTGTGAACCAAGGGCCAGTTTTTGCGCCCGGCGGCTTTCCTAACGTAGGCAACGGGGGAAGCGGCATAGAGGGCCTGATTGGCAATTTGGGTGACCAATTTGACCAAATTTGGGGTGGGCAAGTCGGCAATTTGCCCGGTACGAACTTGCCCGTCGGAAATGTGGGCGGTGGTGGTTTTTGGGATGGCAACGGCACGTTTCCCGGCAATACATCGCTCAATCCGCTCGATAATCTTCTTAACCAGTTTAGTTTTGGCTCGGGTACGGACGCGCTCTTGGGCGGTGGTTTGGCGGGCGGAGGGGCCAATGATTTTGGCATTCCACATGATTGGCTGGCGGGCGTGACGGGGATGCAGGATGGCAGTAGCGGGGGGGCATTGGGCAGTGATATTGTGCCAAATAATTGGCTGGATGGGGTGCTGGGCGCGGCTGGTGGTGAAGGGTTGTCCACGGCCGTGGACGGGGGCGGCGCGGCAGGCGGTGGTAGTAGCGGCGGCGGGGCTGGGGGCGGTGCGCCCGCGCTAGACGAAGCCACAACACCGCCAACGGAAGCCAGCGAACCAACAGCCAGCGGTGGCAGTGGCGGCAGTTCACCCTCGCCCACTGATATTAGCTCGCCTTTCGCCGAAGATGGGCGCGGCTTTCAGGCAGGGGGCGGGGCTTCTGCGCCCGCGACTGCCCCTTCTAGCGGTGGGTTTACGCACCAATCAGCGAGCAGTGGGGGTACAGGGGCGGCTGTCCAGCAAGAAGCGGTGGGGACAGGGGTCACGGCCGTGTCTCCTAACGCGCCAGCGGCATCACCTGGGGCGGCGGGTGGCAGTAACGTGGGGTTAGCTCTTGGGCTGGCCGTGGCTAGCCCTTTGGTCGCGGTACTGGGCAAACTTATCACGGGGCAGAAGGATTAAAAAAGGACGAAGGAAGAGGGCAGAAGGAAGAGAAGGGGTGGGTCTTCTCGAGAAAACCTTCGCGCTCTCAAGAGTATAGGAGCTAAGTTCCTTTGAGGAACTTAGCTCCTGTGCAGAGAACGCTTGCAGACAACATAGGAAAAGCAAACAGATGGCTAATCATGCAGAGTTAGAAAAACCAGCCCACATTCTTCTGGCGCAGGATGAGTTGCGGGTGGTGTTGCAAACGTTAAACGCGCAGACCATTCCCGGCCTGCCCGCGCCGACTGATATGACGCCTGAGCAGTTGACGGTGGCGAATCAAGTGGCCCAGCGCACGCTCCGCGCCAGACGGTTGGCACAGTTGCGGGACGATGGCGTTTTGTCGGTGCATATGATTTTGCTCACGGCCGTGGGGGTGGCCGCTTATCCCGAGAAAACAATTTCTGCTTTTTGTTGGGACAAGCCGGGCGGCACGCTCAAGCGACTTTATGCCCATCAACGCGGCCGTGATTTTGCCCTTCATACCCTGCCCGAAGCGGGTATTCATCGGCTGAGCTTGCTCAATGACCAAGCCCGCTGGTTAAGCTATCTGATGGAGTTTAGCGACTTGGTGCAGTTGCCCGCAGAAGTAACGCCACACCAGATGGTATTGGAGCAGACGATTTTTACCACGATGCAAGAGATGGCTTATAACGGCAATGTGTCGCAAGCGGTCAACTATTTGGCAAATTTTGACATACCAGAAGAAGAGGCACGGCCGTTAGCAGAGACCTTTACGCAAGAGCCGCGCTTTGTTATTTTGCAAGTTATTACGCTGGCCGAAGGAGAGCAGGCTCCCCGCAAACATGATTTATCTATCATCCAAAGCGAAGATCAGACCTGGTTGATTGTGCCTGCCCCTGCGGTGGAGAGCAATCAGCCGCTGGTAATTAAAACGTGTGCTTTGCCCGAAATCGAAGCGTTGTTGACAAAGTGGCTTGGCCATGAGTCGTGAGGGCGTGGCCTGAACAACCGCAGTGAGAAGAAGTAAAAAGTGAAAAGTGAGAAGGTACGTCCGCTTGACAACTCTTGGCTAGCACGCAAACCACTTTTTACGGTTTCGAATGACTTTCAGTGCGCTTAAGCGTATTGATAGTGAAAGCTATGGACTTTTAGTCCCTCAGCTTTCAGTCGGTGCGAAAGTCACCGAAGGCACTTTAGTGCCAAACCTATGCACTTGCAGTGCATAGTATTTTAG
>JBGTIZ010000251.1:0-12181 GCA_041745395.1 Promineifilaceae bacterium (SeqCode) | reverse complement strand
CGAATGACTTTCAGTGCGCTTAAGCGTATTGATAGTGAAAGCTATGGACTTTTAGTCCCTCAGCTTTCAGTCGGTGCGAAAGTCACCGAAGGCACTTTAGTGCCAAACCTATGCACTTGCAGTGCATAGTATTTTAGTTTTCACTTTTCACTTTTTACTCGTTGCTATCTAAAGCCTCACACACCCTTTCCCCCATCGCCACTGTGCCAATACTTACCCCGCCGGCGGCGATGTCCCCCGTGCGGTAGCCAGCGGCCAATACTTTTGCCACGGCCGTTTCCACGGCGTCCGCTTCATCATGCAAGCCCAAACTCCAGCGCAACAGCATCGCCCCGCTCAGAATCGTCGCTAGCGGATTGGCAATGCCTTTATCCGCAATATCGGGCGCGGAGCCGTGAATCGGCTCGTAGAGGCCAATGGCCCCATCCCCCCCCACCGAAGCCGACGGCAACATGCCTAGCGACCCCGTAATCATCGACGCTTCATCCGACAGAATATCGCCGAACATATTGCCCGTAACCACCACGTCAAAATCAGCGGGGCGGTTAATCAGGTACATCGCCATGGCGTCTACCAGCAAATCTTCGTACTCGATATCGGGATACTCTTGGGCGACTTCATGGGCCACTTCGCGCCAGAGGCGCATCGTGTCCAGCACGTTCGCTTTGTCCACGGAGGTCAGCTTTTTGCGTCTATTTCGTGCCAGTTCAAAGCCAATGCGCAAAATGCGGGCGATTTCGTTCTCATCGTAGCGCATGGTGTTATAGCCCGAGCGCAAGCCGTCAGCCGTCGTTTCACGGCCGCGTGGCGTGCCAAAATAGATACCGCCCGTCAACTCCCGCACAAACATAATATCCACGCCGCGCACCCGCTCTGTCTTGAGCGGACTCGCTTCGGCTAATGCCTCAAACACTTTTACGGGGCGCAAATTGGCAAAGACGCCTAGCTCTTTGCGAATGCGCAACAGACCTTGTTCGGGCCGCACGGCCGCCGTGGGGTCGTCCCATTTGGGACCACCGACCGCGCCCAGCAAAATGGCGTCGCTTTGGAGGCACGCGCCCAACGTCTCTTCGGGCAAGGGGTCGCCCGTTTCATCAATGGCGATGCCGCCAATGAGCTGAGTCGTATAGCTAAATTGGTGGCCGAATTTCGTGCCGACCACGTCGAGTATTTTCTGGGCTTCGGCCACAATTTCGGGGCCAATGCCGTCGCCAGGGAGTAAGGTTATTTTTGCTTCCATGATTGTCCTTTTACTTTAAATCCACCACTACGCCCCCTGTAGTGCTTTGCAAATCAGCGGAGGCAATGGGGAAGACGGTATTGGGTGTGCCGGCCGCCGCCCAGACAATGTCGAAGGTGAGCAGGTCGGCGTCTATGAGCAGGGGGAGGGATTGGGGATGGCCGTAAGGGGCGACGCCGCCGATGGCGAAGCTGGTCGCTTGGCGCACAGTATCAGCATCGGCGCGTTTGACTTGTTTTTTGCCCACGTTGAAATGGGCGGCCAATTTTTTGACGTCGAGTTGGTTCGCGCCAGAGACGAGAGCCATGACGGGTTTCCCTTGCACGGTGAAGCAGAGGCTCTTCACGATTTGGGCGACGTCGCACCCAATGGCGTTGGCCGCATCCACGGCCGTGCGCGTGGATTCATCAAATTCAGTTACTTCTATTTCGAGACCGAGTTTTTGCACGGCCGTGATAACACGTTCAGTAGCAGGATTCATAGGGCAAGGTGCATGGTGCATGGTGCAAGGAGGTTTTATAGCTTGTGTTGGTTATGGTGTCGGGTGGCGGTGACAAGGCCACCAATAATGTTGTTTAGTAAGGTTGTGCGGTGTTGTAGAACTGGTTCGGGTAACAAGATGCGACCGCGAAAATACCAACCTCTTGTTTCACGCGCAGAGCCAAGAGCGATAGACAAGAAACGGCCGTAATCTTTGCCAAATCCACGGCCGTATCCTTCTTCTATATTGGCCGCGACGGAGCCAGCACTGCGAATAAGCTGAGCGGCAATTGCTTTGCCCCGAAAATCCTTTTGCAACTGGGCACAATCATGCCAAGCCAAATCGGCCAAAAACAAAGCGTGCCGATAGGTGGTGAACTGCCAAAGAGCATCTGCCGTCACAAAATCAGGCAAAGATGCTTCCCAAGCGGCATAATTCTCAAAACTCTTATGCTCAACCATGCCCCTATTCTACAGAATTACCTAAATCTTTCACCACACCCGCCCCCTGCACTTTGCACCATGAACCCTACGTGTTACGCACTCTTCAAAATAGCGTATTCCATGCTGTCTGCCAGAGCCAGCCAGCTTGCTTCAATAATATTGGCGCTCGCTCCCACGGTACTCCACGTTTGTGTGCCCATTTTGCTGTCGATTAAGACGCGAGTGGTGGCCGCCGTGGCGTTTTCGCCGTCCAGAATACGCACTTTATAATCAGCTAATTTAATGCGGGACAAGCTCGGGTAAACGTCCACAAGGGCTTTACGCAGGGCTTTGTCGAGGGCATTGACGGGGCCATTACCCGACGCGACTGTGTGCATGATTTTAGGGCCAACGCGCACCTTGACCGTCGCTTCGGCCGAAATTTTGCCGCCGCGCCGCCGCTGAAGCACAACCAGCATATCCAGCAGTTCAAACGCGGGCACATAAGAGGGCTTGGCGCGGAGTAACATCAGTTCCACGCTCGCTTCCGCGCTCTCAAAGGTGAAGCCCCGCGACTCCATCTCTTTGATGCGCTGAAGCACTTGCCCCGTTTCGTCCCGATTGACGTGCAGGCCATACTCGACTGATTTATCGACCAAATTACCTCGGCCAGATAGTTCAGAGACGACCGTGCGCCGCTCGTTGCCCACCAGTTTGGGGTTGATGTGCTGATAGCTGTCTTCGTTTTTCAACACGGCCGCGACATGAATCCCCCCCTTATGCGCAAAGGCACTCGTGCCCACATAGGGCCAATGGTCATCATGCTCCAAGTTGGCCGTCTCGGACACAAAGCGGGACAAATCCATCAGCTTCGCCAGATTTTCATCCGAGACGCAGGTGTAGCCCATTTTGAGTTGTAAATCAGGGATAACCGTACATAAATTGGCGTTAGCGACCCGCTCCCCATAGCCGTTAATCGTGCCCTGAATCTGGTTTGCGCCCGCCCGCACGGCCGCGAGCGTATTGGCCACGCCACAGCCGGCGTCGTCATGGGTGTGAATGCCCAGCGGTGTCTCGCCTAAATTTTGGCGCACATCCCGCACAATCTCTTCCACTTCCCACGGTAGGGAGCCGCCGTTGGTGTCGCATAGCACCACGCTGTCTGCGCCAGCCAGCGCGGCCGCTTTGACCGTCGCCACGGCGTACTCTGGATTGGCTTTGTAGCCGTCGAAGAAATGCTCGGCGTCGTAAATGACCTCTTTGCCTTGCGCTTTGCAGTAGGCCACGCTGTCGCTAATCATGGCTAAATTTTCATCGAGGGTGGTTTCTAGCACGTCGGCCACGTGTAAATCTGAGCTTTTGCCGACAATCGTGACCACGGCCGTGCCAGCTTCAATCAACGCCTGAATATTCGCATCCCCTTCACACGCGCTATCTTTGCGCCGCGTACTGCCAAAGGCAGTAATTTTCGCATTTTTTAGCTGGAGCGAGGGCGCACGCTGAAAAAAAGCGACGTCTTTCGGGTTCGAGCCGGGCCATCCCCCTTCGATGTAATGCACCCCAAACTCGTCTAGCTTGCGGGCAATTTTGAGCTTGTCATCCAGCGAAAGGGAGATGCCTTCCCGCTGAGTGCCGTCACGCAGGGTGGTGTCGTAGATGAAAATTTGGGTCATGGGTTTCTCTTCCTAAATGGGGATGGGTGGGGTTGGAAGTGAAAAGTGAAAAGTGAGAAGTAGGGTTCCACTTCTCACTTTTTACTTCTCTCACTTTTTGTCCTATATCGCCGCGAGCGTATCCACCCGCGCGGGGTTGGCCGCTTCATAAGCTAGCGTGGCGTCTAGTTGCTTTTGCAGATAGCCAAGCTGGTCTAGCCCCTCGAGCAAGCAGGTTTTGCTAAACCCATCAATCGGGAAATGCGCCGCACGCCCGTCGGGCAACAAAACCGTTTGGCTTTCTAGGTCTATTTTCAGGGTAAGTCCGGGGTCTTCCTCGACCAAACTCAGCAACTGCTGGTGCGTGTCTTCGTCTACTTCGACGGGGAGCAGGCCATTTTTGAGCGAATTGTTGCGAAAAATATCGGCAAACGAGGTGCTGATAATCGCCTTGAAGCCGTAATCCATCAAAGCCCAAGGTGCGTGTTCACGGCTAGAGCCACAGCCAAAGTTGTCGCCAGCCAGCAAAATTTGCACCCCTTGCGCTTCGGGCTGGTTCAGCACAAAGTCCGTTTTGGGGGTGCCATCTTCGTTGTAACGCCAGTCAGCAAACAGGTTTTGCCCCAGCCCATCTTTGGTTATCGTCTTTAAAAAGCGGGCGGGAATAATTTGATCGGTATCGACATCTGTCGTGGGCATCGCCACGACGGTGCTGGTTAAAGTGGTAAAGGGTTCCATTTTTCCTCAATGAGCAAGGAACAATGAGCAATTAACAAAAAACAACGCTTTTGCTCATTGCTCATTGTTAATTGTTAATTGTCCTGATGTCAGTCACACGGCCGGTCACGGCCGTGGCGGCGGCGGTCAGCGGACTAGCCAAGAAGGTGCGGCCGCCTTTGCCTTGTCGCCCTTCAAAGTTGCGGTTGCTGGTGCTGATGGCGTATTGACCGGGGTCAAGCTGGTCGCCGTTCATGGCGATGCACATCGAACAGCCTGCGTCACGCCATTCGGCACCAGCCGCTTTGAAAATTTCGTCCAAGCCTTCGGCTTCGGCCTGTTTTTTGACCTGTTGGGAGCCGGGCACAACCATCACGCGCACGCCTGCCGCCACTTTGCGGTCTTTCATGATGTTGGCCGCGAGGCGCAGGTCGGAGATGCGGGAGTTGGTGCAGGAGCCGATAAACACGACGTCTACGGGGTGGCCGAGCAATGGCTGTCCGGGTTGCAGACCCATGTAGGTCAGGGCTTTGTCGAGCGTGGCGCGTTCACCGTAGGGCACTTGGGCGGGGTCGGGGATGAAGCCGTCAATGGGCATGCCCATGCCGGGATTGGTGCCGTAGGTAATCATGGGGGTGAGGGCACTGGCGTCTAGCTCGAGCAGTTTGTCGTAGGTTGCCCCGGGGTCGGTGGGTAGCTGTCGCCATTGAGCCACGGCCGTGTCCCAATCCATCCCCTTCGGCACGCCATGACGGCCGTGGAGATATTCAAACGTCGTATCATCGGGGGCAATCATGCCTGCCCGGGCGCCCCCTTCGATGCTCATGTTGCAAATCGTCATTCGCTCATCCATCGTTAGGACGCGAATCGCTTCACCCGTGTATTCAAAAATGTGACCCGTGCCGCCCCCCACGCCATTTTTGGCAATAACGGCCAAAATAATATCTTTAGAAGAGACGCCCGGCCGCAGTTGCCCATTCACGCGAATCTCGAAGGTGGGGGCTTTGCGCTGGAGCAAGGTTTGCGTCGCTAACACATGCTCTACCTCGCTCGTGCCAATGCCAAAGGCCAACGCGCCAAACGCGCCGTGGGTTGAGGTGTGGCTGTCGCCGCAAACGATGGTCATGCCAGGTTGGGTAAAACCATTTTCTGGCCCAATGACATGCACGATGCCCCGCTGTTCACTTCCCATATCGAACAATGTGATGCCAAACTCTTGGCAGTTTCTTTCCATTTGGCGAATTTGCGCCGCCGCAATTTTGTCGCTGATGGGCACGCCGACGGGTGTGGTGGGGATGCTGTGATCCATCGTGGCTAGCGTATGCTCTGGCCGCCGTACCGTTAACCCTTTGTTGCGTAGACCCTGAAACGCTTGGGGCGAGGTCACTTCGTGCACGAGGTGCAGGTCAATATAGAGCACGGCGGGGTTATCCCCTTCTGGGACAACAACGTGGTTGTCCCAAATTTTTTCGTAAAGTGTGCGTGGTTTACTCATGTAAAAAAACTCCTTTTGAGGGGCGGTAAAGTTTGAGGTGCAAGCTGAACTGCTGACTGGCTGAAATGCTGAACGGCTACGTCATAAATTCACGGCCGCGTTTTGGTCATCATCTTGCGCCGCCAGCAATTTGTTCAGGGCACTGATATAAGCGCGGGCACTGGCGACCACGATATCGGTGCTGGCCCCGTGACCAGAATAAGTGCGTAAAAATTGATGTCCCGTTTGGGGATTCACTTTATAAGTCGGTTCGCCGTTCTCGGGCGCAATGCGAATCGTTGTTTCGGCTTGCGCGTCCAGCCCTTCGGTCACGGCGTTCAGGCTAAACTCCAGCAGGCGCGTGCGCACATTGGTAATGCGGTTAATCGCCTGATAAACGGCGTCTACCGGCCCCGTGCCCAAGGCGGCATCCTTATAAATCGTGCCGTCTGGCCCAGTCAGGCTGACGGTTGCCGTGGGCATAGAGTGGTCGCCACAAGAGACCTGAATCTGGTTCAGCTTCCACGTTTCGGGCGGCTGATAAAACTCATCGGCCACCACGGCGCGAATATCCGCATCGGTGATAACCTTTTTCTTGTCGGCCAGCCGTTTGAGCCGCTGAACCGCTTGTTTTAGCTCTGCTTTGTCAAGGTCGTAACCCAGTTCGCGCAGGCGTTTGTCAAAAGCGTGTTTGCCCGAATGCTTGCCCAGCACCAGTTTAGAAGCGGTTAGCCCGACTGACTCGGGGCGCATAATTTCATAGGTTTGCTGGTTTTGCAACATACCGTGTTGGTGAATGCCCGCCTCGTGGGCGAAGGCGTTGGCGCCGACGATGGCTTTGTTGGGCTGGATGAGCATACCGGTGTACGCGCTGACCATTTGGCTGGTGCTCGTGATATAGGTGGTGTCTATGTTGGTGGTGATACCGAATTGGGTCGGCCGTGTTTCGATAGCCATGACCACTTCTTCTAGCGAAGTGTTGCCCGCTCGTTCGCCGATGCCGTTGATGGTCACTTCGACCTGACGCGCACCATTTTGCACGGCCGTGAGCGTGTTTGCCGTGGCTAAGCCCAAATCATTGTGGCAATGGACGGACCAGACCACGCTGTCTGCTCCGGGTGTCTTTTCCCGCAAATATTTAATCAGCCCGCCAAACTCCTCAGGCGTCGTATAGCCGACCGTGTCGGGAATGTTGAGCGTGGTCGCGCCCGCTTGAATCGCTTCGCCCAGCACCTGCACCAAAAAGTCAGGGTCAGAGCGACCCGCATCTTCGGGCGAAAATTCGATGTCGTCGCACAAGCTTTTGGCAAAGGTGACCGCTTGGATGACCTGCTCAATGCACTCTTCCCGGTCAATTTTTAGCTTGTGTTGCAGATGAATGTCGCTGGTGGCCAGAAAGGTGTGGATGCGGTGGCGGGGTGCGCCTTTTACGGCGTCATAGGCGCGTTGAATATCCTCTTGGGCGGCGCGAGCCAAGCCCGTAATGATCATCGGCTGGCCTGTTTTGCGCCCTTCGGTCAGGGGACCGACCTCTTCCGCGATGCGGCGCACCGCCTCGAAATCGCCGGGCGAGGCAATGGGGAACCCTGCTTCGCAAATGTCTACCCCAAGTCGTGATAACTGCCGCGCAATTTCTAGCTTTTCTTCGACGTTAAGCGTGGCACCAGGGGATTGCTCGCCGTCGCGCAGGGTGGTGTCAAATATCAGGACGGTTTCTTGGGGCGGGTTATCATGATTGTGGTCACGCATGGGTTACTCCTGTGGTAGAGGTGCGAGGGGCGATGTGCGAAGCCAAACACCGTCGCACTTTGCACCTCGCACCTCGCGCCTAGTTATTCCATTTCTTTGGGGTTCAGGAAGGGCATCATGCCGCGCAGGGTTTTGCCGACGGCTTCGATGCGGGCTTCACGGCCGTGTTTACGCATCGCATTAAAATTGGGACGGCCGTTGGCGTTCTCGTCAATCCACTCTTCAGCAAAAGAGCCAGATTGAATATCGGCCAAGATTTGGCGCATGGCGGCTTTGGTATCATCGGTGATGATCTTTGGCCCGGCCGTATAATCTCCATACTCGGCCGTGTCGCTGATGCTGTAACGCATGTAGCTCATACCACCCTGATACATCAGGTCAACGATGAGCTTTAGCTCATGCAGGCATTCAAAATAGGCGATTTCGGGCTGATAACCAGCATCCACCAGCGTCTCAAAACCTGCTTGCACCAACGCGCTCGCGCCGCCGCACAGCACCGCTTGTTCGCCGAACAAATCCGTTTCTGTTTCTTCGCGGAAGGTCGTTTCTAGCGTGCCGGCGCGGGTACAGCCAATCGCTTTGGCGTAGGCCAGGGCATTCTCCAACGCTTCGCCACTGGCGTCCTGATACACGGCGACCAAGCCCGGTGTACCGACCCCTTCGGTGTATAGCTCGCGCACGCGGTGGCCCGGCGCTTTGGGGGCAACCAGGCTGACGTCTACGTTTTCGGGCGGGGTGATTTGCCCGTAGAGAATGTTGAAGCCGTGGGCAAACATCAGGGTTTGGCCTGCCCGCAGGTGGGGTTTAATGTCGCTTTCGTACACGGAGCCTTGTGTGGTGTCGGGGAGCAGAATCATAATGACGTCTGCTTTTTGGACAGCCACGGCCGTGGTCATCACTTCTAAGCCGTCCGCTTCCGCTTTGGCCCAGCTTGGACTACCTTCATATAGTCCAACGACGACCTTTTGCCCTGAGTTCAAGGCGTTGAGCGCGTGGGCGTGACCCTGACTGCCATAGCCAATCACAGCAATCGTTTTGCCCTCTAGGCGGGTCATATCTGCATCTTTGTCATAATAAATGTTAGCCAAAATATTCCTCCAATTTAGGTGATAGTGAAGTGTTAAGTGTGAGGTGCAGAGTACAAGGTGCGAGGTGCGAGGTGCGAGGTGCGAAGTGCAGTGCAGGCCACGCTCAGCATCCAACCTCTTTACTCATTATTCATTGTTCATTACTCATTGTTTATAAGCGGGCGGTGTTTTTTCACTGCGAACCATGGCCACGCTACCTGTTCGCACCATTTCGACCACGCCGAAATGCTCCATGAGGGTGAGCAGAGAGTCTACTTTTTCGGGGCGGGCAACCATTTGCACCACGACCGAATCAATGTTGACGTCTACGATTTCGGCTTGGTGTAGCTCCGCCAACTGCACGACTTCTTGGCGGGTGTTGCTGTCGGCGTGGACTTTGATGAGGGCGAGTTCCCGCTGGATAGCGGGGCGGTCTGTGACATCTTCCACGGCCGTGACATTAATCAGCTTGAACAGTTGCGTCTTTATTTGGCGCATATCCCGCGGCGTGCCCGTGGCCACAAACGTCATGCGGCTAATTCCTGGCTGTTCGCTATGGCCTACCGTCAGGCTTTCAATATTAAAGTTGCGGCGGCTAAACAAACCTGCCACGCGGTTCAACACGCCCGGCTTGTCTTCCATCCAGGCAATCATCGTATGTTTTTCAAAATCAGTTTGCTGACTCATGAGCTTACTCCTCATCCTCGTGGAACATCATCGGTGCGGGGCGACGAATCATATCCGCATTGCTTTTACCAGCGGGAACCATCGGGTACACATGCTCCGTGGGCACACGGAACTCAATGAGATACGGGCCATCTGTTTGTTGCGCAGTGCGAATGGCCGCTTCTACATCTTCTTTTTCACTGACGAGTTGGCCAGGAATGCCATACGCATCCGCAATTTTGACAAAATCGGGGTTGCGCAACGGCGTGCCTGAGTAGCGTTGCTCGTAGAACACATCTTGCCATTGCTGAACCATGCCCAAAAAGCCATTGTTGATGATCGCAATTTTGACGGGTAAGTTTTGCTCCGCGACCGTTTTTAGCTCAATCATGGTCATTTGGAACCCGCCATCACCTGCCATGACCCACACTTCTTCTTGGGGACAGCCCATCTGTGCCCCAATAGCGGCGGGCAGAGCGTAGCCCATTGTGCCCAAACCGCCAGAGGTCAGCAAACTGCGCCGTTTGGTATGGGGGAAATATTGCGCTTCCCACATCTGGTGCTGGCCGACGTCGGTCACGATGGTGGCGTCCCCTTCATCGGTCATGTGCCACAGTTGGCGGCAAATAAAGGGAGCGTTTAACGGCCCTTCTTCTTGTTGGAGCAGGTCACGATCGGTTGTTTCCTGTTTCCATTCTTGAATTTGCGCCAGCCAGTCGGGGTGTTCGTTGGGGTCTACTTGGGGGATGAGATTGCGCAAAGTGAGCAAAGCATCACCGACGAGGGGGGTGTCAATGATGAGGTTTTTACCCATTTCGGCGGGGTCAATATCAATGTGCACAATTTTTGCTTTGGGGGCAAAGGTGTCAAACGCCCCGGTCAGGCGGTCGTCCAGCCGGGCGCCAATAGCGACCAGCACGTCGCACTCTTGCAGGGCAAAATTGCAATACGCTTCCCCGTGCATCCCGCCCCAGCTAATCGAAAGCGGGTGGGTGGCGGGAAAGGTGCCGATACCGAGCAGGCTGGTCGCCACGGGAATTTGCGCTTTTTCGGCCAAGATGCGTAGCTCTTGCTCTGCTTTGGCAATGGAAACGCCTTGCCCCGCGACGATGACGGGCTGGCTCGCTTCGTTGATGAGCATAGCGGCTCGCGCCACGGAGCTTTCATCGGCGGAGAGCAGTTGTGGCTTGTAGCCGGGCAGGTCAAATTCGATGGAAGCGTAATCAAAGTCAGCCACCTCGGCATTTTGCACATCTTTGGTGACGTCTACCAGAACAGGGCCAGGGCGACCCGTGCGGGCGATGTAGAACGCTTCTTTGATAGCACGGCCGAGGTCGGCCACATTGGTCACGAGATAATTATGCTTGGTGATGGGCAGGCTAACCCCTTGAATGTCCGCTTCTTGGAAACCATCACGGCCGAGTAAAGAGATAGGAACTTGGCCGGTAATAGCCACGATGGGCACGGAGTCCATGTTGGCCGTGGCTAAGCCCGTCATCAGGTTCAGGGCGCCAGGGCCAGAGGTGGCGATGCAGACGCCGACGCGCCCTGTGGCGCGGGCGAAGCCGTCAGCCATATGGGAGGCGCCTTGTTCGTGGGTGACTAAAACGTGCTTGATTTGCTGGTCATATTTATATTTGGCGAGGGCGTCGTAGGCGGGCAAAATGGCCCCCCCCGGCATACCGAAGCAAACGTCGGTTCCCTCAGCGATGAGGGCTTCCCAGATGATTTGGGCGCCAGTTACTGTTCTACCCATGAGATTTTTCTCCTCTTTGTGAAAGCTATAAGCTATGAGCCGTAAGCCGTAAGCTATAAGCTGTGAACTTGTTTATGATGGTAAGCGTGGTGTTAAACGATTTGGTAACGGTGGCTCTTTGGAAATTCATGGATTCAATTGGTGGTTGTTTGGGCTGGACAAGCTATGCCCAGAGAAAAACCACGTGAAACATGACACGTGAAACATGGCACTTATTGAAAACAAAATCCGCAAGACCCGTAACGGTGAAGATAGCTGTGTGATACGAAAAAAGCCGCCCTCTGGGCGGCTTTTGGTAGGTATCTTACTGTTGCTATCCTGCCATTCTGTCCCAGCGTCAAATTAGTCCTTATTGCCAATAATAAGGATGCTAATAAGTAGGACGACTAGAGCTACTGCTGAGGCTGGGCGAAGATAGTTCATTTTCTCGGATGAATAATGTTGAATGCGTGATATACCACAAGTGTATGACGGACATTATAGCCTGTCCATAGTGCAAGGTGCAACAAGATTAAGCTGGTTTTGCTGGGTAAAGTGTCTAATTTCACAAATGAAACACGGCCGTGGACAAAAAATAGGGGATGTCCACGGCCGTGATTGTTTGTTTGATTTTGGGTAAAAACGGCTGAAGCCGTTACTACGAGCGAATCGCCCCTAAAAAAAGTAGAGGCGAACAGTAACTGTTCGCCTCTAACCCCACTACTTCCCATGAGCCGCGCTCTTTGCAAACTCATTTATAAGTATAGGGAAGTAATAAGGGAGAATCTATTGACAACCCTGTAGAAGATTACGCTGATTTGTTGTGTACTTTGTACAATTGGTTGCTATATCAACGAATTTACTGTTTCGAATGACTTTCAGTGCGCTTAAGCGTATTGATAGTGAAAGCTATGGACTTTTAGTCCCTCAGCTTTCAGTCGGTGCGAAAGTCACCGAAGGCACTTTAGTGCCAAACCT
>JBGTIZ010000250.1:0-10779 GCA_041745395.1 Promineifilaceae bacterium (SeqCode) | reverse complement strand
CGCGATTGTGGGGTTTGTGGGCATGGTGGCTTATTTACGGGTGGAGCCGCTGGGCGTGACGGCGCAGTTGGGCACGGTGACCCGCACCGCGCTGAGTGAAACGGCTCTGCTCCCCGTGCGGCTCCACGGGTTGGACACGTTGGCGGGATGCGCAACGCAGGTGGTCAGAACGATTACGGATAATGGCTGGCTGATTTTGGGGCTGGTTTTGGCTTCGCTGGCGGTCAGTTTGCTGGGGGGGCGGTTTCAGCTTTCACGCCTGACGGCGGGGAATAGCGTGACGGCGTTTGTGGGGGGGGTGTTGATGGGTTGGGGGTCGCTGACGGCGCTGGGTTGTACGGTGGGGACGTTGCTGTCGGGGATTTCGGCGTTTGCACTGTCGGGGTGGGTTTTTGCCACGGCCGTGTGGTTTGGCGTTTGGCTGGGATTGCTTGGAAACCGTAAGCTCTTTGAGTAAGAAGTAAAAAGCGAGAAGTAAGAAGTGTTTGACGTTCTGCTCAAGGCGTGTCAGACAGTCCCAACTTTTAACTTTTTACTGTTTCGAATGACTTTCAGTGCGCTTAAGCGTATTGATACTGAAAGCTATGGACTTTTAGTCCCTCAGCTTTCAGTCGGTGCGAAAGTCACCGAAGGCACTTTAGTGCCAAACCTATGCACTTGCAGTGCATAGTATTTTAGTGACTGTACTCACCAGAGTGAATTGGTCCAATCTAGGTTGGTAGTTACCATCTCTTACCAAAATCGGAGGAATAATGAAAAACTTAGTTACCCAAGGTGCTGTTCTGCAATGCAGTATGGGGGTTGCACCCTCGGTTTTGCAAGTAACGCCTGAAAAACGAATCAGTGGCCTTAGTTTGCCCGTGGCTACAGTGGCGGATTGTGTGCCCATGAAAAACATCATGCCTTTTGGCATGTGCCAATCCTTGAGCAATCCACAGGTACAGGCGGCCACGGCGGCCGCTATGGGCGCGTTGACCCCCCAACCCTGTATCCCCGTCATGGCGGGGACGTGGCTCCCCGGCTCCCCTAAGATAAAAATTACGGGACAGCCGGCACTGACCAAACAAAGTCAGTGCCGGTGCGCTTGGGCGGGGGTGATAACGATTAAATAGAGCTATAAGCTATGAGCCATAAGCTATAAGCTTGTTGAGTGATAACAATCGCGCTCGTGTGACAAAAGCTTACGGCTTGCGGCTTACGGCTTAAAGCTTACGACTCCTTTAATCTCCTAGGCTGGCGAGGGAGCGCACGACGCCGAGAACGGCGATGCTTGCGCCGACGCCTTCACGGACGCCGATTTCGGGGGGGCCGCCGTGGGTGGCGCGGGCGTTGCGCACCATGAGGTAGGCGGTGGTCAGGCCAAGCAGGGCGCCGAGTAACGTGCCGCCCACCAGCCATTTGCTTGACCAACTGTCATTATTATTGTTGGGGGTTATTTCTTCACTCATTAGGGTTTATCCTCCAAATAGTAGTTGTTTTAGTCGGTGTAGGGTATGCCGCACGGCCGTGAGATAGCTGTTAAACCAGATAACAGGTTTGACCGCTTTGTGCGTATACACGGCCGTGTTCTCCCGTACCTTGTCTACTTGATTATCCACCCGCCACAACAAACGCTGTAATGATTCCACCCGCGTATGCTCCCGCTCTTTATCATAAAAATAGAGGGCGATCGCTCCTACGGGCAAAATCAGGCAGAGCGGCGTCAGCGTCATGGCCGTGGTCAAGATAATCAAGTCTGCCACGCCCGAAATAACGATACGATAGTTTTGGTCGGCTTGGGGCACAAAGGCCAGCGCCAGCAGGGCGATGCCTGTTAGAGCCACAATGACCAAGAGTAGCACGATGGGCACGAGGTAATAGAGCCGCGTGTGCCGCTTGAGTTGAGCGGCGCGGGCTAACTGCACGGCCGTGGGTTGATACGCCTCCTCGGCGGAGGCTGGTGGATACGGTTCGTAAGACATAGTTTGATTATAATGGGTTGGGGGCGGGGTGCAAAGAGCCAGGGAGGAATGGTTCAGCTAAAACGGAATATAAATGCGGCTCCGCCCCAAATGTTTGGGCAACTCCAGCACAATCTCCAAAAGCTTGAAAGCACACCGTTCTCGATACTGTCTTTCGGATAGCCGACCCACGTTGGCGATGGTGACAATAGGTAGAGAGGTGGGCTGATTTTCTTCGCGCAGGGTTTGCTCTAGCGAATCTTCTCCATCCAAATTGCGATTATTCGTCAATAGCACCATCCCATTTGCTTGCGCAAAGCGCCAAACAGCGCGGTCTGAACTGTTGAAGGGCAGATTGATTTCGGTAAAGGTTGTCAAGCGCAGGTCAACCAGTTCTAGCCAACCTTCGGCTCCCAAGACGCCAAACAAAGCGTGTGCGTGTCCCTCGATGTCATGGTCAGACAAAATAACCATTAGGCTGTTTCCAATTTTGCCTGTCTTTCCTTTAACTTGTGCCAGATGGCCTCATGCTCGGCGGTGTGGGGCATAGCGGCGACATGGGCTAAATGGGCGCGATTGTATTCAGTCCAGTAGCGACGATTTTCTTCCGCTTTTTGCAATACGAGGGCATACTCTGCTTCCACTTCGGCCTGATGGGCTTCAATGTAGGCCAACACGGCCGTGAGTTGCTCTTGTGTTAAATCAAAAAAATCTTTAATCAGCTTGGGCGGCCAATCCTGCTTGAGGTAATCCATGACGCTATAAATCGTAATGCGCGTTCCCGCAATGGTTAAACCGCGCCCCGTGCGTACAATAAGCTGGGTTGTGTCGTTCATCATGACCTCCTGTCGAGTATGTGACATAAGTTGATTATAGTGGGTGCAAGGTGCGAGGGGCAAGCTGTACTTCTTACGCCTCACTTTTCAGACGAATAACAAATTGCGTCCCTTGCCCCACACCCGCACTCACGGCCGTGATACTCCCCCCATGCGCCTCCACCATCGCCTTTGCCAGAGCCAAGCCCAGTCCTGTACCCCCCATATCCCGCCGCCGAGCCGGATCCACCCGATAAAACCGCCCAAACACTTGCCCCAAATGCTCAGGGGCAATCCCTTCTCCTGTGTCCGCTACCGCCAGCATTACTCCCTCCCCTTTTTGCTCCACCTGCACCGTTATTTTTCCTCCAGCGGGCGTGTGGCGCAGGGCGTTGCTCAGCAAATTGTGTAGCACTTGGGTCAGGCGGGCGGCGTCGGCCGTGATGTGCGGGTGCTTGCCCAATATCTCCACCCGAATCGTGACCTGCTGGCTCTCGGCCGTGGCGCGAAAAAACTCGGCCGCATTTTGCACTAGCGGCACGAGGGCAATTTCGCTCATGTTCAGCGGTAGTTGGTGCGCTTCCGCCTGTGCCAGCAGGTGCAAATCATCTACCATGCGCGTCAGGTGGCGCGTTTGGTCATAGAGGCGGGCAATCTCTTCTTTATCGAGGGGATACACATCGTCGAGCAGGGCGCGGAGATTGCCCTGAATGACGGTTAGCGGGGTGCGAATTTCGTGCGCCACGTCGCTGAGCAAGTGACGGCGAGTTGTTTCGGCTCGCTCTAATTTAGCGGCCATGTCGTTGAAGGCGTGGGCAAGGGCTTGGATTTCGTCGCTCCCCGTCACGGCCACGCGACGGCTCAAATCTTGGTCGCCAATGTCGCGGGCGGCTCGTTCTAGGTGGAGTACGGGGGCGGTCAGACTGCGGCTAAACCAGACGCCCGCAATGATTGCCACCACGGCCGTGAGCAAAAACAGCCGCAGTAAACTCAGCGGAATCGTCCTCTGCATAATCAACCAGATGCGCTCCTGCACATCTTCAGGAATCTCAGCCGCCAGTGGGTTGGGAGGCGATAAGCCCAGCATCTCCCCCATGAGGCTCAACAAAAAAGGCAAAAATACGACCAGCAACACAACGGTCACAAAGGCCAAGCTGAGGCGTACCCAGAAACGATTCATGCAGGGTCGCTCATGTCCGTCAGGCGATAGCCAATGCCGTATACGGTTTGAATATAGGTGGGATTTTTGGGGTCTGGTTCGATTTTGCGGCGCAAATTTTTGATGTGGCTGTCCAACGTGCGTCCCAAACCGTCATAGTTGTAGCCCAGCCCGCGCTCGATGAGTTCGTCGCGGGTGAAGGCGTAACCAGGGCTTTCCAGCATGACGTGGAGTAGTTCAAATTCAGTCGGGGTGAGGTCGAGCAGGGTGTCGCCCAGTTTGGCTTGCCGACGGGCGGGGTCTAATTGGAGCAGGCCGGCCTGAAACACGGCCGTGTTGCCCATTCCCCCCTGTCCTGCCTCTTGATCTAGCTCCTGCCGGCGGAGCAATGCCCGCACCCGTGCCACCACCTCACGCGGGTTAAACGGCTTGGTGATGTAATCATCCGCGCCCAGCTCCAGCCCCACAATTTTGTCCACATCATCCACCCTCGCCGTCAGCATAATAATCGGCAGAGCCTTGATCTGGTCGTTGCGGCGCACAATTTTGGTGATTTCCCAGCCGTCTTGGTCAGGAAGCATCAGGTCGAGGATGAGCAGGTCGGGTTGTTCGTGCGGGTTAGAGAGCAGAGACACGGCCGTGTGTCCATCATACGCCCGCAACACCTCAAACCCTGCTTGGCGCAAATACCCCTGTACCAGCCGCACAATTTCCCGGTCATCATCTACGACAAGAATGGTTTTCATGGGGGGATAGTTTTTCAGTGAGCCTACGGCTCGAGTATTCAGTGAACCTATCGCCAACGACTGACTACTTGGCCGCAGGCCACTCGCGCCGCAAGGCGCACTCATCGCTCATCGCTCGTTACTCACTACTCATACCTAAGTGCTTCAATCGGTTGCAAATTCGACGCCCGCCATGCTGGATAAATGCCAAATACCAGCCCGACCCCCGCCGAGAACGTCGTCGCCAAGATAACCGTGAACAAATCTACCACAGGCGTGACATTTCCCAAGAAATTGCCCGCCACCTGCGACATGGCAATTCCCAGCACAATGCCAATAATCCCCCCAATTAGGCTTAGAAAGAGCGACTCTATTAAGAACTGCATCAAAATATCCCGTTTGAGAGCGCCCACCGATTTACGAATGCCGATTTCGCGGGTGCGCTCCGTCACGCTGACCAGCATAATGTTCATGATGCCAATGCCGCCCACCAGCAGAGAAATACCCGCAATCGAGCCTAAAAAGAGGGTGAGCGTGCCCGTGATGACGCTGAAGGTGGCAAGCAAATCATTCTGGCTCAAAATTTGGAAATCATCATCGGCGGCATAGGCGATGTTGTGTTCTTCACGCAACACGGCCGTGATTTGTTCCGCCGCTTCCGTGGCTAACTCCTCACTCACGGCTTGGGCAATAATTGTCGAGACCGCCCGCTCCCCACTGCGCGTGCGGCTAGAGAACAGCCGCTCCTGCGCCGTGCTAATCGGCACATACACCACATCATCCGTACTGCCGCCGGGGCCGCCGCCCCGCTCCGTCAGTACGCCGACGACCTCATACCCAACGCCGTTGACCCGCACCGAGCGGCCAATGGCAAACTCATCCCCAAACAGCCGCTCCGCCGCGTCCGAGCCAAGCACAGCCACCCGGCCGCGCGTGTCTATATCCGTTTGCGTCAGCAGATTGCCCGCCTGTAGCTCCATTAAATTATTTAGCTCAAAATAGTTGGACATGACGCCGTTTACAGTCGTAAACATATTACGACCCGCGTAGATTACTTCTCGCCGTCCCTGAATATTGGCCGTCGCATCCTGCACGGCCGTGGCTCGGCCCGGCTCTGTGAGTGCGTTCACATCACGCAAGGTCAGCGTTGGCTGGCCGTTACTGTTCTCTGTGTCGGGCAAAATATAAATCAGATTGGTGCCAATTGATTGGATTTCGCTACTGATAAAGGTGCTAAAGCCATTGCCCAGCGACATCAGCGCAATCACGGCCGCGACCCCAATAATCACCCCCAGCATCGTCAGAGCCGAGCGCAATTTATTCGCTACCAAACTGTCTAAAGCGGTTAAAACACTTTCCGAAAGATTCATTTTATCACCTATGGGCAATGAACAATTAACAATGAGCAATGAGCAAAGGAGCCTGATTTGCTCATTGACCCTTGTTCATTGCTCATTGCTGTGGGATGTGTTGGGTTTCTACCAAATCAGAGGGGCCGTCGCTGACAATGACGCCGTCTCGAATCCAGATGGTGCGCTTGGTGCGGGCGGCAACTTCTGCTTCATGAGTCACGATGATGACCGTAATCCCTTCTTCGTGCAACCGCTCAAAAATGTTCATCACTTCATTGCCCGAAACGCTATCTAACGCCCCCGTTGGTTCATCCGCCAAAATGATTTTGGGCTGG
Organism: Promineifilaceae bacterium (SeqCode); assembly: GCA_041745395.1. GTDB lineage: Bacteria > Chloroflexota > Anaerolineae > Promineifilales > Promineifilaceae > Hadersleviella. The sequence continues at coordinate 4,453 of JBGTIZ010000250.1, read as the reverse complement.
TTAACCAGCGCGCGCGCAATAGCAACCCGCTGTTGCTGACCGCCCGAAAGCTCATCTGGCTTATGGTCAACGCGGTCGCCCAAGCCCACGGATTCGAGCGCTTGGCGGGCGCGTTCTGCCCGTTCGGTGGCGCGTACGCCCGAGTACATGAGGGGCAGGGAGACCTGCTTGAGAGCTTGGGTACGTGCCAGCAAATTAAACCGCTGGAACACAAAGCCGATGCGCTGGTTGCGCACGCGAGCCTGTTCGTTGTCGTCCATGTTGCTCACGTCAATGTTGTCCAGCAGGTAAATCCCGTCGGTGGGGATGTCCAAACAGCCCAGAATGTTCATCAAAGTGCTTTTGCCTGAGCCAGATGGCCCCATGATGGCTACAAATTCGCCCGCTTTGATGTCGAGCGAGACGCCGCGCAGGGCGTGTACGACCTGGGTTCCCATTTCGTAGGATTTGGTGATGTTGTCGAGGTGAATCATGCTCATAGTTATCTCTTTTTGTGTGCGAAGGGCGGACGTAGCAATTGGCAATTGATAATTGACAATTGCCAATTGCTAATTTTGCGGCGGGCCGCCGTTGCCGGGACCAAACGCGCTGGGGATGGTGTTGCCAATAAGCAGTTGATCTCCTTCGTTCAGGCCGTCTAGCACTTGGGTGAACTGGTTGTCACGCAGGCCAATTTGGATTTCGATTTCTTCAAAACCATTGGCGGCGGAGGCGTCTAGGCGGCGGACGGTGTAGGTGCCTGTGGTGCGGTTAATGGTGATGGCCCTATTGGGCACGAGGAGCACGTCGTTGCGTTCGCCCGTGATTAAATTGGCGTTGGCGGTCATGCCCACGCGCAGAGGCAGGTCATGTTCGCCCAAAGCAAGGTGAACTTCGTAGGCGACGATGGTGCTGTTGCTGGCGGTACTGCTGGGCGCGATGGCGGCAATTTCCCCCCCCACGGCCGTGTCTGGGTAACTTTCAAACCGCAATTCAGCCGCTTGCCCCTCACGCAATGCCCCGATGTCAATTTCATCCACACTCAGCACCACTTCCAAACTGTCCGTGTCTAACAGAGAGACGACTGGGCCACTTGCCTGTTCGCCGATACTTACATTCACGGCCGTGATAACGCCCGCAAACGGGGCGGTCAACGTCGCTTCGGCCAACTGCTTTTGCATCAATTCCAAGCTGATTTCTGCTTGACGCAATTGCGCTTCCGACTGCTGAATTTGCTCGACCGTGGCCCCGCGCACCAGATTATCCAAGGTCAACTGCGCTTGGGCGACAGCCGCTTCCGCTTGGGCGATTTGGGCGGCGGTGGGGCCAGCGAGCGCTTGCTCTAGCTGAGCTTGCGCCGCATCACGGTCGGCCGTGGCCGCCGCGAGGCTCGCTTCTAGTTGCGAAATCGTGTCAGGGTTGCCGTTGGCGACTTGGTTGTATCGCTCTTGGGCGGCGGCCAGTTGTGCGTTGGCCTGCTGGGCGGGAACCCGCGCCGCTTGCTCTGCTTCCGAGCCGCCCGTGCAAACCGTTTCGCCGTTGATGGTTTCACAATCAAAGGTGCGTACATGCGCTTCTTCCGCTTGCCGCTGGGCGACGATGGCTTGGTCTAGGGCGCGTTGTGCTTCCAAAAGGGCGGTGTCGCCGCCGCCACTGCGGGCTTGCTGTAGGCGAGCAAAGGCGGACTGCACGTTGGCGTTGGCGGTGCGCACGCGGGATTCTTGGGCGACCACGGCCGCGCTGTTGGGGCCATCTAGCAGGCCAGCGAGTGATTGCTGGGCACTGGCTAGGGCGGATTCGGCCACGGCCGTGTCTAAATCAGATGCGCCCCGGAGCAGGCGGTCGTGGTTGGCCTGCTGGATAATCACTGTTTGCTCGGCCGTGCGCACGGCGCGTTCCAAATCGGTGGTGCTAAGCTGAATGAGCGGGTCGCCTGTGGCGACTTCATCGCCCACGCTCACCAACACGGCCGTGACCAAACCGGGCGTTGTGAATGATAAGTTGGCTTGACGCTGGGCTTGTAGCTGGCCGGAGGCCGTGGCGCTGGCGGCCAAGTTTCCCCGCGTGACGCGGACAATCGCGTCACCGTTGTCGGCTGTGGCGCTGTCTGTTTCCGCGCCGCTGGCGTTGCTTTGGGTCCACCACACGCCGCCTGCTACCAGCAACACGGCCGTGATAACCACGAGAATAATCCATCTGTTACGTGTCATAGTTGTTCAATACCTTCTTTAATATATGTGCGAAGTGCGAAGTGCGAAGTGCGAGGGGCGAAGGGCAATCTCTTCCTCTCTTTCTCTCTTGCTCTCGCCCTCGCGCCCTTATTGTGGTGGGCCAAAGTTCACGGTTGGAATGGCTGAGCCAATCACAAGCTGGTCGCCGGCGGAGAGGCCGCTGGTCACTTCGGTGTACTGGTTATCACGTAGGCCGATGGTGACTTCAACTTCTTCGGTGGTGGGCATGCCATTCTCTGCGGTGGCGGTGACGCGGTTGACAAAATAGCGTCCCGCTTCCCGGTCGGCGCGAATGGCGCGGTTAGCCACAAGCAGGACATCGTTCCGCTCGCTGGTGAGCAGTTGCGCGTTGGCCGTCATGCCCAAACGGATGGGCAGGTCGGCCGTGTCGTTGAGCGTCAGGTGGACGTCATACGTCACGAGGTCGCTACTGGGATTGACGTTGGCAGACGGGGAGATTTGGCTGATGGTGCTATCGAGAACCGCATCGGGGAAGCTGTCTAGCGTGATAATCGCTTCTTGCCCTTCGTATAAATTGCCGATGTCTAGCTCGTCTACGCTGAGAATAATCTCGAGGGTGGTATTGTTGGCGAGGGTTAGGGCGATACCGCTGGGGAATTCGCCAACTTGAATGTTCACGGCCGTGACCACGCCATCAAATGGGGCGATTAACTGTGTTTTTGCCAATTGCGCCTGCACACTCTCGACGCTAATTTCGGCTTGGGCGATGTTCGCTTCCGCGATGGCTATGTCTTCTGTGGCGGGCGGGTCGAGCAGTTGCGCCAAACTTACTTGGGCACGTTCTAGCTCCGCTTCCGCGCTGGCGATTTCGGCCGCCGTCGCGCCTGAGAGCAGGTCATCAAGAGAGGCTTGCACACTGTCCCGTTGGCCTACAGCCGAGGAGATAGAGCTTTGTGCCTGAAGCACGTCGTTTTCATTCGCCCCGCTCAAGACCGCTTCGTAACGGGCGCGAGCAATTTCTAAATTGCTGTACGCGCTTTGCAACTGGTCATCTAACTGCTTGACCGAAAATTCGTCCGTAATTTCCCGGATTTGCTCATATTGATATTCAGCGGCGACCAGTTCCGCGCGGGCCGATTCTAAATCGGCGTCGGTGACTGCGTTTTGTACCCCGCTGAGAGACGCGCTGTTGGCCCAGATTTGGCTCTGCGCGGCGCGTAGGTTGGCTTCGGCGGCGGCGATTTCCGCTTCGCTGGGGCCGGCTAGCAGGGTGTCTAGCCGCGCTTGGGCACTAGCCACGGCCGCTTCGGCGTTGGTGACGGCGGCGGCGGTGGGGGTGCTGTATAGGGCGGCTAAGCTGGCTTGGCGAATGGCGAGGGTTTGCGTGGCGTTCTCGAGGTCTAGGGCTTGGGTGTCTGATTCAAGAACGGCTAGCACGTCACCCGCCGCAACTTGGTCGCCGACGCGTACCGCGATTTCTTGCACACGGCCGTTGGCCTGAAAAGCAAGCTGGGCGGTTTGCACGGCTTGGATTTGCCCGCTGGCGGAGGCACTGGCGGATAAATCGCCAATGAAGGCTTCAACGATGTCGCCGCTGTTGGCTGAGTTGCCGCTGGTGCCACAGGCGGCTAGGAGAAAAACCACGGCCGTGAGGGCGACAACTGTCAGGAGACGGGTAAAAGGTTTAGAAGATTTGTTTGGGTTCATAGGTTTATCCCTACTGGTTAGATTTTTGATGAAGTGCGAAGTGCGAGGTGCGAGGTAGCCTCTTACTACTTCCTCTTCCTGCACACCTGTCCTATTGTAGGGAACGAGTGTGGAGAAGTTGTGGAGAAACTGTATGTGTTCTGCAAATATTGTGTCTAAGAGGTATAAGCTGGAAGTGGTGAGCCATAAGCTTTAAGCTTTAAGCTTTAAGCCGTAAGCGCGTCTGTTGTACTCGAGAAAGACCCTTAGGGTCTGAACGCTTACTGGCATAGTTCGTGGAGGTTTTCTGGAGAAGACCCGCCCCTTTTCGTCCCTCTCCCTCGTCCTTTTTTCAGGGTACACTTAACGCATTACTCTATTTTTTGTATTGGTCACAAATTACTCACACAAAAAATCCTGTCTCGGCACACCTCGCCGCCTACGGCGGCTCGCCTGTCATAAGGGTGTTTTTTTTGTTTGGGCAACTGCCCAAACGAAAAAAACACCCTCTTTCCAGCGAGTCGTGGCCGCAGGCCACGACGAAGCTAGTCGGTTGAGAAGAGACGCCTTTTGTCAAAAAAAGTACGTTACTGATT